>DATMGZ010000200.1:0-6207 GCA_035555155.1 Solirubrobacteraceae bacterium | reverse complement strand
CGCGCCGTTTAAGGCGCGCCTGCCCGGGTCAGACATCGAGCGCCGCATGCGGCCCCGCGGGCGGCTGCCTCGCCCACCGACTCGCCTGCACCCAGGCCAAGCGTGAATGCCGCCGCGAACGAGTCGCCGCAGCCATAGCTGTCTCGAGGCTCCCCCGGCGGTGGAACCGGAGCCCAGCTGCCCTCGGCTTCGCCCCACCAGCGCCCGCCCTGGGCGCCCTCGGTGGCGACCATCAGCCGGGCGCGGTGGGCGGCACGATCCGCCCACTCGCGCTCGTGCGGGTCGGTGGCGCTGAAGACCAGCGCGTCGATGATCGGCCCCTCCCCCAGGAGCGCGGTCCGCGCCCGCGGAGTGGCCACCAGCACACGCGCCTCGCGCGCCCGCCGGAGCGCTGCGTCGTCCCCAGCGGTGAAGTAGGCCCCTTCGGCGCCGCGCAGGCGCTCCCACTCCAGATCCTCGGAGCCGAGCGGCTCGAGGCGCGTTCCCAGGCTGACGATCGCGCGCTCGCCGCCCGCTTCCAGCATCGTCATCACGCGCCGGGTCGGGCCGTCGCGCCACGCGACCTGGGCCCGGACGCCGCGCTCGGTGAGCTGATCAGCCGTCGCGCGGCCATAGCTGTCCCGTCCCAGAGCACAGAAGAAGTCCACCTCGGCGCCCAGCTCGGCCAGCACCACCGCCGCCACCCCGCCCCCACCGGCGGCACGGGTGAAGGCGGCGATCGACGGAACCACCTCGCCCCGCCGGGGCAGGCGCGCCACCGGAACGAAGTCCACCCACTCGACGTGTCCCACCACCGCGATCCGCGTCATCCGGCAAGGATCGCGGGTTCGGGACCGATCCGCCGTCCGGCGGAGGGTCGGCGCGGCCGGACTCGGATCGTCCGGCGGGGACGGCGGCGCGCGCCGGCTGCTCAGGCGGCGAGGACGAAGGCGGGCGGGCTGGCGGCGGCGAGATCGTCGAGCAGCGGCAGAGCCATCGTCTCCGACCAGCGGCCGGTGTTGATCAGCACGCGCAGCTGCCGTGCCGCCAGCTCGTACGAGGCCGCGGCCTCGTCGGGATCGTGAGTCAGGAGCAGCCCCTCGGCTCCCTCCTGGAGCACCTCACGCTCGGCAGGCAAAAGCTTGCTGGGGGCGAGATCGTCGAGCTTTCCCTTGAAGCGCACGTAGGCGGCGTGTCGGTCAGCGGTCATGGCTTCTCCTAACTCGATCACCGCCCACCTGGATCCGAGTGCCCAGATGGACGAGCCGAGGGTCTGATAAGCACCATGATCGACCGATCGCCGGACAGAGTTGAATGGAGTTGCGATCGGCCGTCGCCGGCGCGGCCCGGTGCCGTCCGGTCAGCCGGCGCTCGAGGGTGCCCAGATGTTGACCTCGCCCTCCTGCGCGTGGCGCTCGATCTGCTCGAGCTCGGAGGGCTCGAAATCGAGCCGCTCGAGGGCGGCGACGTTCTGCTCGAGCTGCTCCACGCTGCTCGCCCCGACGAGGGCGGAGGTGATCCTGGGATCACGCAGGATCCATGCGATGGCGAGCTGGGCCAGCGTCTGCCCGCGTCGGCGCGCGATCTCGTTGAGCGCGCGCACCCGCTCGAGGTTCTGCGCGGAGAGCAGCTGGTCCGAGAACGCCTCCCCGCGACGCACGCGCGAGGAATCGGGAATCCCGTCCAGGTACTTGTCGGTCAGCAGCCCCTGGGCCAGGGGCGAGAAGGCGATGCAGCCGACGCCCTCCTGCTCGAGCACGTCGAGCAGCCCGTCCTCGATCCACCGGTTGAGCAGCGAGTACGACGGCTGATGGATCAGCAGCGGCGTGCCGAGATCGCGCAGGATCTGAACCGCCTCGGCGGTGCGCGGCGCCGAGTAGGAGCTGATCCCGACATACAGGGCCTTGCCCTGGCGCACGGCCGTGTCGAGGGCGCCGACGGTCTCCTCGAGCGGAGTGTGGGGATCGAAGCGGTGCGAGTAGAAGATGTCGACGTAGTCGAGACCCATCCGGGTCAGGCTCTGGTCGAGGCTGGAGAGGAGATACTTCCGGGAGCCGTGATCGCCGTAGGGTCCCGGCCACATGTCGTAGCCCGCCTTGGTTGAGATCACGAGCTCGTGACGGAGGGTGCGGAAGTCCGAGGCGAAGAGCTTGCCGAAGTTCAGCTCGGCCGCGCCGTACGGGGGCCCATAGTTGTTGGCCAGGTCGAAGTGGGTGATCCCCAGATCGAATGCGCGCCGGAGAATCGCCCGCCGGCCGTCCAGGGGTCGGTCGTCGCCGAAGTTCTGCCACAGGCCGAGCGAGATCGGTGGCAGCAGCAGGCCGCTGCGGCCGCAGCGGCGATACGCCACGTCGTCATAGCGTTCGGGATTGGGAACGTGTGTGTCTGCCCAGCTCATCGCGTGATCTCTCCTGTTCGCAAGGGATCTCTCCTGTTCGCAACAGAGGTGGAGCCTAGTCGGGAAGCAATACCCGATATCAATCCCGGTCAGTGATCGACCCCGCCCGGATCCGGATCCTGTGCGAGGCGACGCTGAGACAGAACTGGCGCGAGGGCGTTCGCAGCTCCGACGGCGTCGCGTTCGCCTACACCTGCCCCAGCCCGGGCCACTATCCGTGGCAGTGGTATTGGGACTCGTGCTTCACCGCGATCGCCTGGCGCCATTTCGATCCCGCCCGCGGGCGCCGCGAGCTCGAGTCGCTGCTCGCGGCGCAGCGCCCCGACGGCTTCATCGGCCACACGATCTTCTGGGACCGGCCGCTGTCGGGACGGCGCCGCCTCACCTACAACGTAACCTCACGGGACGCGCCGATGACCGCCAGCATCCAGCCGCCCCTGTTGGCCTGGGCGTGGCGGATCGTGGTCGGCGATCCCGCATCGGTGCCGCCGATCGTGCGCCATCACGACTGGGTGGCGGCGCATCGCGACCTCGACGGTGACGGCCTGGTCTGGATCGTCCAGCCCGACGAGTCAGGCCTCGACGCCTCGACCCAGTTCGACGCCATCTGGGGCGCGCAGGCCCACAGCCTCCCCGGCTTCATCCCGCTCGTCCGCCGCAATCGCCGTCTCGGCTACGACCTGCGGCGAATCGCCGATGCCGGCGGTCCGGTGTGCGCCGAGGTGATGACCAACGTCCTGCACAACCTGTCGCTGATGGCGCTCGGGCGGCCCTCCCTGACCGGCGTGATCGTCGAGCGGCTCTACGACGAGGACAGCGGCCTGTTCCACCCGCTGGCGGTGCCCAAGCCAGCGCGCCGGCCCGCCGTCACCTGGGCCGCGCTGGCGCCGCTGGCGCTGCCCGACCTGCCCGAGGCGATCGGGCGCCGACTCGTCGAGCAGCACCTGCTCGACCCGGGCGCGTTCTGGACGCCGCTGGCGCCGCCCTCGGTATCCGTGTCGGATCCCTCCTTCTCACGCGATGACCGGGGACCGGGCGGGGTCAAGCGCTACTGGCGCGGGCCGACCTGGATCAACGCTGCCTGGCTCGTGTGGACGGGACTGGTCCGGCTCGGGTACGGGGACCATGCGGCTCAGCTGGCGCGCAGCGTCGCGAGCGCGATCGCCATGCAGGGTCTGCGCGAGTACTACGACCCGTTCACGACCCGCGGCATGGGCGCGATCGACTTCGGCTGGTCGACGCTGGTGATGGAGTTGCTCGAGGTGGACCCGCGGGTGGGTGCGGGGTACCTCGGGTAGCCGGCGGTGGGTGGGATCGGGCGCGTGGCTCTGTGAGGCGTGAAACGTCGGCTGGGGAACAGAGAGGCTTCGCCGGCCAACGGAGCGTGCTCATGTCGCAAGGTGAACGGCCTCTGAGCCTCCTTGCGCAGATGAGCATGCACATCGTGCTCATGTGCCCCAAGGTCAGGTCCACGGGCCGAGTTTGATGAGATAGGCACGCGATGCGCCGGATTCCGAGGGTGCATAAGTGCCCAAAGTACCCTCGCCTGGAGCTTCCTCGGCCACCTAAGCGCCGCTCCGGCGCTTAGGTGCCCAAGGTCGCCGGCGGGCCGGCGATTTGACGACTAATGCACCGTCGCGCAAGCGCTCCCGCCCGAGCCGAGCCACGCGCCCACCGCAGCCGCCACCCGCACCTACCCCCCGGCCGACGCGTACTCGTGCACCGCCGCGGTTATCTCGTCCAGCTTCGCCTCGACCTCCCCGCGCCCGGCCGCCGGCAGCCAGAACATGCCCCGGTGGACGCCGGCGCGCTCGAGGCGCTCGATCCGCACCGGGTCGTGCATCATCCCGGCGAGCGTGACCGGAATCGTCCCTCGCCCTGCCTCGGCGGCGCGCGCGGCGAGCTCCTCGAGCCGGGCGATGAACGCGTCGTCGCCGGCGATCCGGTTCGGCATCCACTCGTCGCCGAAGGCGAGCACGCGATCGATCACCCGCGGGCCGTTGCCGCCGACGAGCACCGGCGGATGGGGTGTCTGGAGCGGCTTCGGCCAGGCCCAGATCCGGTCGAAGTCGACGTAGCGCCCGCTGTAGCTCGCCTCGTCCTGGGTCCAGATCGCCTTCATCGCCTCGATCCGCTCGCGCATCAGGCCGAACCGGTGCGACGCGTCGGTGCCGTGGTTGCGCATCTCCTCCACGTTCCAACCCGCACCGACGCCGAACAGGAAGCGGCCGCCCGAGAGGTGGTCGAGCGTCGCCACCTCCTTGGCGGTGATGATCGGGTCGCGCTCGACGACGAGGCAGATGCCGGTCCCGACGAGCAGGCGCTCGGTGGCGGCGGCGGCGGCCGTCAGGGCAACGAACGGATCGTACGTGCGGCTGTACTCGGGCGGCAGCTCACCGCCGGCCGGATACGAGCTTTCGCGGCTCGCGGGGATGTGGGTGTGCTCGGGGAAGAAGAGCGACTCGAAGCCACGGTCCTCGGCCATCCGCGCCAGCTCTGACGGGCTCGGCGTGTCTTCCGTCACGAACATCGCGAGTCCGAATTTCATGACGCGTGCACCTTACCCAACTCGGAGGGTCGCTACCGTTGGGCGCATGGAAAAACGTGAACGTGAATTGACCGAAGAGCAGTGGCGTGAGCGGCTCACGCCCGAGCAGTACGAGATCCTCCGCAAGCATGGAACCGAACGGCCGTTCACCGGCCAATACGTCGACGTGAAGTCCGACGGGACCTACCACTGCGCGGGCTGCGGCGCCGAGCTGTTCAGCTCCGACACGAAGTTCGACTCCGGAACGGGCTGGCCGAGCTTCTACGAGCCGGCGGTGGCCGAGGCCGTCGAGCTGCGCAAGGACCGGAGCTTCCTGATGGTCCGGACCGAGGTCCTGTGCCGCAGCTGCGGCGGCCACCTCGGCCACGTGTTCGACGACGGCCCGGCCCCGACGGGACTGCGCTACTGCATCAACTCGGGCGCGTTGGCGCTCGAGCCCGCCGCGACCGAGCCGGCGGCAGGTGCCCAGCCCGCGCAGGCGGCCGGGGCCCCGATGGAGGGCGAGGCCTGAGCACGGTGGCCGGGGCTCGGTCTCCCGGACGGCCCACCGCCGCCCTGCCCCCCGGTCCCAGCAGCTCCAGCCTGCTGCAGACGCTGCGCTGGGTCGCGCGCCCGGTCTTCGGCGTCGAGGACCGAGCCGCGGCGGAGCAGCTGCGCGGCGTGCTGCGGGGCATGCTCGAGTGGGTCACCGAGCCGAGCCGGCTACTGATGATGGCCTTGCTCGGACCGGAGCGGATCGAGCGCTGGCCGGCCGCGAGGAGTACCTCGACGCCGTGATCAAGGAGACGCTGCGGCCGCGCCCGGTGATCTCGATCGTCGCGCGCCGGGCCGAGGAGCCCTTCGAGCTGATGGGCCACACGCTCCCTGCCGGGATCGAGACCGCTCCCTGCATCCATCTGGTGCACCGCCGGGCCGACGTGTATCCGGAGCCGCTGGCCTTCCGGCCGGAGCGGTTCCTCGAGCACCCCGCCGGCACCTATACCTGGATCCCCTTCGGCGGCGGGACGCGTCGCTGCCTGGGCGCGAGCTTTGCCCAGCTCGAGATGAAGGTCGCGCTGCAGACGCTCCTGACCGCGGCTGAGCTCGAGCCCGACCGAGCCGAGCCGGAGCGGATCGCCCGCCGCGCGATCACGATGACGCCGGCGCGCGGAGCCGCCGTCGTGCTGCGCGAGCGCCGCGGCCGGCCGCCCGTCCGTCAGTCCGCCCCGGCCGGGTCGACGTCGGTGGTCTCCGCCCCGTGTGATCCCGTGCCGGCCGGCTCCGCCCCGCCCGGCTCGACCCC
>DATMGZ010000199.1:0-14932 GCA_035555155.1 Solirubrobacteraceae bacterium | reverse complement strand
CCCGTTGGCGCTCAGCCCGCCGAGGTCGGTCGCGCCCGCGCGGACGAGCTCCGGCCACCAATCGGCCAGGTTCGGCGGCACCTGGATCCCGACGTCGGGCATCAGGCGACGCGTGTGCGCGATCAGTCGCTTCATGTCCTCGATCGTCACCTCGCAGGCCCAAGCGGGGGCATCGAGCTGGGGACCGTCGGTGACACCCGAGCGCCAGTACTCCCGCGCCGCGACATCCGCGATCTCCGCGGGTTCGCGGCCGTAGTAGCTCTGGTGGGGGACGAAGTTCTGGAGGATCACCTCCTGCACGTGGCCGAACTCGCGGTGCAGCTCGGCGATCGCCTCGAGCGAGCCGACGCGCTCGTCCTCGTTCTCGCCGATGCCGACCAGGATCCCGCTCGTGAACGGGATCCGCAGCTCGCCGGCGGCCCGGATACAGGCCAGCCTCTGCGCCGGGTGCTTGGTCGGCGAGCCGGCGTGCACGGTGTCCATCAGCCGCTCGGAGATCGACTCGAGCATCAGCCCCTGCGATGCGGTCACCTCACGCAGCCGGGCCAGGTCCTCGGACTCGAGCACGCCCAGATTGGTGTGCGGCAGCAACCCGCGCTCGAGCGCGCGCTCGCACGTCCAGGCCACGTAGGCGGTGAAATCCTCGTGCCCGTAGGCGCGCAGGCGCTCGGCCACCTGCGGGTTGACCTCGGGGCGCTCGCCGGTGAGCACGAGCAGCTCCTTGACGTTCCGCCGCGCGGCATGGTCGAGCAGCCGCTCGACCTCCTCGGGCGCGTACAGGTGCGCCTGGTGGGTCGCGAACGAGCAGTACTTGCAGTAGCACCGGCACGTCCGAGAGAGCGACAGCGTGAAGTTGCGGCTGAACGTGACGCGTCGGCGCATCCGTGGCTGATTCTACGGAGCCGGTGCGTCGAAGCGGGTACGGCGTCCATATCCTGCCTCCTCGGATGCGATGCCAGCCGCTTCTCCCCCTGGCCGCGGTGCTCCTCGTCGCGGCGCTCGCCGGCTGTGGGTCGGGCGCGAGCCCGCACCCGCACCGGGGCGCGACGCTGGTGCTCGACTTCACGCCGAACGCGGTGCACGCCGGCATCTACTCGGCCCTGGCGCGGGGATATGACCGTGACGAGGGCGTCGCGCTGCGCGTCGTCGCGCCGTCGGCCTCGACCGACTCGGTCAAGCTGCTCGAGAGCGGCCGGGCCAACTTCGCGATCCTCGACATCCACGACCTCGCGATCGCCCGCGAGCGGGGTGAGGACATCGTCGGGATCATGGCGATCGTCGAGCGCCCGCTGGCGTCGGTGATCGCCGTTCCCGGCATCCGCTCGCCGCGGGAGCTGCCCGGCCATACGGCGGGGGTGACCGGAGTGCCCAGCGACAGCGCGGTCCTGCGTTCGATCGTGAGCGGGTCCGGGGGCGACGCTGCCGCGGTCAAGCAGGTGACGATCGGGTTCGACGCCGTCCCGGCCCTGCTCTCCGGCCGCGTGGGCGCCGCCACCGCGTTCTGGAACGACGAGGGCGTCACGCTGCAGCGCCGCCGCCCCGGGTTCCACGTGTTCCGCGTCGATGAGTACGGCGCCCCCCCCTACCCCGAGCTCGTGCTGGCGGCGACGCGCGCGAGCCTGAGCTCGGACCCGAACCTGGCCCACGCGATCGTCCGCGCGCTGGTGCGCGGCTACGGCGTGGCGCTGCATGACCCGAAGGGCAGCGCGGCCGACCTGGAGCGCCGGGTGACCGGGTTGGACCCGGTGCTCGTGGCGGCAGAGCTCGGAGCGGTGAGGCCGGCCTTCGTGGCTCCCGACGGGCACGTCGGCGAGCTGGTGCTCCGCACGCTGCGTGCCTGGGCGTCCTGGGAGGCCCGGTTCGGCATCGTGGCGCGGCCGCCCGACGTACTGCGGACGTTCGATCCGCGCTTCGTCGCCGCGACGGCGTCGCGGGTCGGGAGCTAGTTCGACTTGGGGGAGGTCGGGAGGGGGCCCGGCCCCCTCCCCCTAGTGGTCCCCGCCGGAACCGTGAATACCACTGGCGCGGCGCTGAGTCCCGCGGGACTCAGCCGGTCGCGGACGCGAGCCGGGTGACGAGGTCCGCCCCCTCGCGCGCCATCCGCGAGCGCGGCACGACGAGGTCGAACCCCGCTTCCTGGGCGAGCGCGCGCACGTCGGCCTCGACGTGGGAGTAGAACGCGAGCGTGCGGACCCGGTCGGCCCCGGCCGCCTGCGCGAGCGCGATCCGCTCCGGCACGTCGGCGGTCAGATCGACGACCAGCACCTCGGCGGCCGCGACGGCCGAGGCCTCCGGCGCGTTGACGAGCACCACCTCGTGGCCGGCAGCACGCAGCGCGCCCACCACGTTCGACCCGAACAGGAGATCGGGAACGTAGACGAGGACGCGAGCCACGGCACTACTGGGCGCGCAGGCGGCGGAACTCCTGGCGTACCGACTCGGGTCGTCCCCACATCTGCTGGATCTCGACCCGTCCGGTCCGCGCCTCCCGCACCACCATCTCACCGTCGATGCCGGCCTCGTCGAGCAGTCTCAGCCCCGTATGCACGGCCGAGGGAGCGGCGGCGTGGCCGAAGCGGTGAGCGACCAGCAACCGCCAGTGCCAGTCGTATTTCGAGTAGGGCTGGGCGTTGCACGTAACGAGGAACAGCGCCGCCTCGATATACCGACGCTCATCGAAGATGCGCAGGTCGAGCTCGAGGTCGGTCCAATCTTCGGGCAACGAGTCGACGATCTGTTCGAAGGTCTGGGCGAGCTTCATCGCCGCCGGAAGGCTAGATGATCGCCGGAGAATCAGAGCTGAACCACGAACGTGTAGATGACCATCGCGCTGACCACGAGCACGAAGATCCGCAAGGCCCAGAGAGCGGCGCCGGCGCCCGGACCGAGCTTCACCCGCGGCAGCGGGATCGACCTGTCGCCCACGAACTGCTTGGGCTCCAGGTAGGACCACGGCAGCTCGTCGCCGGCCGGTGGCGGCGCCTCCCTCTCGCGGTCGGGGGTCAGTGTGGGCAGCTCAGACAACGTGGACCACCTGCAGGAAGGAGTCGATCGCGTACGCCGCTCCGCAGACGGAGATGAACGCCACGATCGCGATCGCGATCCCGTTCGTGGCCCTGCCGTTGACCCACTTGCCCATCAGCTCGCGGTCGTTGGCCAGCAGCAGCAGGAATACGAGGGCCACCGGCAGCAACGCCGTCGCGAGGACGTTGGCGTTCAGCGCGATCGACAGCAGCGGCGCCCCGGGGATGAGGATGATCACGGCGGCGATCAGTGCCGCTCCGACGTTGGCGGCGTAGAACGGCGCCGCCGAGCGCGCCGAGTTGTTGAAGCTGTGACGGGCACCGATGCTCTCCCCGACGGCATAGCCGGTGCTGGCCGAGATGGTGAGGATCGCCACCGCGCCCGCCTCGACGAGACCGAGTGCGAACACGGTGCCGACGGCGCTGCCCGAGACGAGCTTCAGCGCGCCGGGCAGGCCCGCGCCGGCCAGACCCTGGATGCTCGATCCGGTGTGCCCGAACAACGCCGCGCCGGCGATCAGCGCGCCGCAGCCGAACAGCGCCGCCAGCGCACCTCCGGCGACCGTGTCGTAGCGACCGTGCCGGATGTCGGCGGGGGTCAGGCCCTTGTCGGCCGACGCGCTCTGCTGGAAGAAGATCATCCACGGCGTGACGGTCGCGCCGATCGTCGAGGCGACGAGCAGCAGGAGCGTGTTGAAGCTGCCACCGGGGAACGGCCCCAACGTGGCCAGCGAGTGGCCGACGGCGCTCCAGTGGGGCTTGACCATGATCGCGGCGACGAGGAACAGCCCGTTGAACAGGGCCAACCCCAGGACGATCCGCTCCCAGCGCCAGTAGCGGCCGCCACTCACGGTGAAGGCGACCAGGGCGACCCCGAGCACTGCGGCGACGCCGGCGCCCATGTGGAAGTAGGACAGGCCGATCCGGATCGCGACGAACTCCGCGATCAGCGTCACCAGGTTGGTGAGGATCAGGTCGCCGGCGTTGAACCAGCCCCACAGCGGCCCGAAGCGCTCGAGCACCAGCTGCCCATAGCCGCGGTGGGTGACCGCGCCGACGCGCATCGCCATCTCCTGGCAGACGATCGCCATCCCGAAGGTGATCAGGATGAACGGCAGGAAGAAGCCGATCCCGTAGGTCGCGCCGCTGGTGGCGTAGGAGATCATGCTCGGGCCGTCGTTCTCCCCGAGCATGGCGAGGATGCCCGGGCCGACCAAGAGCCACAGTAGATACCAGCGGCGGCCGTGGCGCCGGGCGTCGTGGACCCGCGACCGATCGGCGGACCGGGCCGCGTCCTCGGGCGTCAGCGGCGGCCGCGGGAGGGCGACGGCGCCGTCGGTCACGGTGGGCCCGTCGAGCAGCGGCGGCGTCAACGGTCGACCTCCACCCGCATGGCGCGGGGCAACGCCCCGCCGAGCACGTGAACCTCGTCGCCGAAGCGGACGAACAGCGGTCCGTCGAACGGCTGCTTTTCGATCACCTCGAAGGTGTCGCCGGGAGCGATCCCCCGGTTGGCGAGGAAGCGCAGCATCTCCGGATCGGAATCCGAGATGCGCGCGAACGTTCCGCACGCGCCGGCATCGAGGGAGTGCAGGCTCTCGGTCGTGCCCTCGTCGATCGTCAGATCCCGGGTCGGGATCGGATCGCCGTGGGGATCGTGGGTCGGATCGCCGAGCTTGGCGGCGATCAGATCCTCGAGGTCCTCGGAAAGCACGTGCTCGAGCACTTCGGCCTCGGCGTGCACGCGGTCCCAGGGCACGCCCAGGCTGTCGGCCAGGTAGAGCTCGAGCAGACGGTGGTGGCGGATCACCTCGAGCGCGACGCGCCGGCCCTCCTCGGTCAGCGACACGCCCCTGTAGGGACGGTGCTCGACCAGGCCGAGCTCGCCGAGTCGCTTCACCATGCCCGAGGCCGAGGCGGGTGTGACACACATGCGCCTGGCCAGCGCATTCGTGCTCACCGCGCCGCTGCGGCGCTCGAGCGAGTAGATCGCCTTGGCGTAGTCCTCGACCGCAGAGGTTCGTGCCCCTGCCAACTCCTGGTGGCCCATCACGGAGATTATGGTAAGCCTAAACCTTGATTTCGTCAAGTTGGCCGGCGTGGCGGCGTCGGTATCCTCCGAGTGATGGCGACCACCGATACGCTCGCGGCCGACTACCGGATGCTCACCGAGGCGTGCGGGCTGCTCGATCGCTCCGAGCGGGGCAAGCTCGCCCTCACGGGCGGCGATGCGAAGTCGTTCCTGCAGGGCCAGGTCTCCAACGATGTGGAGGGACTGGCCGAAGGCCAGGGCTGCTACGCGGCCTTCCTGACCCCGAAGGGCAAGATGCTCGGGGACCTGCGGGTCCTCGACGCCGGTGACGAGCTGCTGCTCGACACCGAGCGCGTCGCGCTGCAGAAGCTGTTCAACATGATCCGGCGCTTCAGCATCGGCTACGACGTCCAGCTCCACAAGCGCACGCTCGAGCGCGGCTTGCTCGCGCTGATCGGCGCTGACGCGGCCGCGATCGCTAGTGTGGGCGACCTCCCGGAGGTCGAGCACGCTCACCGCCGCGGCGAGGTGGACGGGATCCCCGCCCGCGTGGTCCGCACCGACGTCGGCGTCGAGCTGCTGTGCGACAGCGCGGTCACCGCGGATCTGCAAATGGCGTTGAGGAGGCGGGGAGCGATGCCCGTGTCCGAGCCCGCGGCCGAGACGGTTCGGATCGAGCGTGGTCGCCCCCGCTACGGCATCGACCTCGACGACACCGTGATCCCGCAGGAGGCGGGGCTCAATGAGCGTGCCGTCTCGTTCACCAAGGGCTGCTACGTGGGCCAGGAGACCGTCGCGCGCCTCTACTACCGGGGCAAGCCAAACCGTCATCTGCGCGGCGTGAGGCTCTCGGCACCGGCTCGGGCCGGGGACGAGCTGACCTTCGAGGGACGCGGCGTCGGCGTCCTCTCGAGCGTCGCCGTGTCGCCGGCGCTCGGGCCGATCGCGCTGGCCCTCGTGCGTCGCGAGGCGCGGCCCGGGTCCGCTGTCGCGGTCGGAGCCGAGGGCGCCACCGGCGAGGTCGTCGAGCTGCCGTTCAGCTGAGCGGCGCGCGCCCGCGCGGCCTCGGCCACAAGCTCCTGCAGCCGCTCGCGGTCCGGCGCCGGGTGCAGCGGAATCTGCACGGCATCCGGGTGCGCGGCCAGCCAGCCGCCGACGATCCGCACCTCGTCGACCTCGTTCGGCGGCACATGGGCGCCGAGCTCGCCGCGCCGGCCCGCGCGCCCGAGCGCCTCGCGCGTGCGCCGCTCGAGCGCCTCGAGGTCGGGCAGCGGGCCCCAGTCCACGAGCCGGCCCGCCGCGAGCCAGAAGACGTCGAAGCGGCAGTCGGCCGGGTGGGCGGCGAGCACCATCCGCGGCGTCGCGTGGGTGGCCTCGAGGACGCCGCCAAGGCGGCCGAGCACGAGCTCCAGCCGACGCGAGCGGCGCCGCAGCCATGCCGCGCGCTCATATCGGAGCTCGCGTGCCGCCGCCCGCATCTGCGCGGCGACGTGGGCGAGCAGCTGCTCCCCGCCGTCGAAGCCGCCCACGAACAGTCCCAGGGCCGCGTCCAGCCGGGTGCGATACAGGTTCGGGTCGAGGTCTCCCAGGCACGGCGAGAGGCAGCGGCCCATCTGGCCGTAGGCGGAGGGATGGTCACGCCGGGGCAGGCGCCGGCCGCAGTGGCGCAGTCCGAACAGCGAGTCGAGCTGCTCGACGAGCTCCACCGCGAGCCGGCGGCCACGCAGAGGCCCGATCGTCACCGCGTGGCCCGACGCCGGCTCGGAGGCGACCTCGAGGATCGGGAACGGAATGTCGAGGCGGCAGCGGATGTATACGAGCCGGTCGTCATCGCGCACAAGCCGCACGTTCCCGGGCGGCCGAAGCTCCTTGATCAGGCGATTCTCGAGCACGAGCGCGCCGAGCTCGGACTGCGTGGCGCGATAGTCGACGATCGACGCGTGCGCGGTCCATTCGCCGGCCGCTGCCGACGCCCGCGTCGAGGGGGCGAAGTGGGCCCGCGCGCGGCTGCGGATCGAGACCGACTTGCCGACGTACAGCGTGGCCCCGCCGGCGTCGCGGAACAGGTACACGCCGGGGTCGCGTGGAAGCTCGGCGAAGTTCGGCAGCGGCAGACGGCCGCCGGGCGCCAGGGACGAACCGGTCGCGGGCCCGCGAGTTCCGGAGCGCGCGAGCGTCCGATCGCGCCGCGGGCGTCCCGGCCGACGCGGCCGGCGCGGCGAGAGCAGCGCGACGGCCTCGGCGACGGTGGATGCGTTGGCGCACAGCCGCGGGAACAGCGCGCACAGCACGCGGGCGCACGTTTCGGCGTCGGCGAGCGCCCGGTGGGCCACCGCGACGTCGATTCCCAGCGCGTCGGCCAGCACGGTCAGTTTGCGCTCTCGCTGCAGTGGCAGCAGCGCGCGGGCGAGCGCCGCGGTGCAGAGTACCGGAGGGTCGGGCCACTCGAGCGCGGCGCGGTCGAACGCCTGGCGCAGGACGCGCCGGTCGAACGGGGCGTTGTGGGCCACGAGCACCTTGTCGCGCATCTGCTCCGCGACCGCCGGCAGGACCATCTCGGCGTCGGGCGCCGCGTCGACCATCGCCTGCGTGATGCCGGTGAAACGCTGGATTCCGCGTCGTAACGGAAGGTTGGTCCGCACGAGCGACTCCCAACGGTCATGCAGCTCGCCGCCCCCGACGAGCACCGCGCCGACCTCGGTCAGCTCGCATGCGTCACCGCCGAGACCGTTGGTCTCGGTGTCGACGACGAGGAACTCGGCGGTGGCGAGCGGCTGCTCGAGCAGATCCATGCCCGCCGGTGATACGACCTCCTCCGGACGTCCTGCACAGCCGGTTGCAGCCCTCGGCGCCACGCTCGCGCAGAAGTGCGCCTCGTGACCGATTTGGGGGGTAGCATGGCTCTATCAGCTAGGGAAGGAGTCGTGGCATGAGCGCCTTCGCGACCGACACCGAAAAGCTACGCGAGCTGGACGCAGGGACCCGCCGCGCGTGGGCTGCGTACAGCGACAGACTTCGCGAGCTGACGGGAGCGGAATACGAGCGGGCCGAGCGTGAGTCCTGGGAGGAGCTGCAAGGCGAGCTCCGCAGCCTGGACCGCCGCCGTCGCACGTTGCACCACGAATCGGACTGACGGATCACCGCCCGTCGCGAACTCGCCATCTCCGGATGTCGACTTGACGCCGCGCGACGTCTGCCGGTCGGCTAGGGTTACGCCGCGGAGCGGGACCGCAGCCGGCTGAATGCCGGAGCGCTGGAGAGGGATTTCGGAGAGGAGAGCAGGGCGAAGATGCGGCGGATGATGATCGGGCTCCTCGTTTGCTGCGCGGCAACGGCAGCGGGATGTGGCAGTTCGACCATGTTCGCCAATAAGCCCCGGCCGCCGATCCCGATCAACCTCACCGTCTACATCAACGACGCCCGCGTCTCCGTCTCGCCCAACAGCGTCGGCGCCGGCCCGATCGTCTTCATCGTGACCAACCAGGCCAGCCAGGCCGAGACGCTGCAGATCCAGTCGGGCGGCCAGCCACTCGCCGCCGCCGGCCCGATCAACCCTCATGCCACCGCCAGCGTCAAGGTCACCGTCCCCGAGGGCGAGTACACGATGACCACGGGCGGCGGCGGCACCAGCGACGCCGCCCTCGCGACCGCGCCGGCGATCCAGTCGGCGCATCTGCGCATCGGGCCGGCGCGGCCGAGCGCGAAGAACGAGGTTCTGCAGCCGTAGGGGGGCGGCGGGCGGGCGGGGCGCGTCGCGTCTTGGGCCGCCCGGTGTCGCCGGCGGGCCGGTGTCCCTGGTGGCCCGGTGTCGCCGGCGGCCCGGTGTCGCCGGCGGCCCGGTGTCGCCGGCGGGCCGGCGGCTGGGAGCGAGGATCGGCTGGTCGACGGATGGGCTGACCGGCGCTGCGGTCCGCCGGTGGGCCTCGATTGGGCCGGGGCTCCACATTGGACCTCTCGACCGTGCTTATCTCGACAAACTGCCCGCATCCGAGCGACTTTGCGCGGATAAGCGCCGGAGAGACGCTTAGGCAGCCGAGGAGGCCCGAGGAGCGGCTAGTTTGTCGACATAAGCACTACCGGCATCCGGTGCATCGGGTGTCGAAGCCGCGGCGCCTCCCCCACCCCGCTCCTTGCCATTGCGCAACCAGGGCACGCATGCAACACTTGCATGCGTGCAAGCAATCGATCGGGTCATCGACACCGCCACCGCCGGACCCTCAGATGCCGTCACCCCGCCCGCCGACCTGGCGACGGATCTGTACGCGCTGATCGTGTACCTGCACAAGAACTGCAACAACGACCTGTTCGAAGCTGTCGGGGCGCTGGAGCTGACGCTGACCCAGATCAAGCTGCTGCACCATCTCGAGGACCCCTCTGCGGCGCTGACCGTCAAGGAGGCCGCCGAGCTGGTGCACGTGTCGCTGCCGGCGGCAAGCCGGACTGTGGACGATCTCGTCCGGCGCGGCTTCGTCGAGCGCCATGAGGACCTGGATGACCGGCGGATGAAGCGCGTCAGTCCCACCGAGGCCGGGCACGCGGTGATCCGGCGGCTCAACGCGGCGCGACGCAACGGGCTGGAGCTGTTCACCCACACCCTGACCGACACCGAGCGCCGCCGTCTTGGCGGCGCGTTGTCCAAGCTGCTCGAGCGTCCCGACGTCGCGGCTTGCCGACCGGAAGGAATCGACTCGTGAGAGCGCACATCAGTGCCCACCGGCACCGTCTGATCACCGACGAGAACAGCCGCTGGTGGACCCTCGGCGCCATGTGCTTCGCGCTGTTCATGATCATGCTCGACAACACGGTCGTGAACGTCGCGCTGCCCTCGATCCAGCGCGACCTGCACGCATCGCTGTCCTCGCTCGAGTGGACGGTCAACGCGTACACGCTGACCTTCGCCGTGCTGCTCGTCACCGGCGGCCGGCTCGGGGACATCTTCGGCCGGCGGCGCATGTTCCTGTTCGGCGTGATCGTGTTCGCGCTGTCCAGCCTGGCGATCGGCTTCGCGCCCAGCGACACGGCGCTGATCGCGTTCCGGGCCGTTCAGGGCGTCGGCGCGGCGTTCATGATGCCGGCGACTCTGTCGATCATCACGCAGGCGTTCCCACCGCATCAGCGGGGCACGGCCATCGGCACGTGGGCCGGAGTCAGTGCGCTGGCGCTGGCGATCGGGCCCGTCGTCGGCGGCTTCCTGACCCAGCAGGTCAGCTGGCGGGCGATCTTCTTCATCAACCCGCCGATCGCGGTCATCGCGGTCGCGGTGACCCTGTTCGCGACCCGGGAATCGCGCGATGAGACGGTCTCGCGCACGATCGACTTCCCCGGCATCGCCGCGATCACTGCGGGCCTGACCGCGCTCATCCTCGCGCTCGTGGAGGGCAACCGCTGGGGCTGGGGCTCGGCGCGGATCATCACTCTGTTCGCGGTGGCGATCATCGGCCTGTGCGCATTCGTTGTGATCGAGAGGCGCTCTGCCTCGCCGATGGTCGACTTCGCATTCTTCCGCTCGCGCTCCTTCCTCGGCGCCAACATCGTTGCCTTCATCGTCTCCTTCGCGATGCTCGCAATGTTCTTCTTCATGGCGCTGTACCTGCAGAACGTCCTGCACTTCTCTCCGCTGCAGGCCGGCGTGCGGTTCCTGCCCACGACGCTCGTGATCATCGTCGCCGGCCCCCTGGCCGGCCGGCTGACCGACAAGATCGGGCCGCGGCCGTTGATGACGGGCGGACTGGTGGTGATCGCGCTGTCGCTGTTCCTGCAGTCGCGGATCACCGTCCACACGGGCTACCTGACGCTGCTGCCCGGCTTCATGCTGATGGGCGCCGGTATGGGCCTGGTGATGTCGCCGATGAGCACAGCCGCGATGAACGCCGTCGACCGGCGCAAGGCCGGCGTCGCCTCCGGCGTGCTGTCGATGAGCCGCATGGTCGGCGGCACGTTCGGCGTCGCCGTGATGGGGGCGCTGATCACCACGATCGGGCGCTCCAAGATCGACGCAGGTCTGCCCCACTTTCCGGCTGCCACCCGCGCCGCGATCGCGAACTCGCTCGGTGGTGGGGGCGCCGTGACCGGCCACCACGTGTCGGCCCACGTCGTCGCCGTGGTTCGCGAGGCCTTCGTATCGGCGCTCTCGACCGGTCTGACGATCGGCGCCGTCGCGACGCTGGTCGGCGCGGTGGTGGCGTGGTCCCTGATCCAGCGCGAGCCCACCGCGGCGGAGCCCGCGGCCGGCGCGGAGCCCGCGGCCGGCGCGGAGGCCGCGGCCGGCGCGGAGGCCGCCGACCAGCCGCCTGTGGAGGTCGGAATCGTCTGACCCGGGGAATAGCGTTCGAGAATGCGCGTCATCGATCAGATCGACGATCCGCAGCTCGATTCGCTGATCGCCGACGATGAGTTCTTCTGGCTCGACGTCGCGACCCCGTCGGAGGAGGAGATCTCGACTCTGGCCGCGCGGTTCGGCTGGCACGAGCTCGCCGTCGAGGACCTGATCAACTACCCGCAGCGCCCGAAGCTGGACCGGTACGGCGACTACATGCTGATCGTGTTCTACGGCGCCGGTCGCAGCAGCGACGGCACCCCGAAGCTGATCGAGGTCCACCTGATGGTCAGCGGCAGCTACATCGTCACGATCCGCCAGACCGAGTGCTCCGAGCTCGACGACCTCCGGCGCCGGTTCGCGGCCAAGCCCGACGCCGGCGAGCAGTACATCGTCTACTCGGTGTTCGACACGCTCACCGACACGTTCTTCCCCGTGCTCTCAGCCATCGACGACGAGATCGACGAGCTCGAGGAGGCGATCGTTGCCGGGCCGTCCGATGAGCAGCTGCAGCGGCTGTTCGGTCTACGGCGGCGCCTCGTCACGTTACGGCGGGTCGTGACCCCGCAGCGCGACCTGGCGGCCCGCACCATGGACGAGATCCGCGAGTTGCCCGGGCTCGATCCCGACACGCGCGACTACTACCGCGACGTGTACGACCATCTGATCCGGATCTCGGACCTGATCGACTCCTACCGCGACCTGCTCAGCGGCGCGATGGACGTCTACCTCTCCACCGTGTCCAATCGGCTCAACGTGATCATGAAGCGACTCACGATCGTGGCGACCGTGTTTCTGCCGATTACCGCCCTGACCGGCTTCTTTGGACAGAATTTCGGCGTCCTGGTGCGGCATATCCAGCCGCTGTGGGCGTTTCTCGTCTACGGGATCGGCGGCATCCTGATGTGCACGGTCGTCTTGCTGATCTGGTTCCGGCGCAGCGGGTTCCTCAACCGGGGCGCGCCCTGAAGCTCGGCGTCCGGGTACGATCCCGACCCTCTCCGTAACCGAATCCGAGCAGGAAGGTTGCTGTGGCCGTCGATCTGAACCAAGTCGCCAATGTCGAGACCGAGCCGGGCGAGCTGCCGTCCACGATGGCCGCATGGGTCATCCGGGAGGAGCGCTTCGGCGAACCCGTCGACGCGTTCCAAATCGAGCAGATCGAGGTACCCGAACCGGGCGCCTTCGAGGTCGTCGTCCGGGTGATGGCGGCCGGAGTCAACTTCAACAACGTGTGGGCCGCGCTGGGCGAGCCGGTGTCGGTGTTCCGCTATCACCCCAACGAGGACCATCACATCGGCGGATCCGATGCCTCGGGCGTCGTCTGGAAAGTCGGCGAGGGCGTGACCCGGTGGGAGCCCGGCGACGAGGTGGTCGTCCACTGCAACCAGGCCTCCTACGAGGATCCCGAGGTCCACGGCCTCGACCCGCTGGCCGCCCCCTCACAGCAGATCTGGGGCTATGAGACGAGCTGGGGCTCGTTCGCCCAGTTCTGCAAGGTCCAGGCCCAGCAGCTGCTGCCCAAGCCCAAGCACCTCGCCTGGGAGGAGGCCGCCGCCTACGGGCTGACGTACTTCACCGCGTACCGGATGCTGATCGACCGCTGCAAGCTCCAGGCCGGGCACCGGGTCCTGATCTGGGGCGCCGCGGGCGGGCTCGGCGTGTTCGCCACGCAGCTCTGCGCGATGACCGGCGCTGACGCGGTCGGCGTCGTCTCCAGCCACGACAAGGGCACGCTCATCAAGCAGCTCGGCGCCACGGGCTACATCGAGCGCTCGGAGTTCGCCGAGATGATGCGCCGTGGCGGCGAGACCGCGGACGAGGAGAAGGCGCGCTTCAAGGAGTCGCGGCGGTTCTGCAAGGCCGTCGAGGAGATTCTCGGCGGACCGCCCGACATCGTCTTCGAGCACGTCGGCAAGGCGACATTCCCGACCTCGGTGCTCGCCGTCAAGCCGTTCGGCAAGGTCGTGATCTGCGGCGCCACGTCCGGCTACCAGCTCGACTTCGACGTCCGCTACCTGTGGATGCGCCAGAAGGAGATCATCGGCTCGCACTTCGCCAACGCATGGGAGGCCAACAAGGCCAACGAGCTGATCGAGGAGTCGAAGATCCGCCCGGTGCTGTGGCAGACGATGGGCTTCGACAAGGTGGCCGAGGCGCACCAGCTGCTGCGTGACAACAAGCACCTGGGCAAGATCGCGATCCTGGTCGGCGCGACCGAGGAGGGCCAGGGCAAGACCGCGGATGGTCCCGGGGCGATCCGGGCCGAGGTCGGCGCTTAGCCATGGCCGGCGTCGTCCACATTCCCTGGTACGCCACCATCCTGCGCCAGGAGAGCTTCGTCGACAAGGTGTGCGAGATCGCGCCGCTCGTCCTCCGCCACGGGGCCACGAAGTACTCGGTGCACCGGTCGCGCGACGATCGCTACAAGATCCTGCAAATGGCGTGGTTCGAGTCGAAGATCGACTGGTATCGCTACTGGGACGGGCCCGAGATGATCGAGTTCCGCCGCCGCAACATGGGCCACTACCAGATCCCGGTCACCTACGTGTGGCACGACGAGCTCACGGTGGGTGCGCTGGCTTCGGCCGCCGACCCGCCGGTGGAGCCGTCCGCCGCTGCGTAGCGGCCCGGCCGGGCCGTCCAGCCGCGGCTGGACGGCGGGAGAAATCTGCGCTTGGCCCACCTCCTTTGGGCGGCCGATGTCTCGTGCGCGCACGCTTGCCAACCTGGTGGGTGTGTCCCTGCCGCCACTCGAGCGAGCCCGCTTCGCCCCCGACCTCGTCAAGGACCGGCTGATCCGCACGATGGACCGGTTGTTCTGGCTGGCTATGGGTGGTCCTGTCGTTCGCGATCCCGTTCGCGCTCGGCTGGACCGTGGGCGACCTCGGCACTGCGCTGACGGCGCTTCTGTGGGGCGGGCGAGTCCTGGCACCACAACCACCACGCGTTCTCGACCTCGGCCTTCCACGGCCTGGGCATGTGGGAGCGCCTCGCCGACCCGACCGGGCTCGTGATCACGCTGCTGGAGCGGTTCGGCGTGGTTTGGAACGTGGTCCGGGTCAGCCCCGAGCGCCAGGCGGCGAAGTCGTTCCCGGTCGCTGCGTAGGCGCGCGGCGACAGCGGCGCTCACTCCTCGACGTACGCTTCGGGCTGCCACAGCAGGTCGAGCTGCGGGAGCCCGAACCCATCCGCGACGGCGATCGCGCCGGCCGAGAAGCCGTGCAGGACCGCCGTGCGGGAGTGCTCGAGTTGTCCGACGTTCGCGCTCCCCGCGGCCGGCGCGATCTGCACCAGAGCGGGGTCATCCGCGGCGGACTCAAGGCGCTCCGCCTCCGCGTTGTAGCGATCCGGAAGGTCGACCATCAGCGGCGCGAGCGCGGGGTGCCGCGTGAGCAACTGTCAAATGTTGTGCGATTGGGCAATGAAGAATGATCAGGCGGCGACCCTCTCGTCCGTCGTGGTTTCGTCGTCAGTGACCTTGATCCCGTCCTTGAACCTCACGCCGTCGAGCACGTCGCCGACGAGCTCGTGGCCGTTGCACCGCCGCCAGCGCTCCTG
>DATMGZ010000198.1:0-9067 GCA_035555155.1 Solirubrobacteraceae bacterium | reverse complement strand
GAGCGGCTCGAGCGGTTCGAGCGCGCCCAGCGGCTCCGGCAGCCCGGGCAGCGGCTCGGGCCAGCACGACGACTGATCCCGCCCCCGCGCGAGGACCGGCGCTGAAGGCTTACGCCGATGCTCACGGCCTGAGATCCGCTCAGCTTTGCCAAAGCTTTGCCGATGATTGGCACGGGGCTGGGGGCGACCACGGCACAGTCCACGCGGACCCCGACCTGGAGGCTGTCACATGCGCAGGAGCCATACCCGGACCGCCGCTGCGATCACCGCCGTCGCCGCCGGCGGGCTCGCGGCATTCACGTTACGCCCGGCCGACAATCCGACGGCGGCGACGCTGGCCGCCAACACGCCACCGGTTGAGGTGCGCACGCAGGTGATCACCCGCACGGTGCACGTCATCCGCCACCAGAGCGGGGCTCACCGTCCGGGTCGCCGCGGCGCGATCGCGACCGGCACGCCCGGGTCGGGCAAGGGAGGATCGGCAGGCGGATCGGCGGGCGGCGCGGTGCGGACGGGCGCGAGCGGATCACACAGCTCCGGCTCGGTCTACGCGAGCAGCGCCGGCACAGGCTATTCGGGCTCGGCCGCGGTGAGGACCCGCTCGAGCGGCTCGCACGTGTCCTCCGGCAGCGGCGCCCCGGCCTCCTCGTCCGCACCGGCGAGCCACAGCTCCGCTCCGGTCACCACGCGCACGAGCGGCAGCCACGCGTCCTCGGGGTCCACGAGCGGCTCCAGGTCCGGCACGAGCGGCTCGAGCAAGCCCGTCACGACCAAGAGCAGCGGCGGCAGCAGCAAGGGCGGCGGTGATGATGGCAGCCACGACAACTGAGTCCGCGACGGCCGACGCGCCGCACGCCAGGCCGAAGCCAACGGCCACCCGCCGCCGCGCCTCCGGGCCCGACCGGCTCACGGTGGTGCTGCTCGCCACGGCGGCGTTCCTGGTCGTGCTGTCGCTGCTGGCCGGCGAGCTGCGGCCCGTGACCCGGCACGCGGCCGCGCGGCGGATCGTGCTCCGGCGCGTGATCGAGATCAAGGTGATCGAGACCGTGATCCCCACCCCGGGCGCGAACGCCACGGGCAGCTCGGTCACCTCCTCGTCGGTTTCGAGCTCCGGCTCTGGCGCCCCGGCGTACGCAAGCGGTGCGCCGGTGACGAGGACCTCATGAGCCACGCGTACGACTTCACGTTCCGGTCGATGGGCAGCGACATCCGGTTCCTGATCGGGGCGCCGCTGGTGCCCGGCACGCCGACGCCCGACGACGCCGCGCAACGGGAGCGCCGATTCGTGCTCAGCTTCGCGGCGCGGCTGTCCCGCTTCGACCCGGCGAGCGAACTGTCTCTGCTCAACCATGATCCGCGCCCCGTGGTCCCGGCGTCGGCGCTGCTGTGCGCAGCCGTCAACGCCGGTGTGTGGGCGGCGCAGCGCACCGGCGGTCTGGTCGATCCCACGCTCGTCGATGCGATCGAGCGCACGGGGTACACGAGCTCGCGCGACGAGAGCGAACCGGCCTCGCTGCGGGATGCGCTGGCTCAGGCCCCCGCCCGTGCGGCCGCGGCTCCGGCGTCTGGAGCGGTGTGGGCGCAGGTGCACGTGGACCCTGCCGAGGGCACGGTCTCGCGCCCGCCCGGGGTGAAGATCGACACCGGCGGGACCGGCAAGGGGCTGTGTGCCGACGCGGTCGCGCACCGGCTGAGCGGCTACACGCGCTACGTCGTCGACTGCGGCGGCGACATCGCCGTGGGCGGCGTCGGGGCCCGGCTCGAGCCGTACGAGATCGAGGTCGAGCATCCGCTCACGCAGCAGCCGATCGGGGCGATCCGGCTGGGCCGCGGGGGCATCGCGACCTCGGGCATGAATGTGCGCATCTGGCGCACGGAGCACGGTGACTTCGCCCATCACCTGCTCGACCCGGCCACCGGCCGTCCCGTCTGGAGCGGACTGGTCGGGGCCACCGCCGTCGCGGGCAGCGCGCTCGAAGCCGAGACGCTGTCGAAGGCCGCCCTGCTCCTCGGACCCGCCGGCGCGCGGGAGGTGCTGGCAGAGCAGGGCGGCCTGATCATCCATGACGACGGGCGCGTCGAGGCCGTCGGCCCGCTGGGACTGCGCCGCTACGACAGCTCCGCGGTCATCGCGCACGCATGACCCCACGGGTCGATCCGCAGCCGTATCTGTGGTGGCTGGTCAGCCGAGCATCGGGGATCGTCGCGCTCGCGCTGATCTCCTGCTCCGTCCTGCTCGGATTGCTGATGGCAACGAAGCTGCTGCGGCGAAAAGGGCTGAACCGCACGCTCGTGCGTCTGCACGAGCAGCTCGCGTTGGCCGGCCTGGTGGGCATCGCGGTGCACGGAGCGTCGCTGCTCGGAGATCACTGGCTCAAGCCGGGCATCACGGGGATCCTGGTGCCGTTCGCGATCGCCTACCGGCCGCAGTACACCGGTCTCGGGATCATCGCCGGGTACCTGGCGCTGCTGCTTGGACCGAGCTACTACCTGCGCCGGCGCATCGGCACGCGCCGCTGGCGCAGCCTGCACCGCGCGACCGTGCTCGTGTGGGCGCTGGGCGTCGTCCACGCGCTCGGCGCGGGCTCGGACGGGAGCACCGTGTGGCTGCGGGCGCTCGTCATCGTCACCGGCGTCCCGATCGTCTACCTGTTCGCACTCCGGATGCTGCAGAGCGCGACCCGCGCCGCAGGCCGCCCGGCCTCCACCCCGGCCACCCGCCGGGCCGCCGTCGACCACGGTGGACGCAGCCATGCGCCCCGCGCGGCAAGGGGGAAACCTACGGATAACGAAAGGCGGAATCGCCCGGTTGACGTGCCCGTGACCGATCCATAGCTTGGAGCCACTGTCCATCGATCACGGCGGGAACATGGCACCCAGCAGCTCTCCATCGACGTCATCGAGCGGCAACGCGCACCGGACGGCGCCGTCACGCATCGCGGTCGGAGTCGACGGCTACACCCCGGGCCAGGATGCAGCGGTGCTCGGGCAAGCCCTCGCTGCCGGCGGCGCGGACCTGCTGCTCATCTCCGTGCACCCCGACCCGCTCGTCGTGATGCCGGGTGGCATGTCCTGGAAGGGCCTGCACAAGGAGGCCCGCGACAAGATGGCCCAGGTGCGGGACACGTTCGCGCCGAAGGCCGGGCTCCTGGTCGCCACCGACAGCTCCGTCGCCCGCGGCCTCGAGCGAGCGCTGCGCAGCGAGCACCGCGACCTGCTGGTCATCGGCTCCAGCCGGAAGGCCCCGGCCGGGCAGGTCGGGATCGGCAAGCGCACGCGCCAGCTGCTCGGCCACGCGGCCTGCCCGCTGGCGATCGCGCCGCTCGGCCTGCACGAGCGCCCTGACTATGCGGTCAAGCGGGTCGGCGTCGGCTACGACGGCGGCCCGGAGTCTTCCGCCGCGCTGGAGCTGGCCGCCGCGACTGCGCGAGCACTCGGCGCGGAGCTGGTCGTCCGGGCGGTCGTCGACGACCGCATCCCCGTGCCGGGGTGGGCCCGGATCTCGGAGCCGCCGATCGCCGGATGGCCCGAGGCCGTCGCCGACGAGGTCAAGGCAATGCGCGAGCGTCTCAGCGCCGCGATCGCCGAGTGCGCCTTGCCCGCCGACGGCGAGGTCCTCACCGGCCGGCCCGCGGACGCCCTGCGCACCCTGTGCGACGCGGTCGACCTGCTGGTGATCGGGTCCCGGCACTGGGGACCCGTCTCGCGCCTGATCGTCGGCAGCACCGGAGAGGCGATGATGCATGGGGCACCCTGCCCGCTCCTGCTCGTGCCGCGCCCGGCCGGCTCGTCCGAGCAGAGCTGAGGTCACGGCGCAGCGCCCGGAGGCGTGAGGCATGGCTTCGCTGGCCGACGCGGACCTGACCCAGAAGCTCCGGTCCTCCGAGGGCCAGAAGCGCCTCCTCACCGCGCAGCGTCGCCTGCTGGCGCTGCGCCTGCAGCTGGCCGGGCTGATCGGCGAGCGCCAGTTGGGTCCGCCCCTGTGCGTCGCGTTCGAGGGCTGGGACGCATCGGGTAAGGGCGGAACGATCCGGCGGCTCGTCTCGCCGCTGGATCCCCGTCACGTCCGCGTGACCGAGTTCGCGGCCCCGAGCGAGGACGAGCGGCGCCACCACTTCCTGCACCGCTTCGCGCCCGCGCTGCCCGGCTGGGGCGGCATGGCCATCCTCGATCGTTCCTGGTACGGGCGGGTGCTGGTCGAGCGCGTGGAAGGGCTGGCGAGCGAGGCCGAGCTGACCCGCGCCTATCCCCAGATCGTCGAGTTCGAGCGGGGGCTCGCAGCCGAAGGCATGATCCTGATCAAGGTCTGGCTCCACATCTCCGAGGACGAGCAGCTGCGCCGCTTCCGCGAGCGCGAGCGCGATCCGCTCAAGCGCTGGAAGCTGACCGGAGACGACTGGCGCAACCTGTCGCATCGCGCCGACTACGAGGCGGCCTCGGACCTGATGCTGGCGCGCACCGACCATCCCGATGCGCGGTGGCACGTGGTCGCCGCGGAATCCAAGCCCTATGCCCGGGTGAAGGTGATCGAGATCGTGATCGTGGCGGTGGAGGAGGCGCTGGTCGCGCTCGGCCGTGAGCCCGTGCGGCTGGAAGCGACGCTCTGAGCGGCCGGCTGGGCGCCGGCGATCCCGCTCAGGCGGGCGGCCGGCCGTCGACGGCGAGGCGGCGATTCTTGTACGCGTCCTCGCCGGTCACGTCGCGCCCGAACCAGTCCGGGGCCGAGAAGGCGTCGGCCTGCGCCTCGGAGCCGAACTCGACCTCGGCCGTCATGAGGCCGTCGAGCGGACCGTGATAGACGTCGAGCTCGATTGTCAGCCCGCCGTCGGCCGGGATCTCGTACCGCGTCTTGTCGACCCGGCGACCCTGGGTCAGATCCCACAGCCGCCCGAAGCGCTCGTCGCCGATGTCCATCTCCTCCTCGGCCCGCGAGCGCCCGCTGCCCCCCTTGACCGTGAGCACGGTCTGCTCGTCGCGGCGGCGGATCCGGACCTCGACCCCGGCCGGGTCGATGGCTACGTAGCCCTGCTGCACGTGGGAGTGGGGATGGCGCTCGAGGTCAGGCGGGGGATCCACCACCAGGAACTTGCGCTCGATCTCCCGGCCTTCGCTCACCCGGCGCACGATACCCGCGCGCGGCGGGAATGCCCGCGGCGGCATAGGCGTCGAGCTCGTCCAGCGTCTCGTTCGCGAGCAGCGCACGCGCCAGCGTGTCCAGTTGCTCTCGGTGCTCGGTCAGCGTCGCGATCGCGTGCTGGTAGCAGTCGTCGATGATGCTCCGAACCTCTTCGTCGATCAGCTCCAGCGTGCGCTGCGAGGCGGACCCCGGAGAGCCGGGCAGCACCAACGCCTCCTGGTCGGGCCGCGGCAGCGCCGACACGTGGCCGATCGTGTCCGACATTCCCCAGCGCCCGACCATCTGCCGCGCCAGTGCGGTGGCCTGCTCGAGGTCGGACTCGGCCCCGGTCGTCGTCTCGCCGTAGATGAGCTGCTCGGCGGCGGAGCCGCCGAGCGCTCCGATGATCCGGCCGCGCAGGTAGCTCTCGCCGTAGCCGTAGCGATCGGACTCCGGGCTCTGGAAGGTCACGCCGAGCGCCTGCCCACGCGGGATGATCGAGATCTTGCGGACCGGATCTGCCCCGGGCTGGAGCATCCCCAGCAGGGCGTGGCCGGACTCGTGGTACGCCGTGCGCCGGCGCTCCTCCTCGGAGAGCACGATGCGCCGCGCCGCGCCGAGCACGATCCGTTCCAGCGCGTCGGCGAAGTCGCGGCGCTGGACGGCGTCATGGCCCCGCCGGGCGGCGCTCAGCGCTGCTTCGTTGACGAGGTTCTTGAGGTCGGCGCCGACCATTCCCGGCGTCCCGGCCGCGATCACGTCGAGATCGACCTCGGGGTCGAGGGGGACGCTGCGGGTGTGGACGCGCAGGATCATCATCCGGCCCTCGCGGTCGGGCGGGTTGACCGTGATCCGGCGGTCGAAGCGGCCTGCCCGCAGCAGGGCCGCGTCGAGGATCTCGGGCCGGTTGGTCGCCGCCAGCACGATCACCCCCTCCGAGCCGGTGAAGCCGTCCATCTCGGTCAGGATCTGATTGAGCGTCTGCTCGCGCTCGTCGTTGGCCCCACTCAGAGAGCCGCCGCCGCGGGCCCGACCGATCGCGTCGAGCTCGTCGATGAACACGATCGCCGGGGCATCGTGCTTGGCCTGCTCGAACAGGTCGCGCACGCGGCTGGCCCCCACGCCGACGATCATCTCGACGAACTCCGAGGCCGAGATCGAGAAGAACGGCACGTCGGCCTCGCCCGCCACCGCCCGCGCGAGGAGCGTCTTGCCGGTGCCCGGCTGCCCCGTGAGCAGGACCCCCTTGGGGATCATGCCGCCCAGGCGCCGGTAGCGATCCGGGTTCTTGAGGAAGTCCACCACCTCGGCCAGCTCCTCAGTCGCCTCGTCGATGCCGGCCACGTCGGCGAACGTCGTGCGCTGTTCGTTGGCCTCGTAGCGGCGGGCCTTCGAACGGCCCATCCCACCGAGCATCCCTCCTGCGGACGCGGCCGCGCCGGCGGCGCGGCGCATGAACCACACGAACAGCCCGATCAGCAGGATCGTCGGCACGAACCCGACCAGCAGCGTCAGCCACACCGGCTGCGCCGAGGTCGGCGGCTTGGCGGACACGACCGTGCCCTTGCTCTCGAGCACGGCCAGCAGGTGATCGTCGGCGAAGGCGGGCCGCTCGGTCTTGAACTGCGTGCTCGAGCTGTCCTTCTTGCCCGGCGGGTACACGACGGTGTGGCGGAACGTGCCCTGGATCGAGGCCCCGGTGGCGTCGACCTCGGCCACGTTGCCCGCCTGGACCTGCCGGCTGAAGAAGCTGTAGGGAACGGTCAGCCGCAGCGGCGATGAGGACTGGATCGCCAGCGCGATCACCCAGTTCAGCGTCAGCAGCGCGACCAGCAGCAGCCAGATGCTGGGACTCCGATGGGGCAGCGTCGGCGGCGTCGGCTCGGCCTCCGCCGGCGGGCGCGCCCCTTCCACCTTCCAGGGCCGATGCGAGCCCCCCGCCCCCGGCATGTCCCGGTGGGGTTCGTGGGAGGAGTCACTGACGGGCTCAGACATCGCCACCCACAGCATCGCCGGGGCGGCGGGTGATGGCATCCGAACGGCACCCGGCACGAGGTCCGTAATTGCCACGGTGAGGGGGGGATCTACGGATCCCAGTCCGCAGTGGCCGACGATGATCTGCGGCGGCCGCGCTCCTAAGCTCGCGTCATGGCTACCACCAAGCAGGTTTCCCATCCCCACATCGGCGTCGGTGATTGGATCGAGGCCCGCGGGCTCCCCGGCTGGTCCGGCCGGCGCGGACAGGTGACCGAAGCGCTCGGCAACCCCGGCCACGAGCATTACCGCGTGCGCTGGGACGAGCAGCACGAGTCGCTCCTGTTCCCCGCCGACGGCGGCGTGGCGCTCGTGCGCCATCCGGATCCGTAGGGGCCGCTCAGCCGTCGCTACCGGCGCGATGACCCGCGCTGCGCGGGGTCACGAGCACCGGGCACGGGCACCGGTGCAACACCACATGCGAGACGCTGCCGAGCAGCACGCGTCGCAGCGGCCCGTAGCGGCGAGATCCCATGATCAGCAGGTCGAGCTCCGCCGCTTCGATCAAGCGCACGTCCGCGGGTGCTCCCGGGATCAGCTTCGGGGTGATGGCCACATCACCGCCGAGGCGCGAGACCGACTCGTGGAGCCGAGCGAGGACGTCGGGCGAGGGGTCCTCGCCGGCGGTGATCACCGCCAGCCCGGCACCGGCCTCGCGCGCGAATGCGTGCGCCAGCGCCAGGTCCCCGTCGGGCCCGGGCACGTAGGCGACGCCGAGCCGCTCGAATCGGGCCGGCACACGGTCGCGGTAGTCAAGCGGGGCCACCGCGACCGCGCACGGGGCGGCCACCAGCAGCGACTCGGCCGTAGTGCCCGGAAGCGTGCGGCCCAGGCGTCCGCGCCCGGTGGAGCCCGCGACGAGCAGGTCCGCGCCCTCGTCCTCGGCGAGCTCGTAGAGAACCCGCGCCGGCGAGGAGCCCACCGCCACACGCGTCCGGAGCCGCTCGCCGAGCCGCTCGGACAACGCCCGCAGCAACTGATGGGCCCGAGCCGGCTGGATGTCGGGGCCCCCCTCGCCGATCCCCGCCGCAAGCGGCTCGGGCCAGGCCACGCACACGGCCGTCACCGCGCCGGCGCCGGCGGCCAGCACCAGAGCGAACGCGAGCGCATCCTCCGATCGCTCGGAGGCGTCGTAGCCGACGAGAACGCGCTTGAACACAGCGACATCGTGGCAGCAGTTGCGGATCACGTCCGCGCCCGCCATCGGTCCGCAGCAACTACGGACCTGATCGCGCATGGGGCACGGATGCCCACCCCACTCGACGTCACCAATATATTGTGGATGCGCAGATGTCCCCCACAATTCTCATCGGTTTTGATGACCGGCCCCAGGACGCCGACGCGCTGGCCCTCGGGGTCGAGCTCGCCAGACTGACCGGGTCGGGGCTCGCGGTCGGCCACGTGGTCCACGAGGGGCCCGCGGTGAACCTGCACCACCGGGCCGAGATGACCGGCGCGAGCGACGACGACTCGCTGCGTCGAGCCCGGTCGCTGCTGGCTCCCGAGCTCGAGGCGATCACCACCTTCCACCGTCGCTCCGGCGGCTCCGTCGCGGATGAGCTCGAGGACCTGGCCCGCGAGCTCGACGCCTTCATGATCGTCGTGGGGCCGGTGCACCGCGGGCCGATCGGCCGCTCGCTGCTCGGCACCACCCCCGGGCACCTGATCCACACCGCGACGCGGCCGGTCGCGGTCGCGCCCCCGCATTACGCCGACAGCCGGGACGAGAACGCATGGCCGGTCGTCGTCGGCTTCGACCGCTCCCGCGAGGCAAACGCCGCGCTGGCGGTGGCCCGGGCGTTCGCCGACCTGTCGGGACGTCCGTTGCGCGTCGTGACCGTCGCCGAGGTGGCGGTGCCGGCCGAGGCCCCAGAGCTCCCCGGCGCCGGGGTCCACCGTCACGTCGTGGCCGAGCAC
>DATMGZ010000197.1:0-7597 GCA_035555155.1 Solirubrobacteraceae bacterium | reverse complement strand
GAGCTCCTTGTCCTGCCCCACCGCCGCCAGGATCTCCTCACCCTCATCATGCGACGCCGCCTCGACGAGATCAGCGATCTGCGCCGGATGCAACCGCGCCAGCCGGCGATGCGCCAGCCGCAACCGCGAGCTCGGGACGTGGCTGACGAAGGGCTCCATGTCGCGCCAGGGCACGAACTGGGGGTGCTCGCCCTGATGGGTCCGGAAGCGGCGCGGACGCAGGCGCATCAGGCGCGCGCTGAGACTGGGGTCGATGCCCGCCACCCGCCAGGTGCCGCGATCGCAGATCAGCTCGACCTCACGGGCCCTGACCAGCCGCGCGGTGTCGACGTTGATCAGGCTGCGATCGAGCACGTCGGAGCGCAGCAGCACCTCGCCCGGCCGCCGGTCGAACTGGGCCAGGTTGAGCTTGGTGGTCGAGGTGCGGGCCGCGGCGGGCTCGAGGTGCGCGATGCGGTCGGCGGGCACGAACATCTCGCGGCCGCCGATGCGGGCCTTGAGTCCGGTCACCGGGGGGAGACCGTCATCGAGGTCCAAGCGCACGATCACGTCCTCGACGCGTCCGAGGCGCTCGCCGGCGGAGTCCAGCAAGGGGCTTCCCGCCACCGATGACAGATGGACAATCGATTCGGGCATCAACCGTGGCCTCACAGGCTAGCGCGGCCCGCGGCACGGCATGCCGGCGGACACCTCGGCGCAGCTCAGGCGCCGAGGATGCGGGCGGCGAGCACGGCCGCGTTTCGAGCCGCGTCGATCCCGACGCAGGCCACCGGGACGCCGGGCGGCATCTGGGCGATGGAGAGGAGCGCGTCCAGTCCCCCGGCGACGGAGGTCCGGCTCGTCAGAGGGACGCCGATCACCGGGAGGTCCGTGTGCGCCGCGACGACACCCGGCAGCGCAGCCGACAGCCCGGCGCCGGCGATGATCACCCGCACGCCCCGCAGCTTCGCGTTCTTGGCGTAATCGGCGACCTTGTCGGGCTCGCGGTGCGCCGACATCACCCGCACCTCGCAGCCGATCCCGCGCTCGGTGAGCTCCTTCTCCGCCGCCTCCATGGCCGGGATGTCGCTCTTGGAGCCCATCACGATTCCGACCTGCGGCGAATCGACCTCGAGGTCCTCGAACGCCGCCACGGGCTCGGCCACGGTCTGCGGCTGCTCAGCCGGCTGCTCGGTCATGGCGCCACTCCGAGGGCGATGTCACGCCGCATCTGCTTGCCCGCGAACTCGATCATGTCCGCGGCAGCATATGCGTCCGCGCGCGCGGCGGCTGCGTCGGCGCCGAGCGCGGTCACGGCCAGCACGCGTCCGCCGGCGGTCACGAGCTCGCCGGTGGCGCTCCGTGCGGTGCCGGCGTGGGTCACGTCAACGCCCGCGGGGATCCGCTCGAGCCCGGTGATCACGTCCCCGCGCGACGAGGACTCGGGATAGCCGGCGCTTGCCGCCACGAGCGTCACGGCCGTCTCCGGCGCCCACTCGAGCCGGGCGCCGTCGAGGCCGCCCGGCACCGTCGCCGCCTCGACCAGGCCGAGCAGGTCGGAGCGCAGCCGCGGCAGGATCGCCTGGGTCTCGGGGTCACCGAAGCGCACGTTGAACTCCAGCACCTTCGGGCCGGCGGCGGTCAGCATCAGCCCGGCGTAGAGGACGCCGTGGAACGAGATCCCTCGCCGCGCGAGCTCATCAAGCACGGGCTGGTGGACGGCCCGGCAGAGCCCGGCCGCCCGCTGGGGATCGATCGCGGGGACGGGCGAGTAGGAGCCCATGCCGCCGGTGTTCGGACCCCGGTCGCCGTCGAAGATCCGCTTGTAGTCCTGGGCCGAGGCCAGCGGCACGGCGCGGCGGCCGTCGCACAGGGCCAGCAGCGACAGCTCCTGACCCTCGAGATGCTCCTCGACCACGACCTGCTCGGTCCCGAACCGACGCTCGACGAGCAGTGCCTCGAGCGTCTGGAGGGCGTGGACCTCGCCCTCGGCGATCATCACGCCCTTGCCCGCCGCCAGCCCGTCGGCCTTGATCACCACCGGGTAGCGCTCGATCGCGGCCATCCCCGCCTCGACGTCGGCGACCACCGCGTAGGCGGCGGTCGGCACACCCGCCGCGGCCATGATCTCCTTCGAGAACGCCTTGGAGCCCTCGAGTTGGGCGGCGGCGGCGCTGGGCCCGAAGCAGCGCACGCGGGCAGCACGCAGGGCGTCGCCGAGCCCCGCGACGAGCGGAGCCTCGGGCCCGATCACGACCAGATCCACGCCTTCGGCGAGCGCCGCCGCGACAAGTGCCTCGACATCGTCGGACGCGACGTCGATCAGCCGGGCGTCGCCGGCGATCCCGGCGTTGCCTGGAGCGCACAACAGCTCGGGCGAGCGCGGCGAGCGGGCGAGGGCGTGCACGAGGGCGTGCTCGCGACCGCCGGCGCCGACCACGAGCACCCGCGGCCGGCCGGGCGAGCCGCCGCCGGGACGCCCAAGAGCCTCAGATGGAGCCAATGAAGTCGTCGATCGGGATCGCCGCCAGAGTCTCGAAGCGTGCGGTGCCGCGAGAGCCGAGCTCAAGCGATACGCGGGCCATCGTGGCCTCGTCGGGCGCCTCCACGACGTTGACGAAATCGAAGCGGCCGAGCGTCGCCCACTGCGCCTTCACGGTTGCGCCGAGCTGCTCGAGCTCGCGATTGACTTCCTTGATCCGCGTCGGGTTGTTCTTGATCGTCTGAACTCCGTCTGGCGACAGCGTCGAAAGCATGATGTACGTAGGCACTTCGACCTCCTCATTGAGCCCGATGGAGCGCCACTTGTATCCGATCGAGGCCGATCGGGTCCTCGTGACCCCGGGCCTGACGATCAGCGGCTCGGACGGACGCGGTCGCGCACGGCGCGCAGGGGGTCGGCCAGAGGCGAACGGCGGATCAGCTCGCGGGCGACCTCGGCCGCCCCGCGCTCAGGCGCAGGGCCGGGGCCCGGGATCTCGCCGCTGAGCAGCCCGTCGGTCTCGACGCGCAGCAGCCGCAGGCTGGTCTGCAGGCCGACGATCTCCCGCGGCTCGGCGGGATCGCAGCGCTCGAGCTCCTCGGGCGTGAACGTGCCCGGCCGCCGGCGCAGGGCGATGTAGCTGTGGGTCACCTGCGGCGTCCCGCCGGCATCGCGGGGCGGGCGCATGATCTCGAGCACCTCGAACGCGCGGCCCCAGTGCTCGCGCAGCCACCACTCGGAGTGCAGGACCCAGGCGCCGCCCGCGTCCCAGTGGCGCAGCACGGTGATCCCGACCTCGTCCTCGTGGTAGGGCTCACCCAGCAGCGCCTCCCACATGCCCTCTCCCAGCCAGCTGGCGATCAGGATGCCGCCCGGCGCCAGCACCCGGTGCATCTCGAGCAGCCAGGCGCTCCACAGGTCGATGTGGGTGAATACGGACGTGGCCCAGATCAGGTCGAGGCCGGCGTCCTCGAGCGCCAGCGGCGGCACGAGGCGGTTCTGGAACGGGTGCAGCGGCGGGCTGAGATTGGCCCGCAGCCAGTCGATGCTCGGCCCGTCGATGTCGCAGCCCCAGAACTCGCCGTGGGCGGCCTCGGCGAGGAAGTGCCGCAGCACCCCGCCCCGAGCCGCAGCCGAAATCGAGCACGCGCTTGCCCTCGAAGGCCCAGTCCGCGGGGAGCATCCGCTCGATCCGCTCGCGCACGAGCGTGCCCTCGCGCGCATAGAACGCCAACGGGTCGGCCCCTTTGACGGTGCCGACCCGGGTGATGAGTTCCAGTGGGGGAAGCGGCGGCGGGGAGGACACCGCCGCGAGACTACTAGTGGTTTCCACCGGAACACCGGGGACCACTGAGCGGGGCCGCGCCCTCCCGGCCCGCACGGCTCACGCGGCCGCGGGCGCCGCCGGTGTGCCGGCCCGCTGAAGCACCAGCTCGCCGTCGGAGGCGTCGACCGTGACCACGTCGCCGGCCACGAACCGCCCCTCGAGGATGGCCAGCGCCAGCTGATCGACGAGGCGCTTCTGGATCACCCGCTTGAGCGGCCGGGCCCCGTAGGTGGGGTCGTAACCGAGGTTGCCCAGCAGGGTCCGGGCGGCGTCGGTCAGCGCGACATCGATGTCGCGCTCGCGCACCCGCGCAACCAGGCGCGCGACCTGGAGATCGACGATCTCCGAGATCTGGTCTCGGGTCAGCGGCTCGAACTCGACGATCTCATCGAGGCGGTTGATGAACTCGGGGCGGAAGTGGCCCTCCGCGCCCTGGCGCCCGCCGGGGATGTTGGAGGTCATGATCAGCACCGTGTTCTTGAACGACACCGTCCGGCCCTGGCCGTCGGTCAGACGCCCGTCGTCCATCACCTGCAGCAGCACGTTGAACACATCGGGGTGGGCCTTCTCGATCTCGTCGAGCAGCACGACGGAGTACGGCCGGCGGCGCACTGCCTCGGTGAGCTGTCCGCCCTCCTCGTAGCCGACGTAGCCGGGCGGGGCACCGACCAGGCGCGAGACCGCGTGCTTCTCCATGTACTCCGACATGTCGATCCTGACCATCGCGTCCTGGGTGTCGAACATGAACTCGGCCAGCGCCCGGGCGAGCTCCGTCTTGCCGACGCCGGTCGGGCCGAGGAACAGAAACGTGCCGATCGGGCGATCGGGATCCTGGAGCCCGGCCCGCGAGCGGCGCAGGGCGCTCGAGACGGCCTCGACTGCCTCGTCCTGGCCGATGACCCGCTGGTGCAGGCGCTGCTCCATGTGCACGAGCTTCTCGATCTCGCCCTCGAGCAGGCGCGAGACGGGGACCCCTGTCCACGTCTCGACCACCTCGGCGACATCCTCGGCATCGACCTCCTCCTTGAGGAACTTGGGCGCGGTCACCGACCCCTCGTCAGCGGCCGACTCAGCCGCCGCCAGCTGCTTGTGGAGCTCGGGGATGGTGCCGTACTGGAGCTCTGCCGCGCGACCGAGATCGGCCTCGCGCTGGGCCCGCTCGAGCTCGATCCTGGCCTGCTCGAGCCGTTCCTGTAGCTCGGCGACGGCGCCGATCGTCTCCTTCTCGCGCAACCACTCCGCATGCATGGCGGCGGAGCGCTCGCGCTCCTCGGCCAGCGTGCGCTCGAGCTGCTCGCGGCGCGCCGCCGTCCCAGGATCACTGTCGTCGCCCAGCGACTGCAGTTCGATCTCGAGCTGCATGATGTGCCGGTCGACCTCGTCGATCTCGGTCGGCTTGGAGTCGATCTCCATCCGGATCCGCGATGCGGCCTCGTCGACCAGGTCGATTGCCTTGTCGGGGAGGAAGCGGTCGGCGATGTAGCGGTGGCTGAGCGTGGCCGCCGCGACCAGCGCCGAGTCCTGGATCCGCACCTTGTGGTGGACCTGGTAGCGCTCCTTGAGCCCGCGCAGGATCGCGATCGTGTCCTCGACGCTCGGCTCGCCCACGTAGACGGGCTGGAAGCGGCGCTCGAGTGCGGGGTCTTTCTCGATGTGCTTGCGGTACTCGTCGAGCGTTGTGGCGCCGACCGCGCGCAGCTCGCCGCGGGCCAGCATCGGCTTGAGCAGGTTGGCGGCGTCGACCGAGCCCTCGGCCGCGCCGGCGCCGACGATCGTGTGCAGCTCGTCGATGAAAAGGACAACCGACCCGTCGGCGTCGGCGATCTCCTTGAGCACCGCCTTGAGGCGGTCCTCGAACTCGCCGCGGTACTTGGAGCCCGCGACGAGCGCGCCGATGTCGAGCGCGATCACACGCCGGTCACGCAGGCCTTCGGGAACATCCCCGGACACGATCCGCTGGGCGAGTCCCTCGGCGATCGCCGTCTTGCCCACGCCCGGCTCGCCGATCAGGACCGGGTTGTTCTTGGTGCGCCGCGAGAGCACCTGGATGACGCGGCGGATCTCGTCGTCGCGGCCGATCACGGGATCGAGCTTGCCCTGAGCCGCGGCCTCGGTCAGATCGCGGCCGAACTTCTCCAGGGCCTGGAACTTGTCCTCCGGGTTCTGATCGGTGACCCGATGCGGTCCCCGCACCTCGACGATCGCCTTGAACAGCTCATCGCGGGAGGCTCCCGCCGAGCGCAGCGCCTCGCCGGCACGGCCCGGGTGGGCGGCGAGGGCGAGCAGGAGGTGTTCGGTCGAGACGTATTCGTCCTTGAGGTCGCGAGCCTCGGTCTCGGCCGTCCTCAGGATCTGCACGAGCTCGCTCGACCCGCCCGCCGGCTCGGCCGGCTGCCCCGCACTCAGCTTCGGCAGCGCCTCGAGCGCGACGCCGACGTCGTTTCTGACGGTCGCCGGCTCGACCCCGAGCTTGCGCAGCACGGGGACGACGACACCACCCTCCTGCTCGAGCAGGACGGCGAGCAGATGCTCGGGGGTCGTCTGCGGATTATGGCGCTCGTCGGCCAGGCGCTGAGCCGCCTGCAGCGCTTCCTGGGACTTGATCGTGAAACGGTCAGGTTGCATATATCGGTTTCCGTCTTCTCGGTGTCAAAGGTTCTTGGCGTCCACAAAAATCTCAGTCTCTGCGACTGAGATTATGACAGGCGGGGGTTGATTGCGCAAGGGTCTGCGCCCGCCGTCTCACCCCTGTGTGAGGTAGGTGCGGCGCTCGGACGGCGTGAAGTCGCGGGTGGTGTCGCGCTTGGCCACCGCGAGCAAATGCGGCAAGTTCCCGCAGAGGTCGCATGGGTACACCGAGACCCCGTTGGCGGTCGCCGCCGCGAACTGCGTGCCGGCGGGATTGAGCGCGCCGTGCGCCGCGAACACCTTGAACAGCTGCTGATGGTCGGCGGGGTCCCAGGCCTCGAGCGCGAAGTCTCCGCTGGTGACGAGGATCCGCGAGTCAGCCGTGAACCCGACCTGCACCCCGACCGACGGGGCCTCGAATCCGTACTGCGACGCGTCGGCGTGCTGGAACTCGGGCAGCGCGTGGGGATCGGGCAGACGCCACACGAATGCGCTCGCCGCGGTGCCGGCGGCCAGCAGCTTCCCGTCCGGACTGAATGCCAGCGAGCCGACGTATTCCCCATTGGGGTTCAGATGTCCGACCTGCTGGCCCGAGGAGGTCGCGTAGAGCTCGATGTAGGGCTGGGCGCCCGAGACCCCGACCCGCTTGCCATCCGGGCTGAACGCGAGCGCCAGGGTTCCGAAGTCCTTGGTGCCGGGGATCTGCGAGCTGAGCTGGTCTCCGGCGATGCGGCGCAGCAGGTGTCCGGTGCGGGCGTCCCACAGATCGATGCCGATGTTGCCGAGCTGGGTCTGGAACCGCACCGTCGCCGGGATCGGCGGCAGGTGGGCGATCGCGATCATCGACCCGTCCTTGGAGTAGCCGACCGCTTCGGCGAACCCGCTCCCCGGCAACGAGAACAGGTGCGCTCCGGTGCGGGCGTTCCACTCATCCGCGTTGCCGGTCACGTCGACGGTCACGAGCCGGTCGCCGACGTAGTCGAGCGCGCCGGTCGCGAGTGACGTCCCGGCGGCCGGCGGCGTCATCTGCGCCAGCCCGTGACCGGAGGACAGGTCGAAGGTCTGGGCCCGCACCGGGTTGACGAACGTGCCGCCGGCGGCGGCGTGGACGACCGGCCCCGTCAGCGCAGCGACCAGCGGCGCCTCGTGACCGGCCGCGGCGCCGGCGAAGCCCTGGCCGC
>DATMGZ010000196.1:0-10066 GCA_035555155.1 Solirubrobacteraceae bacterium | reverse complement strand
GGCCGAGCCGGCGGCCGCCCCGGCCGAGCCGGCGGCCGCCCCGGCCGAGCCCCTCGCCGCGCCCGCCGCCGCTGAGCCGGTCGCCGAGGAGATCGAGGAGGAGGAGATCGAGGTCGTGCCGCGCGTGAAACCGGAGATCCCGGGCGCCGACCTGATCCCCGACATCGTCCAGGAGGGCGACGGTTTCCTCGACGCCGAGGCCCAGGCCGCCGCCGAGGCCGAGGCCGAGGCCGCCGCCGCCCGCGAGCGTGACGAGTCTGAGGACGAGTCCAAGCCGATCGCCGATGCGGCGATCGACCTCGCCGCCGGCGCCCGCTATACCGCCACCGGCAAGCGCAAGACCGCCGTCGCCCGCGTGATCCTCAAGCCCGGCAGCGGGACCTACGTGATCAACGGCAAGACGCTCGAGGAGTTCTTCCCCCGCGACACGCTCCAGCGCGTGATCCGCCAGCCGCTCGAGACGGTCGGCTACGAGGCGCGCATGGACGTCGTGGCGGCAATGCACGGCGGCGGCGTCTCGGCCCAGGCCGGCGCGCTGCGCCACGGCATCTCCCGGGCCCTGATCGTGGCCGATCCCAACCTCCGCGGCGAGCTCAAGCGGCGCGGCTTCCTGACCCGTGACCCGCGGGTCAAGGAACGCAAGAAGGCCGGGCTGAAGAAGGCCCGCAAGCGGCCGCAGTTCTCGAAGCGCTAGCCCTCGTCGTTCGATGGCGCGCCAGCTCTTCGGCACGGACGGTGTCCGGGGCCTCGCGGGTGAGTTCCTGACCGCCGAGCTCGCGCTCGCGCTCTCACGCGCCGCCGTGGCTCGGGCCGAGGTCGGGCGCCCACAGGTCCTGATCGTCCGTGACACCCGCGAGTCGGGCGAGATGCTCGAGGCCGCGATCGCCGCCGGCGTGACCGCGGCCGGCGGGGACGCCCTGATCGCGGGCGTGCTGCCGACGCCGGCGGCGCCGCTGCTGCTGGGACGCCACGGGCTCGATCTGGCCGCCGTCATCTCCGCCTCGCACAACCCGTATCAGGACAACGGGATCAAGCTGTTCGCCGCTGACGGCTTCAAGCTCGACGACGAGGCCGAGCACGCGATCGAGGCCGAGCTCGACAAGCCGTTCGCCAACCCGCCCCGGATCGGCCGCGTGCGCCGCTTCCAAGGGGCGCTCGAGGACTACCTGCGCGAGCTGCACGTCCGCTACCAGGGCCTTGACCTCAGCGGCCGCCGCGTCCTGCTCGACTGCGCCAACGGTGCCACCTTCCGCGCCGCGCCCGAGATCTTCCGTCGGCTCGGCGCCGACGTCGAGGTGATGGCCGACGAGCCCGACGGGCGCAACATCAACGACGGGTGCGGCTCGACCGATCTCGGGGCGCTGCGGCGGCGCATCGTCGAGGGTGGACACGACGTGGGGTTCGCGTTCGACGGCGACGGCGACCGGCTGCTGGCCGTCGACAGCTCGGGGACGGTCGTCGACGGCGACGAGCTGATCGCGTTGGCGACGCTGCACCTGCGGGCCGAGAACCGGTTGCCCGGCAACGGCGTCGCGGTGACGGTGATGACGAACTTCGGCTTCCACACCGCCATGGCCGAGGCCGGGGTGGAGGTGGCGACCACGGCCGTCGGCGACCGCTACGTGCTCGACGAGCTGCGCCGGCGCAGCTGGGCGCTCGGCGGCGAGCAGTCCGGTCACATCATCGACCTCGGGTTCGGCCCCTCGGGCGACGGGATCTCGAGCGCCCTGCTCACGCTCGAGGCGCTCGGCAGCCGCAGCCTCAGCGAGCGCGACGCGATGAACAAGCTGCCGCAGCGACTGGTCAACATCCGCGCCGCCGATCGCGCGGCACTCATCGCCACGATGGGCGCCACCGCCGTGCGCGGGGCGATCGAGGTCGAAGAGGAGGGCCTCAGCGGCCGCGGCCGCGTGCTCGTCCGCGCCTCGGGCACCGAGCCCCTGATCCGCGTGATGGTCGAGGCGCCCAGCGATGACGAGACCGATGCCGTCTGTGGGCGGCTCGTCGACGTCGTTCAGCGCACGCTCGGTTAGCCCGAGCGGGTCAGCCCGCTGCGGCGGAACCACATGTAGAGGGCGAGGCACGAGAGCACCAAGCTGCCCACGCCGGCCAAGATGAAGACCCAGAACGACGTGATGTGGTTGGTCAGCCACAGGAAGTTCATCCCGAAGAAGCCGGTGAGGAACGTCAGGGGCAGGAAGATCGTGGCCATGATCGTGAGCTGTTCCATGGTCGCGTTCTGCCGCACGCTGATGTTGTTCTGCTCGACCGAGATCACCGCCATGTTCGCCTGCAGAACGATCGCGAGCAGGTCGCGCTGGGCGACCACCTCCTCGTTGACCAGCTTGAGATGGTCGTTGACGTCACGCAGGAACTGCGACAGCTCCTTGCTGACCTTCACATAGGCTCCTCGCTGGAGCGCATCCAACGGCCCCAGCAGCGGGTGGACGGCGCGGTAGAACTCGGTCGTCTCGCGCCGGAGGAAATAGATGCGCTCGGTCGGCGCGGCCGCGCCGACGAACACGGTGGACTCGACCTCCTCGACGTCCTGCTCGAGCGCCTCGAGCACCGGCGCGTAGTCGTCGACGACCTTGTCCAAGATCGCCCATAAGACCGCCGCGGTGCCCTCTCTGAGCAGCTCGCGCCGGTTCTCCACTCGGAGCCGGGCTCCGTGGAGGTCCGACGCCACGCCCTGCCGGACGGTGATCACGAATCGCTCCGAGAGGAAGATCGACACCTCACCGAAGTCGATCTCTGCGCGGTCGCCGTCATATCTCGCCGTTCGCAGCACGCAGAAGAGCACCGACGCGTCGTATTGCTCGAGCTTCGGGCGCAGGTGGAAATTCTGCGCGTCCTCGACCGCCAGCTCGTGCAGGCCGAAGCGGCGCTGCACCTCCGCGAGCAGCTCGGGTGAGGGCTCGAACAGTCCGAGCCACACGAACCCGTCGTCTCCGGACTCCAGGCACAGCGCGGCGGCGCGATCGAGATCCATCGCTTCCTCGTGCTGGCGCCGGCCGTCGCGGTAATGAGCACAGTCGACAATCACGGCGTCCTCCTCGGGCTCACCTTGCTTTGGGTGAGCGATTGTCCCCAACCTGCGCCGGCCGATGTCAACGCGGCGAAAAGCGCTGACCGGAGGAGCCGCTTCGCGGGAGGCTCGTAGGAGCCCTCAGTCCCCGGCCAGGCGTGCGCGGGCGCTGTCGAGGGCGGCGCCGGCCTCGGCGCTCAGGCGTGCGCGGCCGCGGTCCCGGCCGCCAGCGCGCGCAGGAAACCCGGGCTGTTGACGCCGAGCCCGGCTAACATTGGGGGCTCGTTGCGCCTCGGCCGAGGGCTGGGCGCGGACGCGGGCCGCCGTTGCGGCTCGACCCAGCGACACGGAAGGTGCACCGAGGCCCATGTGTGGAATCGTCGGATACGTCGGCCCGCGAGAGGCTCGACCGCTGCTCCTGGCCGGCTTGGAGAAGCTCGAATACCGCGGCTATGACAGCGCCGGCATCTCGGTCCTCAAAGGCGCTCACATCGAAGCCGTCCGGGCCGTCGGCAACCTGAGTGCGCTGAGGAGCGCGATCGATGCCGGCCGGGGCTCGTCTGCGGCGGTCGGTGTCGTGGAGCCGCCCGCGCCCTCCACGGGCATCGGACACACCCGCTGGGCGACGCACGGGCGGGTGACCGAGGAGAACGCCCACCCGCACTTCGACAACGCCGACCGGGTGCACATCGTCGTCAACGGCATCGTCGAGAACTACATCTCGCTCAAGAACCGGCTGGTCGAGGAGGGGGCGGTGTTCACCTCCGAGACCGACGCCGAGGTGATCGCCCACCTGATCTCGCACTACAACGAGGGAGACCTCGTCGCCGCCGTCCGCCGGGCTTACCCCGACCTGCGCGGGCACTACGCGTTTGTGGCCATGAGCGCCGATGAGCCGGGGCTGCTCGTCGGGGTGCGCAAGGAGTGCCCGCTGATCATTGGTCGCGGCGACGGTGAGCAGTTCGTCGGCTCGGCCATCCCCGCCTTCCTGCGCGAGACACGTGACGTCCAGTACATCAACAACGACGAGCTGGTCGTGATCCGCCCCGACGACGTCAGCTTCGAGACCACCGACGGCGAGCCGCTCGAGCGCGAGATCGTGACCATCGACTGGGACGCCGAGACGGCCGAGAAGCAGGGCTACGAGACGTTCATGCTCAAGGAGATCCATGAGCAGGCCGACGCCGTGGCCGAGACGATCGGCGAGCGGGCGGCGCGGGGCGTGGGGATCGACCTCGGGGATCTCGGCCCGATCGACGACGAGCGCCTGCGCACCCTCAGGCGGATCGTGATCGTGGCCTGCGGCACCTCCTACCACGCCGGGCTGATCGGTCGCTACGCGATCGAGGAGTGGGCCCGGGTGCCGGTCGAGGTCGAAGTCGCCTCCGAGTACCGCTACCGCAACCCGGTCCTGGGCCCCGGCGACCTGGTCATCGGGATCTCGCAATCGGGCGAGACGGCGGACACGCTGGCCGCAATGCGCCTGGCTCGCGAGCGCGGGGCAAGAGTGCTCGCGATCACCAATCTGATGGGCTCGCAGGCCACGCGCGACGCCGACGGCGTGCTCTACACGCGCGCCGGCCTGGAGATCGGCGTGGCGGCGACCAAGACGTTCGTCAGCCAGGTCGCGGTCATGTACCTCTTCGCGCTCCGGCTGGCCGAGCTCCGCGAGACGCTCGAGCCGACGGTGCTTAAGGCGGCGATCTCCGATCTCAAACGCCTGCCGCACGCGATCGCCGAGATGATGGACCACGACCTCGGCGTCGAGCGGATCGCCGAGACGCACTTCAAGGACGCGTTCTTCCTCTACCTCGGACGTCACGTCGGCCTGGCGGCGGCGCTCGAGGGTGCGCTCAAGCTCAAGGAGATCTCCTACATCGCCACCGACGCCTACGCCGCGGGGGAGATGAAGCACGGCCCGATCGCGCTGCTCGACGAGCGCACCCCGGTGGTCGTCGTCGCGACCGACTCACCCGTGCTCGAGAAGGTCGTCTCGAACATCCAGGAGGTTCGTGCCCGCGGCGCGCGCGTGATCGCCGTCGCCAGCGAGGGCAACACGGAGATCGGCGAGCACTCCGACGAGGTGATCAGGGTGCCGCAGACGGACTGGATGCTCGCGCCGCTCCTGGCGGTGATCCCGCTGCAGCTGCTCGCCTACCACATCGCCCGTAAGCGCGGCCTGAACGTCGACCAGCCGCGCAACCTGGCCAAGACCGTGACGGTGGAATGAGCTCGGCGCGTGACGCCGGCGCCACGCCCCGGCGGGCCACCGAAGCGGTCGGGGTCGACCTGCTCGAGATCGACCGGCTCGAGCGCGCCCTCGAGCGCCGCCCACGGCTGGCGCTGCGGCTGTTCACCGAGGCCGAGCGCGCCTATGCCGCCGGCCGGGCCCGGCCCGGCCAGCACCTGGCGGCGCGGTTCTGCGCCAAGGAGGCGGTCGCCAAGGCGCTCGCCCTCGAAGCCTGGAGCTTCCTCGACGTCGAGATCCTGGGCGGGGACGGCCCGCCGGAGCTCCGCCTGCACGGCGCGGTCGCGGCGCGCGCGGCCGAGCTCGGTGTCGAGGTCAGTGTGTCGCTGACCCACACCCGACGCGAAGCCGGCGCCGTGGCGGTCGCCGGATGACGTTGCCGGACTGGCTGGCGCCGCTGCCCGACGCCGCGGAGCAGCGCGAACTCGACCGCTGGGCGATCGAGGTGCTCGGCCTGCCCGGGGTCGAGTTGATGGAGCGGGCCGGGATCGGCCTGGCCGAGCTGACCGCCGAGCTGGCGCCGCAGGGCCGGATCGTCGCGGTCTGCGGCAAGGGCAACAACGGCGGGGACGGGTTCGTCGCCGCGCGCTGGCTGCGCGAGCGCGGCCGGCAGGTCGACGTCCTCCTGCTCGGGGCGCCGGACGAGCTGCGCGGAGACGCGAAGGTGAACTTCGATCGCCTCCAGGGCACCCCCGCGATCCCGTTCGAGGCCGCCGCCCTGGACGGCGCTGCGGCGATCATCGATGCGATTCTCGGCACCGGCTTCGCCGGCGAGCCGCGTGAGCCCGCCACGGGCGCGATCGCGGCGATCAACGCCGCCGGCGCGGGCGCGGTCGTGGCCTGCGACGTCCCCAGCGGGGTCGACGCGTCCAGCGGCGAGGTCGCCGGCGCGGCCGTGCGGGCCGACGCCACGGCGACCTTCCATGCCGCCAAGCCCGGTCTGTGGATCTCGCCGGGCAAGACGCTGGCCGGGCGGATCACCGTGGTCGACATCGGCATCCCCGGCGGCGGCCCCGTCGAGCCCACGGTGGGGCTGATCGGAGCGGCGGTCCTCGACGGGATTCCGCGGCGCGGCGCCGACTCGACCAAGTTCGCCGCCGGCAGCGTGCTCGTGTGCGGCGGCTCGACCGGCCTGACCGGAGCGCCGTGCCTGGCCTCCGAGGCGGCGATGCGGGCCGGGGCGGGATACGTGACCGCGTGCGTTCCCGCGTCCCTGAACGCGATCTTCGAGAGCCGGCTGCTCGAGGTGATGACCGTGCCACTCGCCGACGCGGGGGGCTCGCTGCAGCGCGCCGCCGTCGACACGGTGCTCGGCCGCTCCGAGCGGGCGCAGGCTCTCGTGCTCGGGCCCGGACTCGGACGCGACCCGTCCACGGCCGATCTCGCCCGCGAGCTCGCGGCGCGCGTCGCGCTCCCGCTCCTGCTCGATGCCGACGGGCTGAACGCCCATGCCTCCGCGCTGGAGCGTCTCGCGGGCCGCAGCGCGCCCACCGTGCTGACACCGCATGCCGGGGAGCTCGCGCGGCTGCTGGGTATCGAGAGCGCCGAGGTCGGAGCCCACCGGCTCCGGTCGGCCCGGAGCGCCGCTGACATCGCGCAGGCGATCGTCGTGCTCAAGGGCGATGACACGATCGTCGCCGAGCCCGGCGGCCGGGCCGCGGTCAGCCGCGGCGGGGCGCCCGCGCTCGCCACCGCGGGCACCGGGGACGTGCTCTCGGGGGTGATCGGGGCGTGCCTGGCCAAGGGCATGGATCCGTTCCACGCCGCCTGCAGCGGTGTCTACGTGCACCTCACGGCCGGACGCGTGGCCGAGCGCCGGATCGGGATCGAGGGTGTGATCGCCGGCGATGTGATCGCCGCGCTGCCGCAGGCGCGTGCGGGCGAGGCGGCGGCCGCCACAGCCGACCCAATACGCTGACCGGCATGCCGTTGCGCGCTCTGGCCCGCGTCAATCTGGCGGCGATCGAGCGCAATGTCACACGGCTGAAGCGCGATCTGACGCCGGGAACGGAGCTGTGTGCGGTCGTCAAGGCCGACGGGTACGGCCACGGAGCGGCGCCGGCCGCAGCGGCGGCGCTGGCCGGGGGGGCGAGCTGGCTCGCCGTCGCCACCGCCGACGAGGCGGCCGAGCTGCGGGCGGCCGGGATCTCGCCACGCGTGCTCGTGATGGGGGCGATCAGCGACGCCGAGCTCGCGCCGGCCCTGGCTGCGGACGCCGACGTGGTGGCGTGGAGCGAGCATTTCGTCAGCGCGCTGGCGGCCCACGCGGAGCGGCCGGTACGGGTGCACGTCAAGCTCGACAGCGGGATGGGCCGGCTCGGCACGCGCGACGCCGGAGAGGCGCTGCACCTCGCCGAGCTCATCAGGGTCACGCCCGGGCTCGAACTCGCCGGGGCGATGACGCACTTCGCCACCGCCGACGACGACCCCGCGTTCATGGCCGTCCAGCTCGCGGCGTTCGCGCCCATCGCGGCCGACCTGCGCCGGCGATACCCCGGCATCGTCGTGCACGCGGCCAACAGCGCCGCCACCTTGCGCGATCCGGCCACGCACTTCGACCTCGTGCGGTGCGGGATCGCGATCTACGGGCTCGACCCGATGCAGGAGGATCCGCGGGCTCGCGAGCTCGAGCCGGCGCTCGAGCTGCACTCGTATCTGGCCGCCGTCAAGGCGACGGCGCCAGGTCAGAGCGCGGGCTACGGGCGGCGCTTCGTCGCCGCCGGCGAGACCTGGATCGCGACCCTGCCCATCGGCTACGGCGATGGGGTGCGGCGAGCGTTCAGCAACAACTGCGAGGTGCTCGTGGCCGGGCGCCGGTACCCGCTCGTCGGCACGGTGAGCATGGACAACATCACCATCGACCTCGGGCCGGAGACCGATCTGGAGCCCGGCACGCCGGCCACGATCATCGGCACCGACGGCGGTGAGCGCCAGACCGCGGAGACCCTGGCCCATCTGATCGCCACGATCAACTACGAGATCGTGTGCGGGATCTCCCGGCGCGTGCCGCGCGCGTATCACCGTGACGGGGGGCCGGCGTGAGCGGGGGCGCCGGTGTGGGCGGGGGCGCCGGGGCGAGCGCGCCGATCGCGGCCCTGCGCGCCAGCGTCGACCGGGCGTGGCTGGTCGGTGGCGCCGTGCGCGACAGGCTGCTGGGGCGGGAGACCTCCGACTATGACGTGGCGATCGCCGATGACCCGCAGTCGACGGCCCGGGTGCTGGCGCGGGAGGCCGGCGGACACCCGTTCCGGCTCTCGGATCAGTTCGGGGCCTGGCGCGTGGTCGCCCACGACCACCGGTGGCAGGTCGACCTCGTGCCGCTCACCGGCGCGAGGATCGAGGACGACCTCGCCCAGCGCGATTTCACCGTGAACGCGATCGCCGAGCCGCTGGGGGGCGGCGAGCTGATCGATCCGTTCGGCGGTCGCGCCGATCTCGCCGCGTCGCGGCTGCGCATGGTCTCACCGCGGGCGTTCGCGGACGACCCGCTGCGCGCGCTTCGGCTGGCCCGGATCGCCTGCGAGCTCGAGCTGTCGATCGAGCCCGAGACGGAGGCGACGGCCCGCGCCGGCGCGATCGGCCTGTCCGGCGTGGCCGCCGAGCGAGTGTTTGAAGAGCTCAAGCGGATCATCAGCGCCGACCGCGCGCTGGAGGGACTGCGCCTGATGGACGTGCTCGGCGTGAGCGCCGTCGTGCTGCCCGAGCTGGTGGCGCTGCACGGCGTGGAGCAGAGCCGCTTTCACCACCTCGATGTCCACGACCACACGATGACCGTGCTCGGCGAGACGATCGCGCTCCAGCGCGATCCGTCCGCGGCATTCGGCGAGCACGCGGAGCCGGTCGCGGCGCTCCTGGCCGAGCCGCTGGCCAACGAGCTCACCCGGGGTCAGGCCCTTCGCTTCGGCGCCCTGTTCCACGACATCGCCAAGCCCGCGACGCGCGGCGTCACCGGGGAGGGCCGGGTCACGTTCATCGGCCACGACGCGGCCGGGGCCCGGATGGCGGCCGCGGTGCTGGCCCGGCTGCGGGCCAGCGAGCGGCTCGCGGACTACGTCGCCGCCGTGACCCGCCATCACCTGCGCCTCGGCTTCCTGGTCCACGAGGTGCCGCTGTCACGGCGCTCCGTCTACCGCTACCTGCACGCCACCGAGCCGGTCCAGGTCGATGTGACGGTGCTGAGCGTGGCCGACCGGCTCGCGACTCGCGGCGCCAACTCGGAGGTCGCGATCGCCAAGCACCTCGCTCTGGCCGAGGAGATGATCGCCGAGGCGCTGGCCTGGCGGGCTCGGCCGCCCGCGCCGATCGTCCGCGGGGACGAGATCACGCGCGAGCTCGGGATCAGGCCCGGGCCCCAGATCGGCAAGCTCCTGGCCGAGCTCGAGGAGCTGTCGTTCACCGGTGAGGTCCAGACCCGCGAGCAGGCGTTCGCTCGCGCGCGCGAGCTGCTCGGCGGATGAGTAAGCTCGCACCCGTGCACGACCCCGACTGCCTGTTCTGCAACATCGTCGCCGGCGAGCTGCCCTCCACGATCATCGACGAGGACGAGCGCGTGATCGCCTTCATGGACATCAATCCGGCCACACGCGGGCACGCGCTGGTCGTGCCTCGCAACCACGCCAAGGACCTGCTCGAGATCGCGCCTGAGGACCTTTCCGCCACCGTGCTCGGGGCGCAGCGGCTGGCCCGACGCGCCAGCGAGCGCCTCGGCGCCGACGGGGTCAACCTGATCAACAGCTGCGGGGCGCCGGCATGGCAGACCGTCTTCCACTTCCACGTGCACGTGATCCCCC
>DATMGZ010000195.1:0-61168 GCA_035555155.1 Solirubrobacteraceae bacterium | reverse complement strand
TGAGGACTTCGACGGCTCGGGAAGCCGCTCGGTGCGCGTCCCTGTCGTAGGCGATGCGCGACAGCGGAGTCGGCAATATCCCAGCGTTCTGGAGCAGCGCCATTTCGCTCTCGGCGGCACGGATCTGGGCGCGGATGGCCTTAATAGGCGTCTCCTGACGTTTCCGTGGGTAATTCACCGTGGTAGCGGTGGGCATAGCCCGGCGAGTTTGATCATCGCGAGCGCGATCAGTGGGCGGGGTGAGTGAAACCCGAACGCTTGCCGGGCGAGAAGGCGGATCTGGGTGTTCATTTGCTCGATCCGTGCGTTCGACAACCCGTTTTTGACCGCGGAGAGGATGCCGTCTCGCTGGGCGGTGATCGTGCGGGCGAGCTTCACGAACGACGGCAGTCGCGATCGTCGTGCCCAGGCCAGCCACTGCTCCAGGAGCTTCTCGGCCTGCTTGGCCGACACCCGGTAGATCTGCCGGAGCTGCTCCTTGAGCAGGTACGCCCGGTAGAGCGGGCCGTTGGTCTTCTGGATCTCGGCGAGCTTCGCTTGCTGGCGGTCGGTGAGGTTTTCGGGGTTCTTCCAGACCGCGAACCGCGCGCCCTTCAGATCGCGGGCGAGCTCCATGTTTCCCTGTCGGCGCGCTTCGTTCCAGACCTCGCGACGGACCGCGTCAAGCGCCTCGGTCGCCAACTGGATCACGTGGAACGGATCGACGCACCGGACCGCGCCAGGGCAGCACTCAGCGACCGGCCCGGCGATCCAGGACGCCATGTCGCAGGACACCAATTCGATCTGTTTGCAGCGTTCTTCACCGAGCGCGTCGAAGAACGCGAGCACCGTCTTGCGGTCCCGCCCGGCGGCGGCCCACACCAGCCGGCCGGTGTGATGATCGACCACGATCGTGAGGTACCTCTGCCCTTTTCGGTGGCTGATCTCATCAATCCCGATCCGCTTGAGCCCGTCGAGCAGATCGACGTTGCGCCGCGCCTCGTCAGCGACCCGCTCAAGGATCCCGCGGACCGATCGCCACGCGACGCGCATCAGCTCAGACACAGCGGTCTTCGAGCAGCGGCACGCCAGCCACGCGACCTGATCCTCGAAGCTGCGTGTGAACCGCGAGTCATGGCGGGCCCACGGGACCGCAGCCACGACCACGTCATGACGGCGGCACTTGACCCTCGGCGCGTCCGCCTCAAGGAAGCAGAACGTGCTCCCCAAGTCCAGCGCCCGCCACGACCGACGGCCGTCGCCATTGTCATACCCAGCGCAGCGTCGACGGCAGATCCCGCAACGACCCCGCTCCCTGAAGCTCGGCCGGACCGAGACGATCACCTCCCCCTCGCTGCCCATCCTCACGTCCTCCACCACAGCCCGTTGCAAGCCGAGCAGCCGGGCCCATACCCTGATTCCGCGCACGTCGCATCGCCTCCAAGAGAATCCAGCCTTCGAACAGCCGGAAACCCTAGGCAGCGCGCGGCGTGCGCCCCTTCCTCAAGCCTTCACCCCACCCACGGAAACGTCAGGAGCGCCGGAATTGCTCGAGCAGATCCTGCAGCGCCAGCTCGAGTTCGAGCGCGACGTCGTCGGACGGGTGCTCGCCCCGGCTCGCGTCGTGCTCGACGTGGCCGATCAGACGACGGCGGCGATGCACGCGCAGGCGACGGCGTTCCGGGCTGCGGCCGCCTCGTTCGGGCAGGTCGCCGACCTGCTCGAGCAGCAGGCGAGGCTGCTGACGCTGGCCACCGGCACGATGCGCGATCCGTTCTCGGCGCTCCGCACCGCCGGGGGTGCGCTCAGAGAGACCCCCGGCGATCAGGAGCCCCCGCCCAAGGCCTGAGCGGCCCGCTCCGGCGCCGGGTCGACCCCGCGCGACCACGCTCCTAGAGTTCACGGACCAGACAAGCGCGCACCCGCCAGGAGGATCCATGCAAGGCAACATCGCCCCCACCGTCCCCGCCCCGAACCCGATCGACCCCGGCGTCAGGATCGGACACGTGCACCTGCGCACCGCCGACATCGATCGCGTGCGCGAGTTCTACGTCGGCGTGCTCGGCTTCGACGTGGTCGCCGAAGTCCGCGACGTCCCGGGCTGGGGCACCACGGGCGATGCCCTGTTCATCTCCGCCGGCGGCTACCACCATCACCTCGCGTTCAACACGTGGCTGTCGCGTGACGGCGGTCCGCAACCCGACGGCGTCGCCGGCCTGCATCACGTCGCCCTGCGCTACCCGACCCGAGCGGGGCTGGCCGACGCGTACGCCCGCCTGCGCGCGGTCGACTGGCCGATCCGCCAGACGGCCGACCACGGCACCCACGAGGCGATCTACATCAGCGATCCCGACGGAAACGACGTCGAGCTGGCCTGGGACCGGCCGTTCGACGCCTGGCCCCGCGACGCCGAGGGCCATCTGATCGGCCGCTTCGGCGACGAGCTCGACCTTGAGGCGTTGCTCACCGGGCTCGAGTGAGGTTGCCCGACGTCCTCCGAGGCCTCGTTCCCGCGGCGCGCCACACGGTCAGTGATCGAGCTGTACTGGGGCTCGGGCGTATGCGACGACGTCCCCGCCCTGGCCTGGTACCTGGTCTCGGCCCTGGTCCCGCTCACGCTCGGGATCACCGCCCTGGCCACGGTGCTGCTGGGCGATTACTCCCGGGCCCAGGCGGTCGCCCAGCGGGTGGCCAAGGTGCTCCCGTCCGACGTCGGCGACCAGGTCGTGCAGCTGATCCTGCGCACCCGGCGTGACTCGCCACTGCTGATCACGATCTCGATCGTGCTGATGGTGTGGACGATGTCCGGCGCCGTCGGCGTCGTCGAGCGCTGCCTCTCACGCCTGCTCGACCGTCCCCGCTTCGGGATGGTCCTGCTCAAGGCCCGGCAGCTCGGGCTGGCGGCCGGGCTCGTGCTCGTGGTCGTGCTGATGGTGCTCGCCGCGGCCAAGGCGACCCATCTCCAGAGCCGGCTCGGGCTCGACGGCGCCGGCTCGCACACGCTGTTCGTGGTCGGTTCGCTGCTGGCGATCGGGGCGGTCTGCGCATCGCTCTACCACCTCTCCCCCCGCGACGGGATCCCCTGGCGCGACGCCGCGGTCGGGGCGGTTCCGGCGGCGATCGCGCTTGAGTTGACCCCGACGCTGGCGGCCTACTACCTGCGCTGGGTGGCCGGCACCACGCCGGTCCAGGTGTTCCTCGTGCTCGCCGGCGTTCTGTTCACCTGCTATATCGCCTCGATGGCGCTGCTGATCGGCGGCGCGATCGCCGTCCGTCGCGTCCATAGCCGGCCCGAGCCGGTCGCCGTCGACGAGTCCCCGGACACGGTCGCTGTTCAAGCCGATCCCGCGCCGGGTATCGCCAACCCGGACCGCGGGCCGTAGTGTTCCCCCACCTTCATGTCCACCGCCGCCGCTAGGAGGTCCGATGGGTTTCGACCAGTACCACGAGCCACCCGATGAGCTACCGGCGGATACGCGCACCTTCGCGCGGCTGTGCGCCTCGTTGACCGAGGAGGCGGAGGCGATCGGCTGGTACCAGCAACGGCTGGCGGTCGAGCCCGACCCCGAGGCACGGGCGATCATGCTCGACGCCCAGGGCGAAGAGTTCAAGCACTTCAGCATGGACCTCGAGTTCCTGCTGCGCAGGACACCCACGTGGCGGGCGATCGCCGAGGGGATCCTGTTTCGCGGCGGCGACATCGTCGAGAACGGCGAGGAGGCCGAAGCGGAGGCCACCGAGGGCGAGGCCGGGGCCGGCGGCCCGGAGCCCGACGGCTCGGGATCGCTCGGCATCCGCAGCCTGAAAGGAGCAGCACGATGAACCATCTCCTGCGGCCCCTGGCGCCGATCAGCGACTCGGCCTGGAAGCTGCTCGACACCGAAGCCACGGAGCGACTCACGGCGGCGCTCGCCGCCCGCAAGCTGGTGGACTTCTCGGGACCCCACGGCTGGGAGCACTCTTCGACCAACCTGGGACGGATCACCCCGCTCGCCTCGGCCCCGTGCGAGGGAATCAGCGCCGTGCAGCGCCGCGTGCTGCCGCTGGCCGAGGTGCGCGCCGATTTCAGCGTCTCGCTGGCCGAGCTGCGCGATCACGACCGCGGTGCGGTCGACGTCGATCTCGGCGATCTCGACGACGCTGCCCACCGCATTGCCCGGGCCGAGAACATCGCCGTGTTCCACGGCTGGAGCGACGCCGGGATCACCGGCATCGCCGAGGCCTCGAGCCACGACGTGCTGAGCCTCGGCGACCACGGCGACGCCTACCCACGGGCGGTGGCCCGAGCCGTCGAGCTGCTGCTGCGTTCCGGGATCAGCGGACCCTACGCGCTGGCCCTCGGACGCGACGAATACACGCGCGTGGTCGAGACCGCAGAGCACGGCGGCTACCCGCTGTGGGATCACCTGCGCCAGATCGTCGAAGGGCCGCTCGTGTGGGCGCCCGGAGTACGCGGGGCGATCGTGCTCAGCATGCGCGGAGGCGACTTCCGGTACGCGTCGGGGCAGGACCTGTCGATCGGCTACGACCGCCACGACGCGGACTCCGTCCACTTCTACCTCGAGGAGAGCTTCTCGTTCCTCGTCGCGACCCCGGAGGCCGCGGTGGCGCTCACCAGCTGAGCGCCGACGGTTCCCATCATTCCGCGCGGCCGCTAAAGGCCCCAGTCGGAGCGAGGCCGCTCGGCGAGATAGCGCAGCAGCTCCGGATCTCTGGAGCACAGCTCGTCCACGGGCTCGCCGGAGCAGGTGCACAGCTGCACCACGGCTCCGGTCTCGCCGAGTGACGTCACGCGCCACACGGCCCCGTGCTGCTCCCAACGCATCAGTGCCTCGATCGGCGGGGACGGCATTCGCCGATGATCGCAGAGATCACTCCGGGCCGAGCACGCCCGAACGCGCATCGGCTGCGCGCGCGGCCAACTCTCCCGCTGCCTTCAGACGCGCGTCCCCTGGCACCTGCGCCAGGTTGAGTTCGACCAGCCGCGCTGCGGCCCGCGTCGCCGCCTCCGCGAGCAACGCCGCCGCAGTCGCATCACCCACGAGATGGGGGCTTCCTTCCCGCGCCAGCGTGGCCGCGAGCTCGGCCAACTCGGCCGCTCCGTGCGCCACCGCCAGCGGGACCTCCGCGGCGGCCGAAAGCGCTGCGGTCAGGCGGGCAGCGCGCGCCGGATCTGACGCCTCGAGCCGCAAGGCCGCCAGGACGGGCGCGTAGGAGCGCTCGTCGCGCTCGGCCAGCTCGAGCTCTCCGGCCCGCAGCTCGGCGGCGCGGGCCGCGACCGCGGAGAGCCGATCGTGATCGGCGCCGGCGCGGCTCAGGGCAAAGGCCGCCGCCATCTGCACCAGCGCGCCGGCGATCGCGGCGGTCCAGGCGGCCGCGCTCCCGCCGCCCGGAGCCGGCTCGCGCGCCGCGATCCGATCGAGCGACTCGGCGACAGAATGGTCGGCGAACGCCATCCCCGCCAAGCCTATTGGCTCAGAACAGCCCGACCGTCCGGCCGTGCTCGTCGATGTCGACGTTGAGCGCGGCGGGCGTCTTCCCGAGACCCGGCATCTGCTGGATGTCGCCGCACAGCGGCACCAGCCATCCGGCCCCGGTGTAGGCGCGCACGTCGCGCACCTGCAGCGTGAAGTCCTCGGGCGCCCCCAGCAGCGTCGGGTCGGCCGACAGCGAGAGGTGCGTCTTTGCCATGCAGATCGGGACGCGGCCCAATCCTTCGGCCTCGAACTGCTTGATCCGCTGCTCGGCCGCCGGATACAGGAACACATCCTTGGCCCCATAGACGCGCTTGGCGACCGCGTTGATCTTGGCCACGATCGAGTCGTTCGGCTCGTACATGAAGCCGAACTCGTTGGGCTGCTCGCACGCGTCGACGACGGCCTCGGCCAGGGTGGCCGCGCCGGCGCCCCCGCGGGCGAAGCCCTCATTGATCTCGGCCGCGAAGGCCCCCGCCTCGAGGGCCAGCCGCTTGACCAGCGCCAACTCCTCGTCCGTGTCACCGGGGCGGCGGTTGATCGCCACGACGCACGGCAGGCCGAACTCGCGCACGATCCCGAGGTGCCGCCGCATGTTGGCGGCACCGGCCTCGATCGCCTCGAGCCCGGTGGTGGGCTCGACGCGCGGATCGTCCTCGATCCCACCGTGGTGCTTGAGCGCGCGCACGGTCGCGACGAGCACGACCACGCTCGGGCGCAGGCGGCCCACGCGACAGACGATGTCGAAGAACTTCTCCATGCCCATGTCCGAGCCGAAACCCGACTCCGTGACCACGTAGTCGCCGAGCTTCAGCCCGATCAGATCGGCGACCAGCGACGAATTGCCGTGGGCGATGTTCGCGAACGGTCCCGCGTGCATGAGGCACGGCTGCCCCTCGAGCGTCTGGATCAGGTTCGGCTTCAGGGCGTCCTTGAGCAGCACGGCCATGGCTCCGGCCGCGCCGAGGTCCTCGGCCGTCACCGGCTTGGCACCGTCGTAGGAGTGGGCGACGGTGACCGCCCCGAGACGGCGCCGCAGGTCCTGGAGGTCGCGCGACACGGCGAGGATGGCCATCACCTCGGACGCCGCGGTGATGTCGAACCCCGTCTCCCGCGGGTAGCCGTTGGGCCGGCCGCCGAGCCCCAGCACGATCTGGCGCAGGGCACGGTCGTTCATGTCCACGGCGCGGCGCCAGCCGATGCGCAGCGCGTCGATCTTGTGCGGATTGCCGTGCAGGATCGAGGCGTCGAGCAACGCGGCGAGCAGGTTGTTGGCGGCGCCCACGGCATGGATGTCACCGGTGAAGTGCAGGTTCAGGTCCTCCATCGGCACGACCTGGGTCAGGCCGCCTCCGGCGGCGCCGCCCTTGATCCCGAACACCGGCCCGAGCGACGGCTCGCGCAGACAGAGGACCGGAGACCTGCCGATCGCGCCGAGTCCCTGAGTCAGCCCGACGGCGGTCGTGGTCTTGCCCTCGCCTGCCCTGGTCGGGGTGATCCCCGCGACGCATACGAGCTTCCCGTCGGCCACGGCGGCCAGGCGGTCGATCACCGAGAGCTCGACCTTGGCCTTGAAGCGACCGTAGGGCTCGACCTCGGCCGGGTCGAGCCCCGACCGGTCGGCGATCCGCTCGATCGGCTGAAGTTCTGCTTCCTGGGCGATCTCCAGACTTGACTTCATCTCCGCTCCCTCGTTGATCGAGCTGCTGCCGTCGAACTGCTGCCGCCCCTAGCCTGCGGTGTGAGTCTAGACAAATAGGTACAGATCTCCTAGAGCGCCCGCACCCGGTCGCCCCCAGGATCATCGGCACGGTGCGGCGACTTGATCGGATTTGTACAAACTGGTATACCCGGCGCCCGCGAGCAGTCCGATTCCCCGGCCGGCGTCGCCGACGCCCGAAGGAGCTGAGCATGAAGACCATCGTCCTCGGATACGACGACACCGAGCCCTCGCGCCGGGCCCTGGAGCGCGCCGGGCAGCTCGTGCAGGCGTTCGATTCGCACCTGATCGTCACCAGCGTGAGCCCCATCCTGGTCGGCGCGGGACGCTCCGGCGGCCCGGTCGACAGCGCCGATCCGCCCGAGCACCATATCGAGGAGCTCGCCGCCGCCCGCGCCTATCTCAACACACAGAAGATCAAGGCCACGTTCGTGGTGGCCGTCGGCGAGCCCGCGGACACGATCGTGCAGATCGCCAAGGACCGGGGCGCCGACCTGATCGTCGTCGGCACGCGCGAGCAGCGCGTCATGCGCCGGCTCTTCGGCCAGAGCGTGAGCGAGGAGATCTCACACCACGCGTCGTGTGATGTGCTGATCGTCCACTAACGGCTCTCGCCGCGCCGCACCCGCTGCTCGCCGCAGTACACGTTGACGTGCCCGCGCCGGGCAAAGCCGGCGAGCGTCATGCCGCGGTCGGCCGCGAGCTCGATCGCCAGCGACGTGGGTGCCCCCACGCCGACGAGGATCGGAGCGCCGGCGACGGCCGCCTTCTGGACCAGCTCGAATGCCAGCCGGCCGCTCACGCACAGGATCGAGCCCGACAGCGGCAGGCGTCCGTCGAGCAGCGCACGGCCGATCACCTTGTCCATCGCGTTATGCCGGCCCACGTCCTCGCGCACGAGCTCGAGTTCGCCGTCGGCCCCGAACAGGCCCGTCGCGTGGAGACCCCCGGTGCGCTCGAACGCGGGCTGGCGCAGCCGATCGGGAAGCGACGCGAGCAGGTCGCGGTCCACGATCGGGCCGGCAACCGCGTCTGGGGCGTGCACAGCGACCTCCTCGAGCGCGCCCTTGCCGCACACGCCGCACGACGACGTGGTGTAGAACCGGCGCGATCCGGGATCGCGCGACAGCGGCCCGCGGACCTCGACCACGTTGTTGGCCAGCTCGGCGTTCAGCCCCGCCTCACGCGGGCCGTCGATCAGCCCCTCGCCGAACAGGAACCCGAGCGCCAGCTCCTCATCGTGCCCGGGCGTGCGCATGGTCACTGCCAGCGGCGCCCCGTCGACCCGCAGCTCGAGCGGCTCCTCGACCGCGACCTCGTCACGTCCGCCGTCGCGGACGATCGTCGCGGTCATCCGCGCTGCCGTCTCGTCGGCCACGCGGGGCCCGGTCACGACAGCGCGGGCTCGGCCAGCGCCGGCGTGTACGCCGGCTGCTCGGCAACCGGGCGCACGTCGACGGCCACGACCTTGTACTCGGGGCAGCTCGTGTTGACGTCGGCGGAGGATCCGACCAACAGATTGGTGCGGACCTCCGGGAAGTGGAAGGCGGTGAACACGTGCCCCGGGTCGATCCGCTCGGTCACGCGGGCCTCGGTCTCGATCCGCCCCACGCGGCTGCGCACGGACACACGCTGACCGTCGGTGATCCACAGCCGGGCAGCGTCGTCGGGATGGATCTCGAGCCAGTCGCGGTCGAGCAGCTCGAGGTTGCCCGTGCGCCGTGTCATCGTGCCCGCGTTGTAGTGCTGCAGGCGCCGCCCGGTGACGAGGATCAACGGGAACTCCGCATCGGCCGCGTCGCCCGGCTCCTTATATGGCAGGGCGGCGAACTGTCCCATCCCGCCGGGCAGCTCGAACGCCTCCCGATAGAGGATCGGCGAGTCGGTGCCGTCCGGGGCGACCGGCCACTGCAGCCCGCCGCGGCCGATCCGCTCGTGGCTGACGCCGGCGAAGCAGGGCGTCAGGTCAGCGATCTCGTCCATCGCATCGGCCGGCGAGCTCCAGCCGAAGTCGTGACCGAGGGCGGCCGAGACGTCCGCGATGATCCGGAAGTCGGTCCGCGCCTGCCCGGGCGGCTCTATCGCCGGCGCCACCAGCTGCATCCGGCGCTCGGCGTTGGTGAACGTGCCCGCCTTCTCGAGGAACGCCGACGCCGGGAGGATCACGTCGGCGTACTTCGTCGTCTCGGTCTCGAAGATGTCCTGACAGACGAGGAACTCGAGCGACTCCAGAGCGGCGATCACGTGCGTCGTGTTGGGGTCGGTCTGGGCGACGTCCTCGCCGAAGATGTACATCGCCTTGAGCCGCCCGTCGACGGCGGCGTCGAACATCCGCGGGATCGTGTAGCCCTTCTGGCGCGAGAGCGGGACGCCCCAGCGCTGCTCGAACGAGCCGGCAACCTCTTCGTCGGACACAGGCCGGTAGGCGGTGTAGGTGTCGGGCAGCGCGCCCATATCGGAGGACCCCTGCACATTGTTCTGTCCCCGCAGCGGCAGCAGCGCCGACCCCGGCCGTCCGACCTTGCCGGTCATCAGGGCCAGGTTGCAGATCAGCCGCACGACCTCGGATCCGTACTTGTGCTCGGTCACGCCGAGGCCCCACAGGATCGACGCCTGGTCGGCCTCGGCGTAGATGTGCGCCGCGGCCTCGATGTCGGCGGCCCTAACGCCGGTGATCTCCTCGGTCTGCTCGGGCGTGTAGAGCGCTATCAGCGCCTCCACCTCCGCGAAGCCCTCGGTGCGGCGGTCGATGAAGTCGCGGTCGGTGAGACCGTCGCGGACCACGACGTGGGCCAGCCCGAGCATCACCGCGGCGTTCGTTCCGGGTCGCGGCGAGAGGTGCAACACCCCGTAGTCGGAGAGCTCGATCCGGCGCGGATCGATCGTCACCAGCTTGAGGCCGCGCAGCGTCGCCTGCTTGATGCGTGCGCCGACCACGGGGTGGCCCTCGGTCGGGTTGGCCCCGATCACGATCGCCGCCCCCGCGGCGTCGATGTCGTGGAACGATCCGGTCGCGCCGGAGAGGCCGAACGCCTTGCGCAGGGCGAACGAGGTCGGCGAGTGGCAGACCCGGGAGCAATTGTCGAGGTTGTTGGTGCCGATCGCGGCCCGCATCAACCGCGACATCGCGTAGCAGTCCTCGTTGGTGGCGCGGGACGAGGCCAGGCCGGCGATCGCGTCGGGACCATGGTCCTGCTTGATCCGCGTGAGCTCTGAGGCGATCCGGCCGATCGCCTCGTCCCAGCCGGCCGAGCGGAAGCCGGCGCCGTCGCGGATCAGCGGCGTGGTCAGGCGGTCGCGTGAGCGGGAGAACTGGTGCGCGAAGCGTCCCTTGAGGCACGTGTGCCCCTGGTTCGCCGGGCCGTCGAGCGCAGGGGTGATCGACGCCACGCGACCGTCGCGCGCGTGCGCCTCGAGCCGGCAGCCGACCCCGCAATAGCCGCACGTCGTCGTCACATTGAGGTCGAAGCGTTCGCTCATGGGATCCTCCTACTGGGGCACGTCAGACATGTTTAGCAGCGTGATCTCGGTAATCGCGTCCGTCGGACACGTGTCCGAGCAGGCGCCGCACGAGACGCAGGTCGAATTGCGGAAGCCGGCGTCGAGCCCCGCCGTCACGTTGGCATGGAAGCCGCGACCGGTCGCGGTGAGCGCGAACGCGCCCTGGACCTCGTCGCAGGCGCGGATGCAGCGCCCGCAGGAGATGCACAGCTCGTGCTGGAAGGCGAGATACGGATGACGCTCGTCGTGGCGTCGCTCATGCTGGGCGCCGGTCCAGCGGAGCTCGTCGCCGATCCCCAGCTCGCGCGCGACGGCGGCGAGCTCGGTGTGCTCGCCGGGCGCCTCGGGCAGCTCGGACAGGACCAGCTCGACGACGACACCGACCACGCGTCGCGCGGTCGCGTCCCGGGTGTCGATCACCATCCCCTCGGCGCACGGAGTGGTGCATGCCGGCACCGGCCCCTTTGCCCCCTCGAGCCCGACCAGGCACACGCGGCAGGCGCCGAAGGCGGCTTGGCGCTCGTCGTAGCAGAGCGTCGGAACGTCGCCGCCGAGCCGGCGGATCGCCTCGAGCACGGTGGTAGCGGGAGCCACATCGAGCGCACGTCCGTCGATCGTCACCTGCATCAGACCAACCCCAGCTCGTTGGGAAAGTGGGCCACGAGGCTGCGGATCGGCGCCGGCATGCCGCTCCCGTGCGCGCACAGGCTGGCCAGCTCCAGCGTCTCCAGCAGCGGCTCGAGGCGCGCCCGCTCGACCGGCTCCTCGCCGGCGAACATCTCGAGCGCCCGAAACAGGCCGATCCGGCACGGGAAGCACTTGCCGCAGCTCTCGTGGGCTCCGAAGGAGAGCAGGTGCCGCGCGACCGCGCGCATGTCGGTCTGCTCGTCGAAGGCGAGGATGCCGCCGTGACCGACCATGCAGCCTTCGGCCTTGAGCGCATCGAAGTCGAATGCGACATCGAGTCGCGACGCCGGCAGGATCCCGCCGAGCGGGCCGCCGATCTGGACCGCCTTGATCCGGTGGCCGTCGATCAGCCCGCCGGCCAGCTCGTCGCACAGCTCGCGCATCGGCGTGCCGAACCGGACCTCGTAGACGCCGGGGCGCGCGAAGCGCTCGTTGAAGCAGACGAGCTTGGTGCCAGGGCTCCCGGCGGGGCTGAGCGCGCGGTAGGCCTCGGCCCCGTGCTCGGCGATGAACGGAGCGTTGACCAGCGTCTCGGTGTTGTTGACGACGGTCGGCATCCCGAACAGGCCGCGCTCGGCCGGGTACGGGGGCCGCGCCGAGACGGTTCCGCGCAGGCCCTCGATGCAGGCCAGCAGGGCCGTGTCCTCGCCGACGATGTACGAGCCGGCGCCCTCCATGATCGTCACGTCGAAATCGAAGCCGCTGCCGGCGATGTCCTCGCCCAGCCAGCCCGCCTCACGCGCCGCCGCCGCGGCCGCCTCGAGCGCCGGCATGGAGCGCGGGTACTCCGAGCGGCACAGCACGAACCCGTGCTCGGCGCCGACCGCGTAGCCCGCCAGCGCCATCCCTTCCAGCACCAGCGCCGGGTTGCGTTCCATCAGGTACTTGTCGATGTAGGAGCCGGGGTCGCCCTCGTCGCCGTTGGCGACGATGAACTTCTGCTCCCCGGGCGAGCGGCGGGCGAACTCCCACTTGTGGCCGGCCGGGAAGCCGGCGCCGCCGCGGCCGCGGGCGTCGGCCCGCTTGACCTCGGCCAGCAGTTCCTCGGGCTCGAGCTCGGTCAGCGCGCGAGCCAGCCCGGACCAGTCGCCGGGCCGGGTCAGCACCGGCTCCTCGAGCACGCTCGTCCATTCCGGCTCGGATGCCTCAGCGCTCGCCCCGCCGAGCACGCGCTCGACCACGCCCGGACCGGCGTCGATCCGGTCGCCGTCGCGGATCGCCGGAGACGAGTGGCAGAAACCGAGGCAGACCGTCTCGGCCAGCGACACCGAGCGGTCGGCGCTGCGCTCGCCGAGCGCCAGCCCGAGGCCGTCGCGGATCGCGTCGACGTGGGTGTCGCCAGTGGCCGCGAAGCATGCCGTGCCCGTGCAGACGCGGACGTGCCGGGCGCCCCGCGGAGCGAGCAGATCGTCGTAGAACGTCGAGACCCCGTAGACGGTTGCTTCGGGCAGGCCGGAGGCCTCGGCGGCCAGGCGGCGGTCCTCGTCGGTGATCTCGCCGCGTGCATCCATCGCCGCCTTGAGCACCTGCAGGGCGGTCGGGGCTTGGACGGTGTGGCGGCGCCGGACTAGTTCGACGAGATTCTTGGACACCCCTCGTGAGTATTACCAGAAGGATCTCTTTGCACAAGTTTGTCCACAGTCACACGCCGGCCAGGACCGCGGCGTCCGCGCGCAGGGCCGCCGACAGCGTGTCCGTCACCGTGCGCTCCGCTCGATCGTGCTCCGGGCGCGCCGGCCCACCCCCGTCCAGGCGCGCCGGCCCACTCCCGTCCAGGCGCGCCGGTTCGATTCCCGCGAGCGCCCCGGTGACGAAGATCTCCCGTGCGGCGGCCAGGCGCTCGAGTGTCAGCTGCGCGAAGCGCACGTCGTAGCCGAGCGCGAGCGCGATCCTCACGGCGCGGGCGCGGGTGACGCCGGGCAGGATCCGTCCGTCGGCCGCCGGCGTCAGCAGCACCGGACCCGGCTCGACCGCGAACACGCTCGCCCGCCACGACTCCAGCACGAGGCCGTCGAGATCGCACAGCAGCGGCTCCCCTTCGACGCTCGCGGCGAGTTCGTCGAGCAGGCGCCGGTCGCTCCACTTGTGCGCGCCCAGCCCGCCGGGAAGGCTGACCGGGCACAGCTGCACGGGCGCCCGACGCCGGGCCAGCGCGGAGCAGGCGAACGTGACCTCGACACCGCGGCTCCGCGGGCGCAGGTCGACCCGCAGACGCGCGTCGCCGGCTTCGGCGGCGCGCGCCTGCACCTGCTCGGCGAGGCCGCCCGGCACCGGCGCCCCGTACAGCGCGGCCACGCTGGCGCCGAGCCGCGCGAGGTGCTGCTCGAGCGCCACCGGTCGCCCGTCAGCGACCAGCAGGGTCTCGAACACCCCCGCCGCCGGATCGGGCCGCGGCGTTGGCCGGGGCCCCATCCGCCGCGGCGGCGGCGTATGCACGGTGCCGGCGTCGGGGTCGGGCGCCAGCCGGGCCCCGATCGCCTCGAGCAGCGGACGTGCCTTGGTGGCGCATTCCGTCGCCTCGGCAACCGGATCCGAATCGGCCACGACGCCGCCGCCGACGCCGAGCCACGTCCGCCCGGCATCGAACTCGAACGTCCGGATCGCCACGCTCAGCTCCAGCCCCGCGAGCGGGCTGGAGAAGCCGATCGCCCCGGTGTACGCCTCTCGAGCGGTGCTCTCGAGCTCCGCGATCACGTTCAGCGCCGCGACCTTCGGCGCCCCGGTGACCGAGCCGGGTGGGAACGCCGCGCGGATCAGCTCGCCGTCGCCGATGCCGTCGCGGAGCTCGCCCCCGACCTCGGACACGAGGTGCCAGACCCCGGTATGAGCCCGGGCCTCGGTGAGCGCCTGCACCGCGATCGTTCCGGGCACGCAGACGCGCCCCAGGTCGTTGCGGACGAGGTCGACGATCATCACGTTCTCGGCCCGGTCCTTGGCCGAAGCGAGCAGCGCGTCGCGCTCGGCCGCCGCCGCCCGGGCATCCGCGGGCCGCGGGCGGGTGCCCTTGATCGGGGCGCTGCGGACGGTGCGCCCGTGGCGCTCGAGGAACAACTCGGGCGACAGGCTGGCGATCGCGCCCCACGGGCCCGACAGGAACGCTGCCCGATCCGGCCGCAACCGTCCGGCCGCGGTGGCGAAGAGGTCGATCGGCGCTCCGCTCAGCCGTGAGGAGAGGCGAGTGCAGATGTTGGCCTGGAAGATGTCGCCGGCCGCGATCCGATCGCGGCAGGCGGCCACTGCGCGTGCGTGCCCCGCCGCCGCGGGGACCGAACGCCACGGCGACGTCGCGAACGGCCGCCCCTCCGGCGGGATACGGGCCCGCCGCCCGAGCGTGGCCAACCGCTCGCGCAGAGCCGGGGCGCGCTCCTCGCACCACAGCGCCTCGAACCACCAGCGTCCGACGGCGTCGAGCCGGAGCAGCTGGTCGTAGAAGGCGAGCGCGAACGCGGGCAGCGCCCGCTCCCGCGGCGGGCTCGCGCCGACCGGCTCGAGCTCCCGTCCGAGCCCGTAGCCGAGGTAGCCGACCCAGCCGCCGCCCACGGCGCCGGACTCGACGACCCCGTCGGCAACGTCGAGCACCGGCGGCTGCTCCTCCAGCACCGCGAACGGATCCTCGGAGCCCGAGGCCACCCGCACCGGCTCGGAGGAGATCAGCGCGCCGCCCCCGGCCCAGCGTCCGATGAGGGCACACGGGAGCGCGTCGTCGCGCACGAGGAGCGCCGCGCGTTCGGGTTCCAGCGACCAGGACAGCGGCACCCGGAGCAGCGTGCGGGGCCTGCTGGGCATCGCGGCCTCAGTGGCCGGCGCGAGGCGCGCGGGCGCGGGCGCGGGCGCGCCGGCGTGCGGCGCTGCCCGGCACGATCGGCGTCGGTCGCGCCGCGTCGAACGAGCGCATCACACCCACATCGAGCGCGCCGGGGGCGAACAGGTCACGCGAGTACGCAACCGGCGCGCCGCTGCCGAGGTACACCACCTCCTCGAGCTCGAGCGCGGCGGTGCTGCACTCCAGCTGCAACGCCTTGCCCGTCTGCTCCCGCGGCGTCACGAGTCGCGGCGTCACGCGGGTCCGCGCGAACCCGATCGGCAGCTCGAGCTCGATCATCACGTCGAGCAGCATCTTGCCCGCCTTGAGCAGGCGCTCGATGCGCTCCGGGTCCGGCAGCGCGACCGAGGGATGCGGGACGTCGAACATGACCGCCGCGGGGCTCCCGCTCGCCATCAGCACGCGACTGATCGTGATCACTTCGGCCGCGCCGTCGAGCTCCAGCATCTCACCGACCTCGCTCCCGACCGCGCGCCGCTCGATCCGGACCCGCTCAGCCGAGAGCGTCACGCCACGGCGCTTGGCCAGCGACGAGTACGGCTCGAGTCGTTCCAGGCGCTCATCCAGCTGCGTCGGCACCGCGACGCGTCCGACGAACGTGCCGCTGCCCTGACGGCGCACGATCTCACCCGTCTCCTCGAGCCGTTGTAGCGCCGTGCGCAGGGTCCCCCGCGAGATGCCGAGCATGGCCGCCACCTCCTGCTCGGGTGGCAGCCGGTCCCCCACGCGATGGCGGCCCGGCGCCAGCCAGTTGCGCAGAGCCTGCTCCGCGCTGTCGACGAGCGACGGACGCTGCCCGCTCGATTCACTCCCGGACCGCTGCGCTATCGCCACAGCGCCATTCTGTCATCCAGGCCCAGGAACACTCGCCGGTCGGCCGCGGATGCGTGGCGGCGGACCCGTGACGGGCGGACCGCGTCGCGCCGATCTGGCTCACGCCCGGCCGGTCGCGGGCTCGGCGATCCAGCGGTCGGCGTCATACCGCGCGAGCGCCGGGAAGACGGCCATGATCCCCGCGACGCCGACGAGGCAGAGCAGGCCGCCGGAGACGATCGAGAAGCGCACGCCGGTGGCGCTGGCGACGACGCCCGACTCGATGTCGCCGAGCCGCGGGCCGCTCGTGACCACGACCGAGAACACCGAGGACATGCGACCGCGCATGTGGTCGGGCGTCACCGTCTGGTTGATCGTCGAGCGGGCGACGGCACTCACCGAGTCCGCCGCCCCGGCGACCGCGAGCAGCACCGCCGCGACCCACAACGAGCGGGCCAGCCCGACAACCGCAATCGCCCCACCCCATACGATCACGGCCCAGATCACCACCATCCCGAGGCGGCGGGTGCTCCGCAACCAGCCCGTCGTCAGCGCACCGACCGTGGCGCCCGCCGACACCGCTGCGTAGAGGACGCCGGTGCCGGCGGCGCCGGCACCGAACGTGCTCACCGACAGCACCGCGAACAGGGCCCGCGGCATCCCGAAGGTCATCGCAACGAGGTCGATCGCGAAGGACCCCATCAGCGCCTGATTGCCGCGCACGTACCGCAGCCCTTCGGCGATGGAGCGGCGGACGCTGGGGTGCTCGGCCACCTGATGCGGCGGCTGCGGGGCCATCGCCAGGACGGCGAACACCATCGCGAAACAGCTGATCGCGTCGAGCGCGTAGGCTGAGGCGACTCCCTGCCACGCGATGAGCACCCCGCCGAGCGCCGGCCCGAGCACCATCGTGAGCTGGTAGAGGCCGAAGTTCAGCGCCAGCGCGGAGCGCAGCTGCTCGGGCTCGACGAGGTTCGGCACGATCGCCGAACGCGCCACGTTCTGCACCGCGCTGAAGCCGGCCATCAGCCCGCCGAGCACGTACAGGACGGGCACGCCGGCGTGGCCTGCGAGCGTCACGGAGGCCAGGGCGGCGGCGATCGCCACCAGCCCGATCTGGTCGAGCAGCAGCAGCCGCCGCCGGTCCATGCGATCCGCGATTGCCCCGCCGAGCAGGGCCATCACCACCAGCGGGCCGAGCTCGACCGCGCCGAGCAGGCCGACCAGCAGCGCCGATCTCGTCTCGATGTAGAGCTGGTACGGCAGCGCCACCAGCGTCGCCTGGGTCCCCATCCCGGACACGAAGTTGCCGATCACGACCAGGCGCAGGTCGCGGCTGGCGCGCAGGGGCGAGAGGTCGGTCGTCAACCGCGGCAGGCGCACCACGGCCAGGCTAGTGGTCCCCGCCGGTGGTCCCCGCCGTCCCCCACCGGCACTAGGGTTGGCCGGTGCCGAAGGCCCTGCGCTACCGGCTGTTCCGAGTCGGTCGGATGCCCGGGCCGCTGAAGGCCGCAGCGGCGTCGCCCGCCGTCCTGCTCGCCGCCGAGGGAATCTCGGTCAGAGCCCACTCGCGCTCGGTGCGTATGCCGTCGCTGCGCAGCGGGCGCGGCTTGGTCCTGCCGGCCGGATCGCTCGTGGTCCTGCCGGACCGGCTGCCGGCCGCGTCTGTCGCTTTCGTCACGGGTGCAGCGGCCCGCGAACGAACACATCCTCCACGCCGTTGGTGTCCCCCGCGGCCAGATTCGCCGCCATCGATGCAAAGCTGACGTAGCGTCCGTCGCTCGAGATATCGGCGCGTTCGTATTGCTGGCTGTTGAGGTTGAGGTTTCCGCCCGCGGTGTGACTCAGCCGCCCCGTGGTTCCCGTGCGCCGGTCACGGATGAAGACATCGTCCGTGCCGGGGCTGTCGCCAAGGCTCAGGTTGCCGGCGGACGATTCGAACGCGATGTACCGCCCATCGGCGCTGATCGAGGGCAGGAAGCTCGCATCGTTGCCCTGGGCTCCGGTCGAGCTGACGCTCACGCGCTTGGTCGTGCGCGTCTTCAGGTCGCGGACCATCACGTCGAAGCTGGCGTTGGTGTCGCCGGCGGCGAGGTTTGTCGCGTCGGTGTAGAAGACGACGTAGCGCCCGTCGAGCGAGATCGACGGCTGAACGCCCGCAAAGCTCGGACCGTTCGCCTGGATGCCGCCGGTCGCGACACTGAGCCGCTGAGTCCGACCGGTCCTTGAGTCGTAGAGGAAGACGTCGATGGCGTTGTTGGTGTCGTCCGCCACCAAGTTGCTCGCAAGCGACTCGAACGCCACCAGACGCCCATCGGCCGAGATCGACGGCCGGAAGCTCGCGCTGTTGCCGACGGCGCCGGAGGCGCTCACGCTCACCAGCCGCGTGCGATGCGTCCTCAGGTCACGCACGAACACCTCGGGTGCGCCGGCGCTCGCAGCCGGAACCAGGCGGCTCGAGGAGACGAACGCGACGAACCGCCCGTTGGCGGAGATCGCGGGCTGCAGGCACCGGCCGCTGCCCTGAGCGCCGCTCGAGCTCACGCTCACGCGCTGTGTCCGGTGTGTCGTCAGGTCGCGGACGAAGCAGTCCTCCGTGCCGTTCGTGTCCCCCGAGACCAGGTTGCTCGCGTCCGACCCGAACGCCACGAGACGCCCATCGGCCGAGATCGAAGGACCGGCAACCAGATCCAACGAATTCGACTCGCTGGGGCCGTTCGCCTCGACTCCCCGCGAGCTGACACTCGCCCGTTGCACAGTCCCGGCAATGCGATCGCGCACGAAGATGTCCCGCACCCGGTTGCGATCCCCGCGCACGAGATTCGACGCATCCGACGCGAACACCACGAACCGCCCATCACCGGAGATCGACGCCGCCGGACTCGACCCGTTCGCCACCCTCGCACCCGAGCCCACGCTCACACGCACGGTCCTGGCCCGACCGCAGCCCACGCAGCCACCGTCACTCCCAGCGCGACGACAACCAGGACACCACCGACGATCCGCTTCATGACCGGCCCCCTCGCGTGTGTGCGCCGCCCGCTCCGCAACGTGATCGTTCTAGTTCCCACCGCGAGCCAGGGTCAAGATCGGCGTCAGCCGGGAAGCGCCGGACGGGGCTCGAACCCGCGACCTATGGCTTGGGAAGCCATCGCTCTACCAGCTGAGCTACCGGCGCGCTCGCGGAACGGCGACTGGACCGTGACCGCAGTGGGCGGATTGTATGACGAGCACTCGCCGCGGGGCGGGCGATCCTGAGCGCTCGGCGCGATGCTCGCTACGCTTGGCCGGCCCGTGCGCCGCTTCCTGCTCCCCGTCCTCGTGTCCGTGGCAGCAGTCGCGCTCGTCGGCCTGCTCGTCTTCGGCGTGGCCGGCCAGGGGACCGACTCCTCGATCGACGCTGCACTCGCGCACGGCCGGCGCCCAGCCGCTCCCCACGCCACCGAGTCGCTGCCGAACCTGGGCACGGCCGGCGCCACCAGCCTGGCCGACCTGCGCGGCAAGGTCGTGGTGCTGAACGTGTTCGCGTCCTGGTGTGACCCGTGCAAGGCGGAGGCGCCGGTGCTCGAGCAGGCCCAGCGCCAGATCGCCGGACACGACGCCACCGTGCTCGGCGTCACCTACCTCGACAACACGAGCGACTCGCAGGCGTTCATGCGAGCGGAGCACATCACCTATCCGGTGGTGCGCGACGTGAGCGGCACCTTCGTGCGGTCCTTCGGCACCACCGGCGTGCCGGAGACGTTCGTGATCGACCGGCAGGGGCGAGTCGCCGCCGCGCGGCGCTTCCAGCTCAACACCCGCTGGCTCGACCAGACGCTGCCGTCGATCCTGGCCGGGACCTCATGAGGCGGCGCCGGTTCCCGGTCCTCGGGGTGGCGCTGGCCCTGGCGCTGGCGCTGTCGCTGGCCGGCGCCCTGGCCACCGCAGCCGCCGCCGGCCCGCCAACGCGCGCGTCGCTCACCGACGTCGAGGACGAGGTCATGTGCGTCGTCTGCCACACGCCGCTCGCGGTGTCCGAGTCGCCGCAGGCCGACTCCGAGCGCCAGTACATCCGCACGCTGATCGCCCAGGGCCTGACCAAGAGCCAGATCAAGCAGGAGCTGGTGGCGCAGTACGGACAGTCCGTGCTCGCGCTCCCGAGCCCCCACGGCTTCAACCTGACCGTCTACATCCTGCCGCCGGCCATCCTGCTGCTCGGGATCGGACTGCTCGTCGTGACGCTGCCGAAGTGGCGCCGGCGCGCCCGCGCCGCGGCGCTCCGTCCGGCCGCGGGCGGGCCGGCGCTCGACCCCGCCGAGGCGCGGCGGCTCGAGGACGACATCGCGCGGTTCGAGTAGCCGGCGGCCTGGGCCCCAGCGCGATGCCGCGGCGCGCCGATTCTCCAAGGGTGGGCTGATTCCGGCCAAGGGGCGGCCGGAATCAGCCCACCCTCCGAGCAGACGCCCGGCTACATCGACGCCGGCGCGCTCACCCCGAGCAGCGCCAGCGAGCGGGCGATCACGGCGCGAGCGGCGAGCGACAGCGCGATCCGGAAGGACTCGACGGCCTCGGGCTCGGCGCCGATCACGTGGCAGTCGGTGTAGAAGGTGGTGAAGTCCTGGGCCAGCTCCAGGGCGTAGACCGCGATCCGGTGAGGGGCCCGGCGGTCGACCGCCTCGGCGATCTCCTCGGGGAACGCGGCGAGCTTCTTGACCAGGGCGCGCTCGGCCGGTTGCAGCTCGCCGGCGCCCCAGTCGGCGCCGTCTGCGAGCGCCGCCTGCACCCGCTCCTCGCCGGCGCGGGCGAGCATCGACGCGATCCGGGCGTGCGCGTACTGGACGTAGTAGACCGGGTTCTCGCGCGACTGCGAGCGGGCGAGATCGAGGTCGAGGTCGAGTGTGCGGTCGTGCGAGCGCTGGAGCATGAAGAAGCGGGTGGCGTCGACGCCGATCTCGTCCAACAGCTCGTCGAGCCGCACGAAGTCGCCGCGGCGCTTGGACATCGCGGCGCGCTCGTGTCCCTCGACGAGGTGCACGAACTGGAGGATCGGCACCTCGAGCAGGTCGGGATCGCCGCCGAGTGCGGCGAAGGCGGCCTTCAGCCGCGCCACGTAGCCGTGGTGGTCGGCGCCCATCGGGTTGAGCTGGCGTTCGAAGCCGCGCTCGCGCTTGTTCTGCATGTACGCGACGTCGGCGGCGAAGTAGGTCGGCTCGCCGGTGGAGCGCTCGAGCACCCGGTCCTTGTCATCGCCGAATGTGGTGGTCCGCAGCCACATGGCCCCCTCGGTGCGGTACAGGTGGCCGGCCTGGTCGAGCTCGGTGATCGCCCGCTCGAGCCCGCTCGGAGACCCCTCGTGCAGCGTCCGCTCGCTGAAGAACGTGTCGAACTCGACTCCGTAGCGCTCGAGCGTCGCCTTGATCTGGGCCAACAGGGCGTCCACCGCCAGCGCCGCGAGCTGCTCCGGCTCGGCCTCGGCGGCATTCGGGATCTGATCGGCGAGCTCGGCCACGTAGTCCCCCTGGTAGCCCCCATCGGGAACCTCGTCGCCGCGGGCGCGGGCCCGCACCGACTCGCCGAGCAGCCGGATCTGGGAGCCGGCGTCGTTGAAGTAGTACTCACGGGCGACCGCGTGCCCGTGCTGCTCGAGGATCCGGGCCAGCGCATCGCCGTAGGCGGCGTGACGTCCGCTCGCCGCCACCAATGGACCGGTCGGGTTGGCGGAGACGAACTCGACCAGGATCCGCTCGGGCGGATCGGCGCCGCCCTGGCCGAACCGGTCTCCCGCCGCGAGCATGCCCGACAGCGCCCGGCGGTGCCACTCGTCCGACAGGAACAGGTTCAGGAAGCCCGGCCCGGCGATCTCGGTGCGCGCGAGGTCGTCCCCGAGGCGTTCGGCCAGCTCGGCGGCCAGCAGGTCGGCGATCTGGCGCGGGGAGGAACCGAGCACCGGGGCCAGGAGCATCGCGGCGTTGGTCGAGTAGTCCCCCTGACCGTTGTGCTTGGGCCGCTCGAGCTTCGGCGCTGCCGCCAGCTCGCCCTCGCTGCCGCGGACCGCGGTCGCCGCGGCCAGCACGGCGGCGCGGAGCTCGTCGAGCGGCGCGATCTGGCTGTGCTCGGTCGACATCAGGTGGCCGCTGTGTTCGCCGGCTGGAACACCCGCTCGAGGTGCTCCATCGCCGCCGGCGTGCCGAGGGCGACGAGCTTGTCGCCCGCTCCGATCACCGCATGCGGCGGGGGCTGGGGCTCCAGCCGCCCGTCCGGGCGCCGCACGGCGACGATCATCGACTGGCCGCGGACGTCGGCGATCGTCTTGCCGACGCCCTCGCAGGCCGGTGTCACCTCGATCTCCTCCATCCGGTAGTCGGCCACGGCGAGCGCGCCGCCGACCTGCGGGTGCAGCGCCACGCGGGCCATCTCCGAGCCGGAGGTCTTGTAGGGCGAGATCACCCGGTCCGCGCCGGCCCGCAACAGCTTCTTCTCGGAGTCCTCGGCCGACGCCCGGGCGATGATCAGGATGTCGGCGCGCAGCTCGCGCGCGGTCAGCGTGATGAAGATGTTCTCGGCGTCCGAGTCCACGCAGGCGATCACCCCGCGGGCCCGCTCGATCCCCGCCTGGCGCAGGACCTCGTCGTCGGAGGGCGGCGCGTCGAGGTACTTCACGCCGAGCGCGCCCGCCCGTTCGGCATTGTCCGGATTCTCATCGACGACGAGGTACTGGGCACGTTCGGTGCGCAGGTCGCGGGCGACCTGGCGTCCGACGCGGCCGTAGCCGCAGATGATGAAGTGGTCGGTGAGCGAATCGATCGTCTTCTGCATCCTGCGCCGTGAGAGCACGCCGCTCAGCTGGCCCGAGACGAAGAACTCCGCCGCGGTCGCCAGGCCGTAGAAGAGCGTACCGACCCCGAAGATCAGGAGAGCAGCCTTGAGGGCGCGGCCGGCGAAGTCGGGAGGGTCGGGGATCGTGCCGAGGGTCGCCACCGTGTCGAGCGTCCAGGAGAAGCCGAAGGCGACCGAGGTTCCCTCGAGTGCCGAGTAGCCGATCGTGCCGAGGATGACGAGCACGCCCAGCGCCCCCATCAGGTACCCCAGGCGGCGACTGACCAGCCTCAGCTCGCGCCGCTCCTGGGCCCGCCGGTCCCTGGATCGGTTCAGGTCGGGTCGGTCGGGCATCGAGCGCAGCCTATTTGCCCACACACGAGGTCAGTAGTGATACGGCTCGCCGGCCAGGATCTTGTGGGCGCGATAGAGCTGCTCGAGCAGGACCACCCGGGCGAGCTGGTGCGGCAGGGTCATGGCACCGAACGAGAGCCGGTGGTCGACGTCGGACATGTCGAGCCCGTAGGGGCCTCCGATCACGAGGCACAGGTCACGCCCGCTCTGGCGACGCTGCTCGAGGAAGCGGCTGAATCCGATCGAGTCCATCGCGTCCCCATCGCGGTGCAGCAGCGAGATGAAGGCGCGCTCGGGAAGCCGGCGCGCGAGCTGCTCCTCCTCGCGCACCTCGATCAGCTCCAGCCGGGCATGGCGCGCCAGAAGCTTCTGATAGTGCTGAACGTCATCCGCGAACGGAGGACGCAAGCGACCCACGGCGACGACGACGATCCGCACGGTGGGATACTAGGCGCATGGACGATCCCAACGCGCCCGAGCGCCACATCAATATCCACTTCTCACCGGACATCATGGCCGGCGTCTACGCGAACTTCGCGAACGTGAGCCACTCCGACTACGAGTTCACGATCACCTTCGCACGCGTCGACCACGAGGTCGAGGACGACGAGATCCCGGGCGTGGTCGTCTCACGCGTGAATCTGTCGCCGAAGTTCATGCGCGAGCTGATCGAAGCGATGCAGGACAACTACTCCAAATGGCGGACCCGCGAGGAGGTCAAGAACCTGCCCGAGTTCGGGGGCGGGGCCGGCGCCGGCGGCGCCGGCGGCGAGGAGCCTCAGGAGCAGTAGGCCGCCAGGGCCGCCGTTCGAGCCGGCAGGCGCCGGCCCGGTCAGCCCCCGGCGCGCTCGGCGAAGGCCACCGCGGCGCCGATGCGCTCGGTCGTCGGCGGATGCGTGGCCAACAGCGCCGTGAGCCACCACGGGGGCTCGAGATCGGCGACGTTCTGCAGGGCGATCCGCCGCTCGAAGGAGACGAAGGCCTCCGGCGCGCCGGCCAGCTCGAGCGAGAACGCGTCGGCCCGGCGCTCGATCGCCCGCGACAGACGGTTGCCGACCAATCCGACCGGCGCCGACACGACTCCGGCCGCGAGGGCCAGCGCCGGCAGCGCCGCCGGGGTTCCCCGCTCCGGGGACAGCGCCCAGCTCAGGCGCTGTACCGCGTAGGCCGCGAACGGCGCCACGATCGCCGCGTAGAGCACGCTCCGGGGCACGTCGCGATGGCGGACATGGGCCAGCTCGTGGGCCACGACGAGCCGGATCTCGTCGCGGGTGTAGCGATCCAGCAGCGTGTCGAACAGGACTACGCGCTTGGTCGGGCCGAGCCCGGACACATAGGCGTTGGCGGCCGTCGTGCGTCGGCTGGCGTCGACGGAGTAGACGTCGCCGACGCTGACCCCGGCACGCTCGGCCAGCTCGAGCACGTCGGCCCGCGTCTGGCCCTCGGGCAGGGGCGTGAACGTGTTGAACACCGGGTCGAGCACGACCGGCGCGAGCGCGGCGAGCACGGTGCCGATGGTCACCGACCCGGCCCCCGCCGGCGCCCACCAGCTGCGCGGATAGCGCCGCGTGGCGGCCACCGCGGCCGCGCCCGCGCCCGCGGCGAGCCCGGCACCGATCGCGTTCGCCTTGGCGAGATCGACACCCCATCCGCCCCACGATTGCGTCAGGAGACCGACGCGCCTGGCCCGGTGGCGAGCGAGGGCCGAGAGCGGCAGCGGCGGCAGCGACAGGGCGATCGCCATTCCCGCACCGGCCGCCGCACCGCCGGCGACCGGCCGCGCCGAGAGGCGTCGTAGGGCCAGCGGCGGGCGCCGGACGAGCAGCGCCAGGGCGCCGGTCTCGACGGCAGTGCGGGCGATCCCGAGCATGAACTGCGGGCGGGCATAGCGCTTTCCGCGCTCGATCTCCGCCTCGGTGAAGTAGGATCGGACATCGATCCGCGCAGGGTCGATGGTCGAATCGCGCGGCGCCAGCCATCGTGCACCCGCCTCCGCGGCGGCAACCGCCAACACCATCGACCCGAGCACGCGCGAGCGTGGAGGGTTTCGCACCGATGAGCCTGAAATACGTGGTCGCATGAAGGTTGCTGTCGTATCCGACATCCACGGCAACCGGCACGCGTTCGAGGCCGTGCTCGACGAGATCGAGGCCTCCGAGTGCCAGGAGATGTGGTGCCTGGGCGACCTCGTAGGCTACGGGGCCGAGCCGGACGCGTGCGTTGAGCTCGCCCGCCGGCACGCCGCGATCTGCCTGGCCGGCAACCACGACCTCGGAGTGGTCGGCACGCTGTCACTGAGCGAGTTCTCCCGCGGGGCGGCGCTGGCCGCCAAATGGACGGCAGAGACGATCTCGCCGCAGACGCGCGCCTACCTCGAGGGACTCGAGCCGTCCAACCTCGACGAGGAGGTCGGGCTGTTCCACGCCAGCCCGCGCGATCCGGTCTGGGAGTACGTCCTCTCCTCCCTGCAGGCCGAGCTGTGCCTGGACGTGCAGCGCCACCGGATCTGCCTGATCGGGCATTCGCACGTGGCGCTGTCGTTCTCGCGCCACGAAGGGCATCCGGCGAGCGGCGAGACCCACTCGGCCGACGACCGGCTCGAGGTCGCCGACGGCGAATGGCTGATCAACCCCGGAAGCGTCGGACAACCGCGCGACGGCGACCCGCGCGCGGCGTGGCTCGAGCTTGACACCGCAAAATGGACCGTTGCGTACAGACGTGTCGAATACGACATCGACGGAGCCGCAGCAGCGATCCGCGCGGCCCGGCTTCCGGATTCCCTCGCCGAGCGCCTCAGCTACGGGCAGTAAAGTCACTCGGCCGATGATGCGATACCCGATTCGTGCTGTGCTCGCCGGCGGCCTTGGCCTGTCGGCATCCCTGCTCGTCGCCTGCGGCGGCAACTCCGCTCTGCTCTCCGGCGGCCAGGCGGGCAACCTCAACAGCTCCCTGGACAACGTGTCCGCGGCCGTCGGCGCGGGGCAGTGCGGACAGGCCCAGAGCGCCGTCAACAGCTTCAACAACCAGGTCGCCGGCCTACCCGCCTCGGTCAGCGGGACGCTGCGGGCGAACCTGCTCCAGGGCGCCAACGTGGTCGGCCGCAACGCCGCCCAGGACTGCCTGAACCCGGTGTCGACGTCCGCGAAGACCACGACTAACACAACGCCAACAACGACGACGCAAAGCACCACCACGACGACTCCGACGCAGACCGTGACCACGCCGGCGACGACGACAACCCCGCCTCCACCGCCCCCCGTGACCACGCCCCCTGCAACGACGGGCACGCCCACGGGTACTTCCAGTACCGGAAACAGCGGCGGCGCCGGGATCGGCGGCCAATCGGGCAGCGGGGGCTCCAGCGGGGGCGCCGGCACGGGCAACGGATAACCAGAGATGACCAGCACCACCACGATCGCCGGTCGCTACCGGCTCGAAGGCCGCCTCGGCGTCGGCGGGATGTCGACCGTCCACCTCGCGTTCGACCAGCGACTCGAGCGCAGCGTGGCGATCAAGCTGCTGGCCGAGCACCTGGCCGACGACCCGGCATTCGTCTCACGCTTCCGCCGCGAGGCGCTGGCAGCGGCGCGGCTGGTGCACCCGAACATCGTGCAGGTGTTCGACTTCGGCTTCGACGAGGGCTCGCACCAGCACTTCATCGTGATGGAGCACGTCAACGGCAACTCGTGCGCGGAGCTGCTGCGCGACCGTGGCCATCTCGACGTGGAGCAGGGGGTGGACATCGTCTGCCAGGCCTGCCGCGGGCTCGAGTACGCCCACCGCAACGGGGTCGTGCACCGCGACGTCAAGCCGGGCAACCTGCTCGTCTCCGACGCCGACGTGGTCAAACTCGCCGACTTCGGGATCGCGCGGGCGGCCGATCAGTCGAGCATCACCCAGGTCGGCTCGGTGCTGGGGACGGCGGCCTACCTGTCGCCCGAGCAGGCGCGCGGCGAGGAGGCGGGTCCCCGGGCCGACCTCTACTCACTCGGCGTCGTCACCTATCAGCTGCTGTCCGGACGCCTCCCGTACGAGGCCGGGTCACTGTCGGAGCTGGCGCTCAAGCAGCAGCGCGAGGCGCCGATGCCGCTCCAGGATCTGAACCCGCGCGTCCCGCGCGAGCTGGCTTATGCCGTCTCGACGGCGCTGGCGATCGATCAGGAGCACCGGCCCTCCGATGCGCTGGTGCTGGCCGAGGCCCTGCGCAAGGGCGCACAGGGGATCGGTCCGGTCAGCTCGACCGCGCCCACGGCGCACCTCGGGACGGCCGCCGCGACGAACGTGCTCGCGCGCGGTGAGGAGCCGACGGCGGCGACGCGGGTCGCCACCCGGGCTCCCGTGACCGCGCCGGCCACCGGGCGCAACTCCCGGCGCGCGACCCCGGCTCGGGTCTCGACCGCCGCCCCGGCGCCGCGCCGCCGCGAGCCCGCGCCGGTTCAGGCCCGGGGCCCGCGTCCGCGCAAGGCCGCGCGGCGGCTGGGCGCGCTGCTGGCCGTGCTGGCGGTGCTCCTGGTCGCGGTGATCGTGGCCGCGCTGATCGCGACGAGCACGTCCAACACGGTCGTGCACTTCCGCACCGTGGTGGCGCACGACACCCAGAACGCGATCGATCAGGTCAAGAGCATCATCAACCAGTACACGAAGTAGCGCCGGAGCTCACGTCGCGGGCCCGGGCGCCGCGCCGGCGCGCAGGGCGGCCGCGACCTCCGGGAAGCGCTGCTCGCTGATCGCCGTCCTCAGATCGTGCATCAGCCTCGCCAGGTAGGAGAGGTTGTGCAGCGTGATCAGCCGCATCCCGGTGAGCTCGCCGGCGCGGATCAGGTAGTGCAGGTAGGCCCGCGTGAAGCCCTGCGAGCAGGCGGGACACGGGCAGTCGGCGTCGATCGGCCAGTGTGAGTGACGATGGCCGGCCTTGGCGAGGTCCACCCGCCAGCGCGCCGCGGGATCGGAGACGATCGCGACACCGTGGCGGCCGAGCCGCGTCGGCATCGCGCAGTCGAAGGTGTCGATACCGCGCTCGACGCCGGCGATCAGGTCGTCGACGTCGCCGATCCCCAGCAGATGCCGCGGCCGCTCGGCAGCGTGGCGATCGAGCTCCGCCGTGGTCCACGCCACGACTTCGTACATCTGCTCCTTCTCCTGGCCGAGCGAGCCGCCGATGGCGATCCCGCCACAGGCACTCGCGGCCACCGTCTGGGTCGACTCGCGGCGCAATTCCTCGTCGACGCCGCCCTGGACGATCCCATACACGAGCTGACCGCCGGGTCCGTTGTCGGCGTGCCAGCGCAGGCAGCGCTCGAGCCAGCGATGCGTGCGCTCGGTCGACCGCGCCGTGTACTCCCGTGACACGTGGAACGGCGTGCACTCGTCGAATACGAGTGCGATGTCGGTGCCCAGCGCGGCCTGGACCGCCATCGACGTCTCCGGGCCCATGAACCGCTCGCTGCCGTCGAGATAGGAGCGAAAGCGAACCCCGTCCTCCTCGATGGACAGGATCGAGCCCGTGCGCTCACCAGCTCTGCCCCGACCCTTGATCTCGTCGGCCACGGTGCCGTGACCCATCGAGAACACCTGGAAGCCGCCCGAGTCGCTGATCACCGGGCGCTCCCAGCGCATGAATCGATGCACGCCGCCGGCCTCCTGGACCAGCTCGGGACCGGGCGCGAGGAACAGGTGAAAGGTGTTGGCCAGGATCAACTCGTAGCCGAGCCCGGCGACCTCGCGGGGCTCGAGCCCCTTCACCGTCGCCTTTGTCCCCAACGGCACGAACGCCGGCGTGCGGACGCGGCCGTGGGCCAGGCGGAGCTCGCCGGCACGGGCGAGCGAACTGCGGTCTCGGGCCAGGACGGTGAACACCGCCGAGACCCTACCCGGCGGTCTCTCCGGCCCGACGCCCGCATCGGGGCGACGGGCCCCGCAGGAACGGTGCGGCCTACTCGGGCGCGAGCAGGCGGTCCCAGAAGCCCGCGAGCTGCTTCAGCTCGTCGGCACTGAAGTGCGCCAGGAAGCGCTTGCGAACGGCCGCGAGGTGGGCCGGCCGGGCCTGTTCGAGCCGGCGTAGGCCCCGGCGGGTGAGGACGGCGTAGGCCCCGCGCGCGTCGTCAGGGCACGGCTCACGCTTGATCAGCTCGTCCCGCTCGAGGCGGTCGACCAGCCGGCTCAGACCGCTGCGGCTGAGGCCCACGGACTCGGCCAGGTCACGCATCCGCATCCGGCGCTTAGGCGCATCGGCGAGCTCGTGCAGGACCACGTACGAGCTCAACGGCAGCCGGTGGTCCGCCTCGAGCACCGCGTCGAGCTCCTTTTGAAGCACCGCGTGAGCCTTCAGGAACCCCCGCCACGCGACCGATTCAATGCCATCCATAGTCCCTCCGCCTTGTCCAACCTTCGCAGACACCATCGCCAACGGCCTACCCGCCGTGTCAGCCACGATACCAGCGCTACATTCATCCATCACAGGGTCGACCTGGACCGGGCCCCACCGCCCATCCGCAGGCCGCAGTTCGGCGGATCGAGAACTACCGAATGAGGGAGTCGCCGGTCATCGCTCCCGGCTGATCGATCCCGAGCAGCTGCAAAGCAGTCGGTGCGACGTCGGCGAGCACGCCGCCGCTGCGCAGCTCCAGGCCCGGCACGGTCACGATCAGCGGAACCGGGTTCAGCGAGTGCGCCGTGTTCGGGCTCCCATCGGGCTCGAGCATGTGATCGGAGTTGCCGTGATCGGCGGTCACGATCATCGCGCCGCCCGACTCGTGGACGGCGGCGAGGACTTCACCGAGGCAGGCGTCGACGGTCTCGATGGCCGTGACCGCCGCGGGGATGACCCCGGTGTGGCCCACCATGTCGGCGTTGGCGAAGTTGATGATCCCGAATCGGGGCGCGTCCTCGCGCCAGGCGCCGATGAACGCCGCCGCCGCCTCGCGGGCGCTCATCTCGGGCTTGAAGTCGTAGGTCGGGACGTCGCGGGGCGACGGCACGAGCTCGCGGCGCTCGCCCTCGCACGGCGTCTCCTCACCGCCGTTGAAGAAGTACGTCACGTGGGGGTACTTCTCCGTCTCGGCGACGTGGAGCTGGCGGGCACCGGTGGCCGCCAGCACCGTCGACAGGGTCGTGGCGGGGTGCTCGGGCGGGAACGCGACAGGGTACGGCCAGCCCTCCTCGTACTCGGTCATGGTGGCGTAGCGGCTGACCGTGGGGATGCCGCGGCGATCCACGTCGGCGAACGCGGGATCGGCCAGCGCGCGGGTGATCTCGCGCATCCGGTCGGGCCGGAAGTTGAACGCCACGACCGAATCGCCGGGGCGGATCCTCGCTTCCTCGCCCACGAGCACGGGCTCGATGAACTCATCGGTCTGGCCGCGCTCGTAGGCGGCGTGCATCCCCGCCTCGCCGGTCTCGGCCCGGAACTCGGCTTCGCCGTGGACGAGCAGGCCGTAGGCGCGCTCGAGTCGATCCCAGCGCTTGTCCCGGTCCATCGCGAAGTACCGCCCGATCAAGGAGCCGACACGACCCGATCCGCAGTCCGCCATCTGTCGCTCGACGGCGGCCACGTATCCGGCGCCGGCGTCGGGGAAGGTGTCGCGACCGTCGGTGAACGCATGCAGCACGAGATCCGGCACCCCCAGCTCGGCGCCCATGCGGATCAGCGCCAGCAGGTGCGTCCAACCGGAATGGATCCCGCCGTCGGACACGAGTCCGATCAGGTGCACTCGTTCGGACGCGGTGAACGCGTCGCGCAGGACGGCGTTGGTCGAGAGATCCCCGCGCTCGACGGCGTGGTCGATCCGCGTCAGGTCCTGCATCAGGACCGCCCCCGCACCGAGGTTCAGGTGACCGACCTCGGAGTTCCCCATCTGGCCCTCGGGCAGGCCGACGGCCAGCCCGCAGGCGGTCAGCTGCGTGTGCGGATAGGCCGCCCAAAGCTCGTCGAACACCGGCGTATGCGCGAGCGAGACGGCGTTTCCCGGACCGTCGGGCGCGAGCCCCCAACCATCGAGCACGACCAGCACCGTCGAGGACGCCGGCAACTCCGTCGGTCCGGGTGGAAGCGCGGTCATGAGCCCGCGGCCGCGACCAGCGCCGCGAACGAATCGGGGTCGAGGCTCGCGCCGCCGACGAGCGCGCCGTCAACGTCGGGCAGCGCCATCAGCTCGGCGGCGTTCTCGGGCTTGACGCTGCCGCCATAGAGGACGCGCGTGCGCGCCGCCTCCTCCCGAGATCGGTCGGCGACCAGTGCCCGCACGAACGCGATCGCCTCCTGGGCCTGCTCGGGCGTCGCGACCGTGCCGGTGCCGATCGCCCAGATCGGCTCGTAGGCGATGACCACGTCGCCGAGCTTCTCTGTCGGCACCTTGGCGAGGTCCTCCTGGACCTGATGGCGGAGCTTGCGCTCGGTGTCGCCGCGCTCGCGCTCCTCCTCCGTCTCGCCCACGCACAGGATCGGGCGGATGCCCGCGTCGAGAGCCACGGGGACCTTGAGCTGAAGCGCGCGGTCGGACTCGCCGAAGTACTCGCGCCGCTCGGAGTGGCCGAGCAGGACGCCGTGGACTCCGACCTCGAGCAGCATCGGCGGGGAGACCTCGCCGGTGAACGCGCCCTCGTCGGCGTAGTGCATGTTCTGCGCGTACACCTCGACGCGCGATCCGCGGGTCGAGTCGATCATCGCGGGGAGAGCCAGGAACGACGGACAGATGGCCACGTCGACTCCGTCGGCCGTTGACACCCGCGGGAGGAGGGCCTGGATGAACTCCTCGGCCTCGGCGACGGTCTTGTACATCTTCCAGTTCCCGGCGATCAGCGGCGTTCTCGTGCTTGGACTCATGCCAGCGCCTCCACGCCGGGCAGTGCCCGGCCTTCGATCAGCTCGAGCGCGGCACCCCCGCCGGTCGAGAGGTGGGTAACCCTGTCGGCCAGCCCGAACCGCTGCAGCGCCGCGACCGAATCGCCACCACCGACTACGGTGGCTCCGGCCGCCGCCGCCACGGACTCGGCGACCGCTCGCGTCCCGGCCGCGAACGGCTCCATTTCAAACGCGCCCATCGGGCCGTTCCAGAACACGGTTCCGGCGCCGTCGATGAAGACGCCGTAGTCAGCCGCGGTCTTCGGTCCGATGTCCAGGCCCATCCAGCCGTCGGGCACGTCGACGCCGTCGAGCGTCTGGGTCGCGGCGTCGGCTCGGAAGCGGTTTCCCACGACGAGATCACGCGGCAGCTCGATCGTGGCACGCGGCTTCGTCGATGGCACCAGAGTGCGCCGGGCGAGCCCGACGTCCTCGTCCGCGCACAGGGAGTCTCCGACGCGATGTCCCTGGGCGGCGAGGAACGGGAAGCACATCGCGCCGCCGATCAGGATCACGTCGGCCACCTCCAGGAAGCGGTCGATGACGGCGATCTTGTCGCTCACCTTGGCTCCGCCCAGCACCGCCACGAGTGGGCGGGCCGGCTTCTCCAGCAGCCCGGCCAGCGTCCTCACCTCGCGCTCCAGAAGCCGGCCGGCGGCGTGGTCGGGGACGAGATGCGCGACGCCCTCGGTCGAGGCGTGCGCGCGATGTGCGGCACCGAACGCGTCGTTGACGTAGACATCGGCGAGCGCGGCGAACTCCGCCGCCAGAGCGGGGTCGTTCCTCGTCTCACCCTGCTCGTAGCGCACGTTCTCGAGCACGAGCACGTCGCCGTCGCCGAGTTGCTCGGCCAGCGCGCGCACGTCGCTGCCGACGACGTCCGGCGCCAGCGTCACGTTCGCGCCCGTCAGCTCCGCGAGGCGATCGGCCGCCGGGCGCAGCGACAGCTCGGGCTCCCGATCCTTGGGGCGCCCGAGGTGTGAGGCCAGCACGAGCCGAGCGCCACGCCGGCGCAGCTCATCGATCGTGGGCAGGGCGGCCCGGATCCGGGTGTCGTCGGCGACCGCGCCGTGATCGAGCGGGACGTTGAAGTCGACCCGCACGAACACGCGCTTGCCCCGTACGTCGCCGAGGTCCTCCAGCGTCCTCACAGGATCTTCTGGATCAGATCGACGAGGCGGTTCGAGTAACCCCACTCGTTGTCGTACCAGGACACGACCTTGACCATGGTGCCGTCCATGACCGCCGTGAGCTCGGAATCGAGGATCGACGAGTGGGGGTCCTTGACGATGTCCGAGGAGACGATCGGGTCCGTCGTGTAGCGCAGGATCCCCTTCATCGGCCCGTCGGCCCCGGCCTTGAAGGCCTCGTTGAGCTCCTCGATCGTGGTCTCGCGGTTGGCCTCGATGGTCAGGTCGACGACGCTCCCGGTCGGGACCGGGGCTCGCACGGCGAAGCCGTGCAGCTTGCCCTTCAGCGCGGGGATCACGACCCCGATCGCCTTCGCGGCGCCGGTCGACGCGGGGATCAGGTTGATCGCCGCCGCGCGGGCGCGTCGCAGGTCCCTGTGCGGCATGTCCAGCAGCCGCTGGTCGGCGGTGTAGGCATGGATCGTCGTCATCAGCCCGTGCTTGATCCCGACCGTGTCGTTCAGGATCTTCGCCACCGGGGCCAGGCAGTTTGTCGTGCACGAGGCGTTGGAGATGATGTCGTCCTTCGACTTGTCGTAGACCTCGTCGAAGTTCACCCCCAGCGCCACGGTCACATCGGGGTTGGTTGCCGGTGCCGAGATGATGACCTTCTTCGCCCCGGCCCCGAGATGCTTGGAGGCGTTCTCGCGATCGGTGAAGAAGCCGGTCGACTCGATCACCACGTCGGCGCCGATCTCGCCCCACGGCAGGGCCGCGGGGTCGCGCTCGGCCAGCACCCGGATCTCCTTGCCGTCGACCTTGAAGCCGGAGTCGGTCGCCTCGATGGCGCCCGGGAACGGTCCGTAGTTGGAGTCGTACTTGAGCAGGTGCGCGATCGTCCTGGTCTCGACGAGGTCGTTGACCGCAAGCCATTCCACATCGGCGCCGCGCTCGTAGGCGGCTCGGAAGACGTTGCGGCCGATTCGGCCGAAGCCGTTAATCCCGACGCGTACGGGCATGCGTATCCCTCTTCTCAGTTGCGGCGGCCAAAGGACGAATGCCGCCCGGAGGCCGGGTCGGCCTCTCAAGCCTAGCTAAATCCGGCGCACTCAATCACGCGTTTTCAACGCCGGCTGACGACCTCGACTCGGAGGCCATCGGGGTCGCGCAGGTAGGCCGCGTAGTAGCGCCTTCCGTACTGGGGCCGCATCCCCGGCGCCCCGTCGTCGCTGCCACCGGCGCCGATCCCGGCGGCATGGGCGGCGTCCACCGCGGCCCTGCCGCTGGCGTGCAACGCGACGTGCCCGTAGCCGGGCCCGGGCGCACGTCCGCGCACGACGATCCACAGCTCGGGGTCGTTGATCCCGTAGGCCACGGCGTGTTCGGATTCGAACATCCGGCGCGCGCCCAACGGGAAGAACAGCGCGTCGTAGAAGCGGGCCGAACGGGCGAGGTCGGTCACCTCGAAGCCGATGTGATCGATCATCGGCGGTGAGCGTGCCTCGGCGCCGAGGACGACCGGGCGCCGCGCATCAGTGCGGGCGCTCGATGTCTCGGTGGCTCACCTCGACGAGGTAATCCCCGCCGTCCGCGTAGCGCTCGGCGAGGTGCTCGGCAATCGCCACCGACCGGTGGTGGCCGCCGGTGCACCCGATCGCGACCACGAGGTGGGCCTTACCCTCGGTGAGGTACTGCGGCAGCAGATAGTCGAGCAAGGGGTGCAGGCGCTCGTAGAACGCATCAAGCGCGCCGCCCGTGTTGACGAAGTCCACGATCCGCTGGTCGCGACCGGTGAGCGCGCGCAGCTCGGGCTCATAGTGCGGGTTGGGCAGGAAGCGCACGTCGAGCAGCAGGTCCGGGTCGCGGGCGGGGCCGTACTTGAACCCAAAGCTCTGGAACGTGACCGCCAGACGACCGGGCGTCCGGCTCGGCAGCAGCTCGTCGGCGAGCTTGCGCCGCAGCATCGCCGCGGTCAGCCCACCGGTATCGATGACCACATCCGCGCGCGTGCGGAGCGGCGCGAGCAGCCGCCGCTCGCGCACGATGCCGTCGGCGACACTGCCGGTCGGCGCGAGCGGATGCCGGCGGCGGGTCTCCTTGTAGCGCGTCAGCAGCGTCTGCTCGTCGGCCTCGAGGAACAGCACGCGATGCCTGAGCCCCGCGGCGCGGAGGCCGTCGAGGATCTCGGCCAGGCCCTCGAAGTAGCTGCCGAGCCGAACGTCGGAGACGACCGCGGCCCGGGCGACCTTGGAGCCCTCGTGCATGAACAGCTCGACCAGCGAGCGGATCATCTCGGAGGGCAGGTTGTCGACGCAGAAGTAGCCCTCGTCCTCGAACGCCGCCATCGCGGTCGACTTCCCCGCTCCCGAGAAGCCGGTGATGATGACCAGGTCGGTGAGCGCCGAGGCGGCCGCCTGCCCGACGGCGGCGGTCTCGTCGTAGCTGCCCGGTTGGGAGGCCTGCATGCCCGACAGCTTGACGGGATCAGCGGACGCGCGCCAGTTACATGAGGACCCATTTACTCAGCCGCTGCTCAGCGGGCTTGCGTCAACATGGCTTCACGTCGACCGCGTCTGCGCCCCCGGGCCACCGTGAACCCGCTCTACTACGGGCTGCCGATGTTCGCCCAGGCGGCGCCGCCCGGCTCCCCCCGGCAGCGGCGCGATGCTCACGAGCTGAGCGGGCGCCGGCCGGCCCGCGGGGCGGCCGGTCAGACGCCGGTCTTGTGCAGCTCGCGATGGAGGTGGCGGGCGAGCTTGCCCGACAGCCCGGGCACAGCTTCGAGCTCCTCGCGACTCGCCTCGAGGATCGCGTCGGGCGAGCCGAAGTGTTGCAGGAGTGCCCGCTTGCGAGCCGGACCGACGCCGGGCAGCTCGTCCAGGATCGAGGCCTTCATCGCCCGGTCACGACGGGACCGGTGGTGGGTGATCGCGAACCGGTGGGCCTCGTCGCGCACGCGCTGGAGCAACTGCAGCTCGGGGGTCTCGCGGCCGAGGACGAGCGGCTCGGGCCGACCCGGGATGAAGACTTCCTCGATCCGCTTGGCCAGCGACACGACGACCACGCCGCGCTCCCGGAATCCCTGCAGCGCCCGGAGACCGGCTGAGAGCTGCCCCCGGCCGCCGTCGATCACGACCAGATTGGGCAGTGCGGCAAAGCCGGGGTCGTACTCCTTGTCGTGGGGCGAGACGTCGCGCTGGGCCTCCCATCGGGCCAGCCGTCGCGAGAGCACCTCCTCCATGGCCGCGAAGTCGTCGGGTGCGCCGTCGGCACCGGCGGCGATCTTGAACCGCCGGTAGTCGGACTTCCTCGGCGCGGCGCCCTCGAATACGACCATCGAGGCCACCGTGTTGGTTCCCATCAGGGTCGAGATGTCGAAGCACTCGATCCGCAGCGGGATCGTGTCGAGCCCCAGAGCCTGCTGCAGCCCGTCGAGCGCCTCGACGCGCTGCTGGCGGCGACGCTCGGAGCGCAGCTTTTCCTGGTCCAACGCCAGGCGCGCGTTGCGCTCGGCCAGCTCCAGGATCCTGCGCTTGTCCCCGCGCTCGGCCGGACGGATCTCGACCGGGCCGCCGCGCCGGCTGCTGAGCGCCTGCTGCAGGGCCGTGTTGTCGTCGAGCTCGCGCTGCACCACGAGCAGCGGTGGGACCATCATCGCGCTCGCGTAGTACTGCAGGATGAACGCCTCGCCCACGTCCGCGATGCCGCCTCCGACCTCGTTGTCGAGGTAGAAGCTCTGCCGGTCCGAGAGCACGCCGTCGCGAATCTGGAACACCTGGGCGTTTGCCTCCGTCCCCTCGAGCGCGATCGCGATCGCGTCGAGCGTTCCCACCGCGTCGTTGGCCACGCGCTGGCGCTCGAGCAGCGAGCGGACCGCCCGGAGCCGGTTGCGCTCACGCGCCGCATCCTCGAATCGCTGCTCGGCGGCGGCGGCGCGCATCTCCTGCTCGAGCGAGCGCTCGATCTCCCGGTAGCGCCCGGACAAGAAGTCGATCACGCCGTCGATCCCGGCTCGGTACTCCTCGCGGCTCACGTAGCCGACGCAGGGGGCCTCGCATCGCTTGATGTAGTAGTCGAGGCACGGCGAGCCGCTGCGCCGCCCCGGCTCGGGCCCGTCGCAGGAACGGAACATGAACACCTTGCCCAGCACCTCGAGCGTCGCCCGCACCCGCTTGGCGTTGCTGTAGGGGCCGAAGTAGGCCCGGTCGCGCCGGTGGCGCTCGCGGGTGAAGTAGACCCGCGGGAAGTCCTCGTCGAGCGAGATCGCGATGTACGGGTACGACTTGTCGTCGCGCAGGCGGATGTTGAATCGCGGCTTGTACTGCTTGATGAAGTTCTGCTCCACCAGCAGCGCCTCCGCCTCGGTGTGCACGACCAGCGCCTCGATGTGGTCGATCATCGGCACCAGATCGCTCCCCGCCCTCGTGCTCGGGTTGGAGAAGTGCGACGCGACCCGCTTGCGGATCGATATCGCCTTGCCGACATAGATCACCCGCCCGTTCGCGTCGCGGAACAGGTACACCCCCGGCTCGTCCGGGAGCTCACGACGCTTGTCGGCGGGGGTGATCGACACGGTCTTCGAGGATACGAAGGCGGGTGGCGGGCGCGGTGGGGCCGTCGCCGCCGGCGGGACGACGTCGGGCGGATGAGCCCCACGAAAGGCCCGCGTCCAGGCCTCAGTCAGCCGTCAGCGACAGCGCCAGCCCGGCGATCGCCAGCCCCAGCGCGACCAGCGCCACCGTCTCGCCGAGGCCGGCGCCCGGCGACAGGGGCAGGTAGTTGGGCACGCTGTTGGCCGCGTTGAAGATGTTCGCGGCGCCGTTGGTCGGTGGCGAGCTCAGCGCGTGGAGCACGAAGGCGAGCCCGAGGGCGGCGGCGAACAGGGAGACCGGCCGGCCGGCGCGAGAACCGACCAGCGCGACGAGGAGCAGCCCGGCGGCCAGGACGGCGAGGCACACGTCAGCGGCCGAGTAGACCTGCCATGCGGTCGGGTCGCGGGGCACGCCGCGGAGCGGGCCGTAGGAGCCGAACAGCGCCAGGAAGGACGGCGAGAGCTGATGGCTCCAGGTCAGGAACAGTGAGCCGAACAGCAGCAGCGCCCCGGCGACCACGAACCAGTCGGAGAGCGCCTCTCGGGTTTCCTTGCTCACAGCCGCGGCAGTGTACGGCGGAGGATGTTGCGCGCGCGACGGTAGCGCCGGCGCGACACTTCGGCCTACCCCGGAGGTCATGGCGCGGGCGCCTCCGTGGGCGTAGTCTCCGGTCAGGATGTCGTCCAACGGCCACCGAGCAGCGATCCGGACATGTCCGCTGTGCGAGGCCACCTGCGGGCTTGAGATCGGACTCGAGGGTGACCGGGTGGCGTCGATCCGCGGCGACCCCGAGGACGTCTTCAGCCACGGGTTCATCTGCCCCAAGGGGTTCGCGCTCAAGGAGTTGCACGAGGACCCCGACCGCGTACGCACGCCGCTCATCCGCCGGCCCGATGGCAGCTTCACGCCCGCGAGCTGGGACGAGGCGTTCGCCGAGATCCAGCGGCGGCTGTCGCCGATCCTGGCCGCGGACCGCAACGGTGTCGCGGTCTATCTCGGCAACCCGAACGCGCACAACCTCGCGAACATCCTCTATGGCACGGTGCTGCTGCGGGCACTGTCCTCGCGCAACACCTACTCCGCCAGCACGGTGGACCAGTTTCCCAAGCAGCTCGCGAGTGCGCTGATGTTCGGCACGGGGACCACGGTGGCCGTCCCGGACGTGGACCGGACCGAACACCTGCTGATCCTGGGCGCGAACCCGCTCGCCTCCAACGGCAGCCTGATGACGGCTCCCGACATGCGCGGACGTCTGCGGGCGATCCGTGCCCGTGGCGGCCGGATCGTCGTCGTCGACCCACGCCGCTCGCGGACCGCCGAGGAGGCCGACGAGCACCACTTCATCCGCCCCGGTACCGATGCCCACCTTCTGTTCGCGCTCGTCCACGTGCTGTTCGCCGAGGGCCTGACCAGACCTGGTCGGCTCGAATCGCTGACCGACGGGATCGACGTCGTGCGTCGCCTGGCCGAGCCGTTCACGCCGGAGGCGGCCGCGTCGGCGTGCGGAATCGAGCCGGACGAGATCCGACACATGGCACGCGAGCTCGCCGCCGCGCCCCGAGCCGCCGTGTACGGCCGAATCGGCACGTGCACGCAGGAGTTCGGGACACTGGCCAGCTGGCTGGTCGACGCGCTCAACCTGCTGACCGGCAACCTGGATCGCGAGGGTGGGGCGATGTTCCCGCTCGGAGCGGCCGGACACGCCAACGCCGTCGGCACGCCGGGACGGGGCAAGGGCTTCCGCTTCGGCCGCTTCCACAGCCGCGTCCGCGGTCTGGCGGAGCTGTTCGGCGAGTTGCCGGTCTCCTGCCTCGCGGAGGAGATCGATACGCCCGGCGAGGGCCGGGTGCGGGCGCTGATCACGCTCAGCGGCAATCCGGTCGTCTCGACGCCGAACAGCGCTCGGCTCGATCGGGCGCTCGACGGGCTCGACTTCATGATCAGCCTCGACGTCTACGTCAACGAGACGACTCGCCACGCCGACGTGATCCTGCCGGCGCCGTCGCCGCTGCGGCGCCCGCACTACGACCTGGCGCTGTATCTGTTCGCGGTGCGCAACGTCGCCAACTACTCGCGGCCGGTCCTGGCCCCGGAGCCGGAGCTGCCCGACGAATGGGTGACGCTGCTGCGCCTCGCCGGAGTCGCCTACGGCCTCGGCCCCGATGCGGACATCGAGCAGCTCGACGCACAGGTCGCCCGGACGCTGATCGAGCGGGCACTGGCCACGCCGGGGTCGAGCGTCGCCGACCGGACCGTCGACGAGCTGCTGGCCGAGCTCGAGCCCCGGCGCGGGCCCGAGCGGCTGCTCGACCTGATGCTCCGTACCGGTCCCTACGGCGACCATTTCGCCGGCGGCGAGGGATTGACGCTGGCGGCGCTCGAGGCGGCTCCGCACGGAATCGACCTCGGCCCGCTGCAGCCGCGGCTGCCGGACGTGCTGCGGACGGCCAGCGGCCGGATCGAGCTCGCGCCCGAGCCGATCGTCGCCGATGTCGAGCGACTTCTCACCGCGCTGCGCACGCAGCGTGACGACGCGATGGTGCTGATCGGCCGCCGCCAGCTGCGCTCCAACAACTCATGGATGCACAACCTCCCCGTGCTGGCCAAGGGCAAGCCGCGGTGCACGCTGCACGTGCATCCCGACGACGCCTCGCGGCTCGAGCTGCTCGACGGCGAGCAGGCCGAGATCCGCTCGCGCACCGGCTCCGTCGTCGCACAGGTGGAGCTCACGGACGGGGTCATGCCCGGGGTGGTCAGCCTGCCGCACGGCTGGGGCCACGACGCCCCCGGCACCGCCCTCTCGGTGGCCGCGGAGCGGCCGGGCACCAATAGCAATGTGCTCGCCGACGAACTGCTCCTGGACGCGCTGTCGGGCAACGCCGTGCTCAACGGGATCCCCGTGGAGCTGGCTCCGGTGCGGGCGCCCGAGGCGCTGAGCGCGAGCTGGCCGGCGTAGCCGGCGCGGCGCGGGGCCGGTACCGCGCGGCAGTCCCGACTAGTACTGCCGGGCGGCCCAGATGATCGCGAACGCGGCGTAGGCCGCGCCGCCCACGAGGACGATCCACACGATGATTCCGCCGCCCGAGCTCCACAGGCGCGAGGTGGCGGTGATCGTCAGCGTCGCGATGCCGACGGCGAGGTAGAGAATCGCCCGGCGCTTGTCGCCCAGCGCGTACAGGGACACGCGGTGCTGCCGATACATGATCGAGGCGAACCAGGCGATCGAGGCCAGGAACCCGAGCGACACCGCCTGGATCGCGACGGACGCGCCCGTGCCGCCGCCCGGAACCAGCACCACGAGGGCGGCCAGCGCGAGCACGATCACGACGTTGCGAACGTTGGTGCTCATCTAGAAGGAGATGGTACGCCGCTCGAGGCCTCCGAACGCCCGAGCGGTGATCACGACGGTCCCGTGGCGCACCGGTAGCCGCACACGCTGAAGCTGGCACGGCGCCGCCGAGCGCGACGAGACGTGCCGTCGCCCGACCGTGATCGCGACGCGCCCCGTCTGCCACAGCTTGAGCTCGACCTGCGGACGTGACGCCGTCCCCTGTCCGATCACGGCCAGCTTGATCAGCGAGCCGGCGGCGAGCCGTCCTCGATGTGGGCGCGGCCGCTGAGACTCGAAGCAGGTGAACGCCTGACGGCCGAGCGGCTGCAGGCCGCGCTGGGCGGCGTAGCCGAGGTGCCCGACCCCGAACAGGTCCTCGGTGCTCCTGAGCATGCTGAAATGGTTGTAGGCGGTGGTGTCGACGGTGCCCGGATCGATGTAGGGCGACAGCAGCACGGCGCCGGTGCGACCGCCGCCGAGACCGGGGAACAGAAAGCCGTTGGTGACGACGTTCGGGAACTGCGTCTCGCCGCAGCAGGCACTCGAGTCGGTCCCGTCGCTCTCGTCGAACACCACCGCCAGCAGGCCGCCGGCGCGGTAGGCAGGCGAGGCGAGGATGCGCGGAACCCAGGCGCTGAGGAAGCGGTTCGCGCCCACGAGACCGCCCGTCTGCCCATTGGCGCAGGCGGCGTCGTGACCGTCGTTGCACAGGTTCGGCGTGATGAAGGAGTAGTTGGGCGTTCTCGCGGCCGAGGCGAGGTCGGCCGGCAGGCGGTCGAGGGGGACGTCGTTGCGGGCGCACGCGCCGCTGTCGAGCAGCGAGTGGAAGTAGACGAACGGGTTGTGGCGGGCCGCGTACTGATCCGTCGGACGCGCTCGCTGGGTCGGGTCCAGAGTCCCGAGCGCCGGGTGCCGGCAGGTCTGCGGCTGCCCCGGCGTGTTGCCCATGTCCTCCATGTAGCCCTTCCACGTCAGCCCGGCGGCGCTCAGCTGGTCGGCGAGGGTCTCGACCCTGGACGGGTACACGCAGCCGTTCCCGATCGCCTGCCCGTCAGCCCTGACCGTGCCGGGGACCATGTTGATGTAGAGCTGACAGTCGGACTGGGTGGCCAGGTTCGATCCCTGGCCACTGACGAGAGCGATGTAGTTGCCGAGACTCTCGTGCGTGACCCCGTAGTAGTTGGGGACGAGCGCGCCCATGCTCGGCAGCGTCAGCGACAGGTAGGGCGCGGCCGATTGGTAGCCGAACGTCTCGTCGAAGCCCTTGTTCTCGAGCACGATCACGAACACGTGCTTGATCGGCGGCAGTGGAGCGGCGCTCGCCGAGGCCGGCGCGAGCGCCACGAGCGCCAGCAGCGCCGGCAACAAGGCGCGCGCAGCGCGCCCCCTAGGCCGTAGGGTTCGATGAGCGCTCACTACTGACCCTTGACGGCGTTGGGACCCGGCGGCGGCGGCTGCGAGCGTAGACCGTGCACGGCCTTCCACAGGACCGAGTCGAACACGTTCTGCGGCACCTCGTCGCGAGCCATGTAGTTGTAGCCGCGCGTGAGGTCGCGGTTCGCCGCCGTGTTGGGATTGCGCTCGAGCAGCGGGTAGGCCGGCGGGATCACGTTGTATGGGCCGCCGTTGGACGGAGTGGACTGGAACACGTCGTACATCGGCGTCGCGACGGCGTCGGGCAGGCCGAGCGGCCGCATGCCGATGATCAGCTCCATCGTGCGAATGAACGACAGCATGTCGTAGCGAGTGTGGATCACCGCGCCGCGCTTGACGTAGGGGCTGAATACGGCCCCGGGCATGCGGTGGGCGTCGACGTGGTCGGCGCCGTCCTGCGAGTCGTCCTCGAGCACGAAGATGGCCGAGGAGCCCCAGACCTTCGAATGCGAGATCAGGTCGACCACCTGCCCGAGGCCGTAGTCGTTCTCGGCCACCATCGAGCGCGGCGAACGCTCACCCGGCGCGAGGCCGTCGGTGTGGTCGCTGGGCAGGATCATGTAGTTGAACGCGGGCACGGTGCCCGATGCGACCTGCTGTTCGAAGGCCTGCTTGAAGCACGAGAAGCGCGACTCCGAGGTGGCTGCGGCGCCGGGCGGAACGGAGGAATCGAACGTCTCCCTCCGCTGGTGCGCGAGCGACTGGGCAATCGAATCGGTGCCGATCGAGAGATCGTTCGGATAGCAGCCGAAGGGGTAGCCGATGTTCGAATGGGCGAACTTCTCGGCCGCGAGCTTGTCCTGCGCGGGACCGGCGTCCTTGTCGGTGACGCCGACGATCTTGAGCACGTTCGGCGGGACCGTACCGGCGACCGCCTCGCCGTAGTTGAAATAGGAGATGCCCTGACGCTGGGCACGGTCGAACAGGAAGCCCGTCCCGGGCCACGAGACCGTGTAGGCACCGAAGTCGTACGGGCGGTCGCGACCCGCGTAGTTGGGCTGCCAGTTCTTCTGCACGTAGTCCGAGACGGCGGCGGCGCTGGTCCAGAAATGGCCGTCGATCGAGGCCTCGGAGTCCGCGTAGACGTGGTCGAGCAACGGGAAGCGCTGCACGAGCGCGTGGATGTTGGGCGTGATCCGCTTGCCGAACAGCGTCAGATCCGGGTCCCCATCACCGCGCGGATCGTCGCCCAGGATCTGGTCGTAGGTGCGGTTCTCGCGCACGATGTAGAAGACGTGCTTGATCGGGCCGCCGGGACGCAGCGGGGTGCCGGCCGGCGCGGTCCGGAAGTTGATCGGGATCACCTGCCGGGTGGCCACGAGCGTGTACCCGTTCAGCCGGCGGCCGCTCGGGAACGGCAGGATGCCCGCCCGGCCCGGGCTCAGCACCGCGGTGCCGGGATGCCGGAGCAGGTTGTTCTCGCTGGCCGCGAACGGATCGGGGCCGTTGGGGTTGGCGCCCGACCCGAAGCCCTTGGCCGCGATCCACAGCAGGCGCGTGCCGGTCGCCTGGACGTCCGCCGGGTAGGCCGCGGTCGGGACTCGCCCGGTCAGCGTCCCCGACGGCAGCGTGAAGATCGCCAGGTCGTCGGCGGCCGCCTCGGCCACCACGAGCCGGCGCCCGTCCGGCGTGACCGCCAGGGCCACGGGCGACTCGCCGCCGCCCCGGGCACGCTGGACCGAGAGCACCTTGTCGACGGCCATCGCGTTCGTGTCGATGACCGCCACCTGGTCGTCGTTGGCGATCGCGACGTACGCGCGGGCCGCGCGCGGGTTCAGCGTGATCCCCTCGGGATGGGAGAGATTGGGCGCGACCTGGATGTCCTTGACCTTGGATGCCATGGCGAGATTGATCACCGACACGGTCCCCGATCCCTCGTTGGAGACCAGGCCGGTGTGACTGCCGGGCAGGATCGCCGCCGCATAGGGGTAGGGCCCCGTGGGGACGTAGCGGACCGCGTGGCTGGCGGTGTCGACCACGGCGGCCGCGTCGGCGAGGTTGAGTGGGACGAGCAGCGTGTGCCCGTCCGGGGAGACGGCGAGCCGGTCCGGCCACGACTCGCGGGTCGGCTTCGTCGGCGGGAAGGCCTGCGGGGTCGGGGCCGACGCCGGCGGGGGCACGGCGATCGTCCCCGTCTCGCTCGCCCGTCCGCTGCGGCGGTCATAACGGAAGACGTGGATCACGTCCCCGCCGCGGCCCCGTAGCCCCGGGCGCATCTCGTCGGTGTTGGTCGAGTCGTGCACGCCGGACACGTAGACCACCGGCCGCGTCGGGTCGATCGCGATCCCCCCCGACGCGCCCGGCAGCGGCAGGATCTGCACCACCTTGGGGTGCAGCACCGAGACGATCCGGATGTCGTTGAGCGCGCGACCCGTCGAGACGGTCCAGTAGTAGCGGCCGTCCGGCGTGAGCGCCCCGCCGGTCGGGAAGTGCCCGAGCGTGACCAGCGTCCCCGGCGGCGACAGGAGCCGGCCGTTACCCGTCACGCGCAGCCCGGGACCGATGCGGCCCGTGCCGTTCGAGGTTGCCGCGACCGCGGCGCCGCCCGCGGCGAGCACCAGGGCGGCCACGATGATGAGGCGAAAACGCTTGAAGGCCGCCACGCAGGGACCACAATGCCGTCTGAGCATGCCGCGCGTGTTAACCCGGGGTTATGGAGTTCGATGCGGTGGCCACGAGCTGCACACGGCGGACGTTCGGAGACCGGCGCTCGGCCGGCGCGCCGGCGGACGGCTCGAGCGCGCCGGCGGGCGGCTCGAGCGCGCCGGCGGGCGGCTCGAGCGGCGCGTCCGCGCGCTCGGCGGCGAACCGGTAGCCGACGCCGAAGTGCGTGTGCACGTAGCGCCAGTCGGGCGAGACGCGCTCGAGCTTCTGGCGCAGCTTGCGGACGAACACGTCCACCGACCGGTCGCCCCGGACCATCGTGTAGCCCCAGACGCGCTGGTAGATGTCCTCGCGCTCGAGCACCCGGCCGCCCGCGGTCGCGAGCCGGTGCAGAAGCTCGAACTCCTTGCGCGAGAGCGTCGCGGCCGTCCCACCGGCGAACGCGTCGAAGCGGTCCGGGCGGATCGTGAGCTCCCCGGCCGTGATCGCGGACTGCCCCGACGGCAGCTCGCCGGCGCGGCGGCGGCGCAGCACGGCCTGGACGCGGGCGACGAGCTCCTCGGGATGGCACGGCTTGGTCATCCAGTCATCGGCGCCGCCGCGCAGCGCCCGGACACGGTCGGCCACCGGCGCCGGCCCGCTGACGACGAGCAGCGCCAGGCCGGGCAGCGCGGCGGCGATCCGCTCGATGTAGCCCAGGCCGGTGAGGGCCGGATTGACGACCAGGGCGTGCAGCCGCAGCGCGCCGAGCTGGTCCGGCCCCGCGCCGTAGGCGAGCAGATGGCGCTCCCAGCCGAGCGCCGAGAAACGTCTCTCGAGCACTGTCACGAGGCCGCTGTCGTCGTCGATGAGCGCGACGTGGATCGCCGTCGCGTCGCCTGACGGGGACATGTGGGCGGGAGTCTAGTCGGGGCCGGGGACAGGGGCCGGCAAGCGGCTCGGCGGCGGACCGGCAGCGCTAACCGGCCGTGGCCTCCCAGCGCCGGTAGAGCTCCTCCACGGTCCGTTTCGCCTCCTCGTGGCGGGCGGCCGAGCGCGCGCTGGCATCCGCCCCCGACCACGCGGCGGGATCGGCGAGCTCGTCCTCGAGTGCCTTGAGCGCCGCCTCCGCGACCTCGATCTCCTGCTCGATCCGACGCTGGCCGCCACCGTTGGATGAGGATTTCTTCCCGCCCGGCCGGCCCGTGCCGGTTGAGCGCGGCGTGGCGGAGGGCACCGGCTTCCCGGCCGCATCCGGCTTCCCGACCCGGGCGCCATCCGCGCCGGCGGTCCCCTTCGCCGCGGCCGGCCCCCTGCCCGCGCCGGACCCCTTGCCGCCGGCGCGCCGCTCCTCACGGATGCGGACGTACTCAGGCCAGCCGCCGACGTAGCTGCGCAGACCACCGTCCTCGAAGGCCACCGTTCGCGTCCCCACGGCGTCGAGCAGGGCGCGGTCGTGGGAGACGAGGAGCAGCGAGCCGGTGAACGCGCCGAGCGCCTCCTCGAGCGCTTCGCGGCTTTCGACGTCGAGATGGTTGGTCGGCTCGTCGAGGATCAGCACGTTCGCGCCCGAGTGGACCAGCACGGCCAGCGACAATCGCCGGCGCTCGCCGCCCGAGAGACCGTCCAGCGGCTTCGCGGCCTGCTCGCCGGAGAACAGGAATCGACCCAGCAGCGCTCGGGCCTTGTTGGGCGTCAGCCCTGTCGCGTGCTGCGCGGCCTCGAGCACGGTCCTGGCCGTTGCGCCCGACGACAGCTCGTCGGCGTGCTGGGAGAGGAAACCGACCTTGACGTTGTGCCCCGTGCGCAGCTTGCCGGCCGGCAGCTCGCGCGCGCCGGCCAGGGTCTCGATCAGCGTCGTCTTGCCGGCTCCGTTGGGGCCGACCAGTGAGACGTGCTCGCCCCGCTCGAGCCACAGCTCGGCGTCCTCGAGCAGCAGCTTGCCGCCCGCCTCCAGCCGCCCGTTCTCGAGCTCGAACACGACCCGGCCGCTGCGCTCCGGAGGCTTGAATGCGAAGGCCAGGCCAGCGCCGTCGGCCACTCCGGCTCCGAGCCGGTCCATCTTGTCGAGCTTCTTGGCCCGTGACTGCGCCTGCCGGGCGCGCGTGCCGGCGCGGAACCGGGTCACGAACCGCTCCAGGCGGTCGATCTCGGCCTGCTGGCGCTCGATCGCGCGGCCGAGGGCGAGCTCGCGGGCGGCCTTCTCCTTGCGCCAGGCGTGCCACGGTCCGGCGAAGAACTTGCCGCGGCCGGCCTCGAGCTCGAGCACCGCGGTGCCGACAGCCTCCAGGAACCAGCGGTCGTGGGCGACGAGCACGATCGCGGCGTCCAGGGCCGCCAGGTGCTGCTCGAGCCATTCCAGCGAGGCGATGTCGAGATGGTTGGTGGGCTCGTCGAGCAGCAGCAGGTCGGGGTCGCCGGCCAGCGCGCGAGCGAGCGAGCCGCGGGTCAGCTCGCCGCCGGAGAACGTCAGCAGCGATCGGTCGAGGTCGGCGTCCTGAAAGCCGAGGCCGTGCAGCGTGGCCAGCGCGCGATCGCGCCACCGGTAGCCGCCGGCATGCTCGAGCCGCGCCTGCGCCTCGGCGTAGCGGTTCAGCGTCGCGTCATCGTGCGCGCCGCCGGCCATCGCCTGCTCGAGCTCACCCAGCTCCTCCTCGATCGTCACCAGCTCGCGGGCGCCCGAGAGCACGTACTCCCGCAGCGAGAGGCCGCGCTCGCGCGGGGGACGCTGGTCGTGCAGGGCCACCTTGGTCCCCTTGGCGAACACGAGCTCGCCGACGTCGACCGACGCCTCGCCGGCCAGCATCCGCAGCAGCGTCGTCTTGCCGGTGCCGTTGCGCCCGGACAGTGTCAGGCGGTCGCGGCGCTCGAGCTTGAACGAGATCCCCCGCAGCAGCGGCTCGCCGGCGATGTCCTTGCCGAGGTCGGATGCGATCACCACTGCCATGCGCCCCATGGTAGGAAAGCGGAACGCTCCCGGGCGCCCAGCGGTGAGGTACGCTTCCTTCACTATGCGCCGCCTCCGCTTTATGACCGCGCTGCTCGTGTTCAGCGTCACATTGCTGTCGATCGCCCCCGCCGCATTCGCGCGGGCCGACGGCGGCGAGGGCTGGTACGGGGAGACGAACGACACGGTGATCACGAACACGATGTTCATCGTGATCGCGTTCTTCCCGACGGTGATCCTCGTCATGTCGCTGATCCAGTGGCGGCTCGACAAGCGCAAGCACGCCAAGATGGACGCGTACAAGCGCCGCGCGGCGAGCCCCGAGTGGCACGGCGGCTGGTAACAGCGCGCCCCTTATAGGCTTGCCTCACTGGACCCCGGCCTGCGGGACCGAGATCGTCTGAGGGAGCGCACACATGAGCTATTTCGTCACCGGAGCGACCGGGTTCATCGGACGGCACCTGGTCGAGCGCCTGCTCGACCGCGGTGGCGAGATCCATGTGCTCGTCCGCGAGGGCTCACTCGAGCGCCTGGAGAGCCTCGTCGAGCGCTGGGGCCCCGCCGCGGCGGGACGCATCCATCCCGTGGTCGGCGACCTGACCCAGCCACGCCTCGGCGTCTCGGACGACACGATCACCGAGCTGACCGGCACGGTGGATCACTTCTTCCACCTGGCCGCGGTCTACGACATGACCGCGGACGAGGAGTCCAACCGGATCGCCAACGTCGAGGGGACGCGGCACGCGGTCGAGCTGGCCAACGTGATCGGGGCCGGGATCTTCCACCACACCTCGTCGATCGCCGCCGCAGGCCAGTACAAGGGGATGTTCCGCGAGGACATGTTCGACGAGGGCCAGCGGCTAGACCATCCGTACCACCGGACCAAGTTCGAGTCCGAGAAGATCGCGCGCACCCAGACCCGAGGGCCGTGGCGCGTGTACCGGCCGGCGATCGTCGTCGGCAGCTCGGTCACCGGGGAGATGGACAAGATCGACGGGCCCTACTACTTCTTCACCGCGATCAAGATGGCCCGGCATTATCTGCCCGGCTGGTTCCCGCTGGTCGGGCCCGAGTTCGGCTACACGAACATCGTGCCGGTCGACTTCGTCGCCGCGGCGATGGACCACATCGCCCACCAGCCGGGACTGGACGGACAGGCCTTCCATCTCGCCGCGCCGAAGTCGCAGCGCTCGGGCGATGTGATCAACGCGTTCGCGAGAGCCGCGCACGCGCCGCAGCTGAGCCTCCGCGTCGACACGCGGATCCTCAAGGCGCTGCCGAAGGGGACGCTGTCCATGCTGATGGCGCTGCCGGCTGCGCGCGGGGTGCGCAGGGCGATCCTGGCCGACTTCGGCATCCCCGAAGAGGTGCTCGGCTACATCGGCCTGACGGCCGAGTTCGACACTCGCGACACCGAGCGCGCGCTCGCGGGCACCGGGATCACCGTGCCGCCGCTCGAGCGCTACGCCGACAAGCTGTGGGACTACTGGGACCGCAACCTCGACCCCGACCTGTTCAAGGACCGCAGCTTCGAGGGCGCGGTGAACGGCAAGACCGTCCTGATCACCGGCGCGTCGAGCGGCATCGGCAAGGCGGCGGCGATCAAGATCGCCCAGGCCGGCGGGATTCCGATCCTCGTCGCGCGCAACATGGAGAGGCTCGAGCAGACCAAGCAGCAGATCGAAGACATGGGCGGCACCGCGTACGCCTACTCGGCCGATCTTTCGGCGACCGACTCGATCGACGAGCTGGTCGAGCAGGTGCTGGCCGACCAGCCGACGGTGGACATCCTGGTCAACAACGCGGGCCGCTCGATCCGCCGTTCGATCGCGCTCTCCTACGAACGCTTCCACGATTTCGAGCGCACGATCCAGCTCAACTACCTCGGGACGATCAAGCTGATCATGGGGCTGCTGCCCCACATGCGCGACCGCAAGTCCGGCCACATCGTGAACATCTCGTCGATCGGGGTGCAGACAAACCCCCCGCGGTTCTCGGCCTACGTCGCCTCCAAGGCGGCGCTCGACGCCTGGACCCGCGTCGTGGGGTCGGAGTCGATCGACGACAACGTGCACTTCACGACCATCCACATGCCGCTCGTGCGCACGCCGATGATCGCGCCCACGAAGATCTACGACAGCTTCCCCACCATCTCCCCGGATGAGGCGGCCGACCTGGTCTGCGAGGCGATCCGGGCCAAGCCGAAGCAGATCAACACTCGGCTGGGGACATTCGGCGAGATCTCCTACGCCCTGTTCCCCAAGGCGGTGGACCAGATCCTCTCCACCGCCTACAAGGTGTTCCCCGACTCGGCGGCGGCGAAGGGCGAGACGCCCGGCGGCGAGGCGGCAGCATCGACCGAGCAGGTCGCGCTCGCGCACCTGATGCGCGGGGTGCACTGGTAGCGGCTCAGATCCGGAACACCTGGATCAGGCGCTGCTCGTGCTCGGCCTCGATCCGGGCGATGACCTCGACGTGCTGCTCGAGTCCGGAGCCGCGGAGCTTCGTGGCCAGCAGCTCGTCGACCTGGAAGATGCCGGCGCTGTTGGACATCGCGACCTCCACCCGCACCGCCCGATCCTCACCGGGGACGATCTTGACCTCCTCGATCGCGTAGGCCGAGAGCGAGTGGATGTTCTGATGGCCGGCCTCGAACGGCACCCGCGAGCGGCCGCGAGCCATGTCGAGCGCGTCGGCGACGCGCACGATCCCGGCCTCGATCGTGAACGGCTTGCCGTTGCTCCGGTGGCCGATGATCGCGTGCAGCGTCTCGGCGACGATCACCGAGCGCTCGGGCTCCTCGTAGGCGGTGGCGAGCAGCGACCCGAGCTTGTCCGCAGTCAGGAACAGGCTGTAGGCCTCGTGGTCGGTGCGGTGGATCGACATCCCCACGCAATGGAAGAGACAGCCGGCGGCGACGACCACATCGGCGTCGCGCTCGCTGAGCCCGTAGTCGGCGAGGACCGACGGCGTCACGCCGCGGCGCCACAGCAGCCGAGCCACGCGGAGGCCGATGTTGAGGACGATCTGGATGTGGACCCAGCTGTGATCGGACATCCCCAGCCGGCGGGTGGCGTTGACCGATGAGACGTGCCACCAGGCCTTGACCTGATCGTCGGCGTTGACCGCCTCGAGGAATCTCTCGAGGCGGCGGTTCCCGCGCGTGGGCGCGCGCACGCGCACCTCGGCGATCGCCTCGCGCAGAGGTCGCGGCGGTTCAGCCGCCGCGGGACGCGGGGGCTCTGCGGGGCTGGGCTGCGGCTCGAGGCGCTCGGGATCGCCGGCGTCGGTGGGCGGCTCGTCCGCGTTCACGAGCGCGCTTCGAGCAGGACGCCCTCGCGGATTCCGCCGTGCCCGACCTGGAGCGCGGCGCCGAACAGGTCCGACGCGGCCTGGAGGATGATCAGCCCGGCCGGCAGAAGCCGCACGCGCTCGCGGTCCAACGCGAACCGCCGGGCCACCGCGGTCGTGCCCACGGTGGCCAGCAGCCCAAACGTGCGCTCGAACGCCGCCGAGTCGAGCACGGGGCCGGCGAGCCGTCGCAGCGACGTCGCGCTCCCCCCCACCGCAACCGCCTCGGCCGGTTGGGGGACGTCGATCCCGGCCAGCGCGTCGTCGACGTGGGCCCGGGCCGCCGTCATCTCCGCGGCCGACGGCGGATCGGAGACCAGGAACTGCTCGGCCAGGTCACCCGACCCGACGCCGAACGACGTGCACCAGCTCATCCGGTCGGGGGCCAGGCCGACCACGAGCTCCGACGACGCGCCGCCGACGTCGACCACGCCGAGCTCACCCGCGGGCACGTGCCCGAGTGTCCTGGCCGCCCCGACGAAGGCCAGACGCGCCTCCTCCTGGCCGGACAGGATCTGCACTCCGAGTCCGCAGTGCGCGCGGATCGCCGCGACCAGCTCGGGGCCGTTGCCGGCCCGCCGGATCGCCGCGGTGGCCACGGCGTAGACATCCTCGGACCCGAGCTCCCGGGCGAGGCGGAGCTGGTCGGCGACGACCTCGACGACCTCGGCGATCTTGGCCGACGAGATCGTCCCGTCGTCACGCAGCCCCCGTGAGATACGCGTGAACGCCCGCTCCTGGTGGATCTCGAGCAGATGGTCGTCCTCGCGCTCGGCGACGAGCAACCGCGTCGTGTTCGAGCCGATGTCGATGCAGGCGCGGCGCACGTCGCGCTCACCTTATTGCTTCCGAGGGCTGTTCCGAGCGCATCGACCCGCTCGACTCTCCCGGCTCGAGCGGACCGTCACTCGCCGCCGGCCCGGCGAGCAACCGGTCGGGACGGAGCTTGTAGGCGATCAGGCCCGTGACGACGAGCCCCCCGGCGCCGGCCGTGGCGAGCGCAGCCCGGGGACTGGCGAGCGTGGCCACCGCGCCACCGAGCAGGATTCCGAACCCGGGCACCGCCTCGGCCATCGACTCGCTGAAGCTCATCATCAGCGTCATCCACCTGGGGTCCACCGCCTCCTGCAGCGCCGTGCGCACGGACACCGCCTCGACGCCGTTGCCGGCCCCGGCGATGGCGGCGGCCGCGATCGCGTACCCGAGCGCCGGACTCACGGCCATGCCCAGCAAGCCGATCCCGAGCGCGCCGGCGCCACCGGCGATCAGCGTCCGTGACGGCACCTCGCGCCAGCGCGCGTAGATCAGGCTGCCCACCACCGCCCCCGCGCCCCAGGCCGACAGCAGCGCGCCGTAGCCGCCCGCGCCGGCGTGCAGCGTGTTGCTCGTGAAGACAACCTCGACCGGGACCGACATGGTGAAGAACAACAGCGCCACGGCCTGCAGGCCGAGCAGGATCCGGATCGCGGGGGTCTGGCGCGCATGCTCGAACGCCCGCCGCAACCGGCCCGCCGACGGTGCCGGTTCGTGCGGCGCGGGTGGGAGCCCGGCGGTGGTCAGCATCGTCAGCGCGATCGCCGCGAACATGGCGCTGTTGGCGATCAGCGCCGCTTGCGTGCCACCGAGCGCGACGACCAGACCTCCGATCGCGGGACCGGCCATGAAGCAGACCGAGAACGACCCGTTCATGAGCGCGTTGCCCTCGCGCAGGAGACCCCGGGGCGTCAGCACCGCGACCGTGGTCGCCCGCGCGATGGCCCGCGCCGACACGGCCGCGACCCCGTCCACCAGCGCCAGCACCAGCGCCGGGGCCAGCGCGAACCGAGCCGTGACCCACGCCAGGGAGGCGAAGGCGATCGCCTCGATTCCGTACAGAACGGGCAGCACGCGGCGCGCCGGCCGCTGATCGATCCGCGCCACCACGAGCGGGGAGATCAGCGCCGGAATCGTCTGGGCGCAGATGAAGAACGCCGTGGCCCCGATCGCGCTGCCCGTCCGGCGGTAGACGAGCACCGCAAGCGCGACCGTGCCGATCGACCACGCCAGCTCGTTGAGCGTGTACGCGACGAGCAGGCGCCGGTACACGGGAATAGCGAGTACCCGTGTCACTTTCGGAAGTATCGACGCTCCGCTGAGGTGCCGATAGCTTTTCCTGCTAACCGCAAGGAAGGAGTCGCGAGATGCCCTGGCGCAACGGCTGATTCGGTGCCGAAGCTCATGCGGTGGGCGGCGTGCTGGGGAACCGCATGAGCGAAACGGCAAATACAGTCCATGACGTTTTGAGCTACGCCCCGATAGGGGTAGCATGGTGGCGATCGCGCCTGTGCGCGTCGGGCGGGGGCCTGGAACAGAATCCATGGAAGTAGGAGTTTCGACACGACACGGAAGTACACCGGCCCGCCGGCGGGCTGCGCTTGCCCTGCTCGGCCTGGCCGCGCTGTCGCTCCCGGCCGCGCTCGCCGTCCTGGCCCCACCCGTTCGGTGGCACGATCCGCTCCTATTCGCGGCTCTGATCGCGATCGCCCTGGCATGCCACACCGGCCAGGTCACGCTCAAGACGCGGGTGCCGGTCAAGATCGACGGCGGCATCGCCGTCGTGCTCATCGCGGTCGCCTTCTGGGGTCCGGCCGCGGGACTGGCCGTGTACCTCACCTGGGATGTCGCCAACCGGCTGATCGTCCGCGAGTACGGCGTGTTCACGCCGGGGGCGCTGGCGAACCTCGCCTCCTACGGCTGGTCGGCGATCGCCGGCGCGGAGCTGCTCAGGCTCGCCGGCGTCACCGCGCTGGAGCCGCGGGCGCTCGCCGGCCTGTTCACCGCCGGCGTGGTCATGGCCCTGGTCCAGTTCGCGATCGCGCGCCTGCTCTACGGCACCCTCTACCAGGGGTACCGAGCGGGACCGCTGATCAGCGCCGAGCTCTCGGGCCTGCTGCCGGCCGTGCTCGTCGATGTCGCGTTGGGAGCCCTGACCGCGATGTTGATCGAACCGCTCGGGGTCGGCGCGTTCGCGCTGCTGGCCCCGGTCGTCCTGATCCCGAGCGTCGTCCTGCCCGCGCTGGTCCGCAACCGCCCGGTGGCGACGCTCGACCTGCCGGCGGCCACCGGCCTGTATGCCGCGGCACTGGCCGATGTGCTGCGCCTGCCGCGCCGACGCCGGCGCCTGCTCTCGCAGGCCTCGCGGTTCCTCCACACCCAGACCTTCAACCGGCACTCGCGGTCCGATGAGCTCTACGAGGTGATGCTCGCCGCGATGTACGCGAGCGAGCGCTTCGACGGCTCCGGCGGCCCGGCCGGCCTGCGCGGCGGGATGATCCCGCTCGAATGCCGCGTGCTGGCGGTGGCCGATGCGTGGGCGAGGCTGACAGCGCGCTCGACCCAGCAGCTCTCACACACCGAGGCGTTGCTGGCGCTCGAGCTGGCGGCCGGGTCCGAGCTCGACCCGACGGTCGTGGCCGCCGCCGGCGAGGTCGTGCACACCGAGCTTCCCTGGGCCACGGAGCATGCCTTCCAGCCCGTGCTGCACCGGCTGCCGCTGCCCCGCGCCGTACGCCGGGAGACCCTCCCCCACGCGCTGGCGGGCGCCGGTCAGGCGTAGGGTCAGGCGTAGACGACACCCACACTGGCATCATCAGGCCGGTGTCCGAAGCAGCCATCGAGGTCAGGGGCCTCCGCAAGTCCTACGGTGACTTCGAGGCGGTCCGGGGGATCGACTTCGAGGTTCGCCGGGGCGACGTGTTCGGATTGCTGGGCCCCAACGGGGCCGGCAAGACGACCACGGTCGAGATCCTGGAGGGCTACCGGGAGCGCTCCGCCGGCGATGTAAGCGTGCTCGGGCTCGATCCTGGCAAGCGCTCGCGCACATTCCGCGCCCAGGTCGGCATCGTGCTCCAGAGCACAGGGATCTACCGCCACATCCGCGTGCGCGAGGCCGTCGCCCACTTCGCCTCGCTCTACCCCCACCATCGCGACGTCGACGAGGTGATCGCGCTCACCGGCCTGCAGGGCAAGGAGAACGCGCTCGCCCGGACGCTGTCCGGCGGGCAGTTGAGACGCCTCGATCTGGCGCTGGCGCTGATCGGCGATCCCGAGCTGATCTTCCTCGACGAGCCGACGACCGGGTTCGACCCGGCCGCCCGGCGTGCCGCGTGGGACACGATCCGCTCGCTCAAGCAGCTCGGCAAGACGGTGCTCCTCACCACTCATTACCTCGACGAGGCGCAGGAGCTGGCCGACCGGGTGGCGATCATCAAGGACGGGCGGATCGCGATCGAGGGGGCGCCGAGCACGCTCACGGCGAATGCGGGCACGGCGCCGTACATGGTCGCCTACCGCAACGGCAGTGGCGGCCTGGTCGAGCACCGGACCGACGATCCGACCACGCTGCTGCACGAGCTGACCGGCGCCGCGCTCGCGCGCGGGGACCGGCTCGAGGCGCTCACCGTGACGAGGCCGACGCTCGAGGACGTGTACCTCGAGCTGACCGCCGAGGCGTCCGAGGAGCCCGTGCTCGACGAGGAGCCGCCGGCCCGCGGCCGGCGCGGGCGCCGCCGCCGATGACCGAGGTCGCCCGTCTCGCCTGGCGCCAGTATCGCCTCGAGCGCAAGCTGTTCTGGCGCAATCCGAGCGCCGCGTTCTTCAACTTCCTGTTGCCGCTCCTGTTCCTGGCCTTCTTCGGCGCGATCCTGCACGGCAAGCAGAAGGACCTGAACGTCATCGTCCCGGGCATCGCCGGGATGGCGGTGATGTCGACCACCTTCACCGCGCTGGCCTTCAACATGACCTTCCTGCGCGAGCAGGGCATCCTCAAGCGGATCCGCGGCACGCCGATCCCGAGCTTCTCCTACCTGTGCGGCATCGCCGGGAACGCGATCACCAACACCGCGATCCAGATCGCGATCATCGCCGTGGCCGGGCGCGTGTTCTTCGGCACCGGATGGCCCAAGGACTACTTCGAGCTGTTCGTGTTCGTCAGCGCCGGCGTGATCTGCTTCGCCTCGCTCGGCGTTGCCTTCTCGCACGCGATCCCCAACTTCGACTCCGCCCCCGCCTACGTCAACGCCGTGTTCCTGCCGGTGATCTTCGTCTCGGGCGTCTTCTACGACGCGGCCAATGCCCCCGGCTTCCTCAAGGGGATCGCCGAGGCGCTGCCGCTCAAGCACCTGATCGACGGCCTGTCGGGATCGATGGTCAAGGGCACGAGCCTGTCCGCGAACATCAGCGCCCTCGGCGTGATCGCGGTCTGGGCCGCGCTGGGGATCCTGCTCGCCGTCCGCGGGTTCAGCTGGGAGCAGCGGCGAGCCTGAACGCGACCGGCGGCTCGCCCTCGGCCTCGACCGGGACCCCGGCCAGCGGCGAGCGCACCCATTCGTCGCGCAGCAGCGAGAACAGCACCACGTCGCGGTGGCGGTCCCCATGGCGGTGCCAGCGCCGGAGCACGCCCTCACGCGTGAAGCCGAGCCGGGTCAGAGCCGTCTGCGAGCGCCCGTTGGCCACGTCCGCATACGCCCCCAGTCGCTCCAGACCGATGGTGATGAAGGCGAGATAGGCGATCAGCGCCTTGGACTCCCGGTTGACCCCGGTGCCCCAGCGCCGGCGATCGAGCCACGTGCCCACCACCGCGCGCCGGTCGCGGCGGCCCAGTTCGGAGAGCCCGGTCACGCCGATCGGTGCCCCGGAGTCGCGCGCGACGATCAGGAAGTCGACCCGGTCGCCGCGCTCGCGCTCGCCGGCCAGCCCGGCGATGTAGCTCGCCGGCTGCGTCACCGTCGTGTACGGCCCCCACGAGAAGAACTGCGTCACCTCGGCGTCCGAGCCGAGCTCGAACAGCGCCGGGGCATCCGCCGCGGTCGCGTAGCGGAGCGTGAGCGACGGACCGACCAGCTGCACCTCCGCGATGCTATTAGTTGTGCTCGTGTCTGGAACCGCCCTGCTCTACGACGTCCACGGCAACCTCGGGGCACTCGAGGCCGTGCTGGCCGATACGAGCGCACCCGGGGTCGAGACGTTCGTGCTCGGCGGCGACTACGCGCTGTTCGGTGCCTCGCCGTTCGAGACCGTCGTCCGCCTCCGCGCCCTCGGCGATCACACCTGGATCCGCGGCAACGGGGAGCGCTGGACCGCCCGCCCCGACGAAGCGCCCGACAACCCGGTCGTCCGCGGCGCGATCGCCGCCTGCCGCGCGGCCCTGGGGGCCGAGCTGGTCGCCGAGCTCGCGTGGCTCGACGAGCAGGCGGTGCTCGGGACCACGCGCTACTGCCACGCCTCACCCGTCTCGGACGTGAGGTCGTTCCTGCCCGAGCCGGCGGGCGACGAGGCCGAGCTGCTGGCCGGCGTCACCGAGCCGCGGCTCGTGTTCGGCCACACCCACCTGCCATTTGCCCGGGTCGCCGAGGTGGGCGGCATTGAACTGGTCAACCCGGGGAGCGTGGGCATGCCGTTCGACGGCGACCCCCGCGCGGCGTGGGCGCTGCTGCACGAGGACGGCCGGATCGAGCACCGCCGCGTCGAGTACGACCACGAGGCGGCGGCCGGCGCGGTGCTCGAGCGCTTCGGCGAGGCGGAGTGGACCGAGACGGTGGCCCGGCGAATCCGTCGAGCGCGGATGTAGAGGCGGGATTCGGGGCGGGGCGATGCCCCGGAGCACCGGGTGGGCGTCGACTTCGGGCACGGGGCGCCGCTCCGCGATCCGGGCGAGCTGCTGGCGTTCGCATCCCGCCGGCGACGCGATCGATGCTCGATTCCCGGGGGCCACTTGGGGTAGCCTCCGCCCCATCAGCGTCCGGAGCGAGACCCGGACTGGACGAGACCACTCAGGTTTGGGTCCCGCCGCCAGCGCCAATACACGAAGCAGCGTTCCGAAAACGCGCGAGCCACGACGGCAAAGGTGATTTCGAGAGTGAATGAGGATGCAAGCCCAGCAGCAGCGACGGAGCGATGGCCCAGCGTGCGCCTGACGATGCCGGCTGCGCCGGCGAACGTGGCGGTGATCCGCCAGGTTCTCGCCGGCCTGGCCGACGACCTCGCGATCGACGCCGCGCAATGCGCGGACATGAAGATCGCGGTCACCGAAGCGTGTACGAACGTCGTCGTGCACGCCTACCCCGGTGGCCAGGGTCCGCTCGAGACGACCATGACCGTGCTGGCCGGGAGCCTGGTCGTCAGCGTTCGCGACCGGGGCACCGACTTCAAGCCGACGCTCGGCCTGGCCCCGAAGCCGGAGGCGCCGGGCGATGCCGCGCTGGGCTTCGGGCTCTCGCTGATCGCCGCGCTGTCGGACGAGTTCGCGATCCGGGCCGGCGCGTCGGGGACCGAGATCCAGATGCTGTTCGCGCTTCGCGGTAGCGCCGCCGCGGACCCTTCGGTGCCGGCGACCGACTTCGCGACCGTGTTCGCGGACACCAGCCAGCTGACCCGCGATGAGCCTGCGCCCCCTGGGGGGATCGCGCTCGCGCTCAGTCCGGGTGTGCCGGTGGCCGGCGTCCTCGGACGGCTCGTGTCGTTGCTGGCGGCCCGCGCCGACTTCTCGATCGACCGGCTCTCCGACGCGCAGCTCGTCAGCGATGCGCTCGCCACCCACGCCCCCGCCCGCACGGCCGACGGCCTCGTGCGGGTCGGCGTCACCGAGTGCGAGGGCGGCTTCGATCTCCGCGTCGGACCGCTGGCCTCGGGCGGTGCGAACGCGCTTCTGGCCGATACCACACTGCCCGGAGTCGGTCCGCTGCTCGAGCGCCTCAGCGACGAGGTCGCCTCCGAGCCCGTCAGCGGCGCGGGGACACCCGCGGAGTCGCTCCGGGTGCGGCTGACGCGCGAGCCGACCGGGGGTCAGGTCCAGGTCTGACCCGCGGCCTCGCGCAGTTCGGCGATCGCGCTCCGGATCAGGCGTGAGACCTGCATCTGGGAGACGCCGATGCGCTCGGCGATCTCGGACTGCGTCATGTCCTCGGCGAACCTGAGGTGCAGGACGAGCCGATCGCGCGCGCTCAGTGATCGCAGCCGCTCGGCGATCACGGCCGAGTACTCGACCAGGTCGAGCCGTTCGTCGTCGGCGCCCAGCGTCTCGGCGTAGCTGCCCGCCTCGCCGTCGGACCCCGGTCGCTGGGCATCGATCGAGATCGTGTCGTAGGCGTTGCCGGCGTGGATCGCGTCGAGCACGTCTTCGTCGCTCGAGCCCATCGCCTCGGCCAGCTCGCGGACCGACGGCGCGCGACCGATCGTCCCCGACAGCTCCCGGGTGACGCGCTGGAGCTTCAGCGCCCGTTCCTGGGCGGCACGGGGCACGTGGATCGCCCACCCGCTGTCGCGGAAGTAGCGCTTGATCTCGCCGAGCATCGTCGGCACGGCGTAGCTCGAGAAGGCCACGCCACGATCGAGATCGAAGCGGTCGAGCGCCTTGATCAGGCCGACGACCGCGACCTGGGTCAGGTCGTCGAGCGGCTCGCCGCCGCTCTGGTAGCGCCGGGCGAGTTGGCCGGCCAGCGGCAGGAACCGCTTGACCAGCTCATCGCGCGCCGCGACGTCGCCCTCGACGCGGTAGCGCTCCAGCAGGCGGCGGGTCTCTCTCGCGCGCGCGTCGCCGCTCGATGCGGCGTCGGTGGGGCTACCTTCAGTGGACGTCCTGGGCCTCCCGGGCGGCTGGCGTATCTACAGCCGCGCCGGGGGTCGGGGCGCGTCGGCGACTCGGCGGGGTCTCGGCCGAGTCAGCCGGCGATCGTAGCAGCCGGTGCGATCGGTCTCGGCCGTCCCCCCGTCAGCCCAGTCCGTCATCCTTCGGAGCATGTCCATCGGGGCCCGAGCCTGGCATCGGCGCAACAGTTTCAGCCACGCCGCCTTTCCGGTGGAGCGGCTCGCGGCGGAGCGGAACGCCAGCGTTTCGATCTGCCTTCCGGCCCGTGACGAGGCGCGGACGATCGGGGCGATCCTCGAGAGTCTCGTCCCGCTGCGTGACGCGGGCGCGGTCGATCAGATCATGGTCGTCGACGACTCCACCGACGGCACGGCCCGGATCGCACGGAAGCTGGGGGTCGAGGTGCACGACCAGGAGGCGCTGATGCCGGAGCTCGGCCCGGTCCTCGGCAAGGGTGACGCGATGTGGCGCGCGCTGCAGGTGTTGAGCGGCGAGGTGGTCTGTTTCCTGGACGCCGACTCCGAGCACTTCGGCGCCCACTTCGCATGCGGCCTGCTCGGGCCGCTCCTGTGCGAGCCCGGCCTCTCCTTCGTCAAGGGCCACTACCGGCGACCGTTCCGCGTCGGCGACGTGACCCTGCCGGGTGAGGGGGGTCGGGTGACCGAGCTGACCGCGCGCCCGTTGCTGAACCTGTTCTACCCCGACCTCGCCGCCGTGGAGCAGCCGCTGGCCGGCGAGATCGCCGCGCGCCGGGAGCTGCTCGAGCGGCTGCCGTTCGTGACCGGCTACGGGGTCGACATCGCTCTGTTGCTCGACGCGTATCGGGACGTCGGCCTCGACGGCCTGGCCCAGGTCGACCTCGACGTGCGCCAGAACGCGCATCAGCCGCTGCGTGATCTGGGGCCGATGGCCTATGCCGTGCTGCAAGCCGTGGCCGCACGGCTCGAGCGCGAGGGGCGCCTGCGCGGCCCGCTGCCGGCGACGTTCATGGTGCCCGGGGCCGACGGGCCCGACACGCTCGAGCGCGACCCGGTCGAGCGGCCTCCGATCGCCGGCCTGCGCGCCGCCGCCTGACCGGGCGGCGTTCCGGCGCTGCCCGCAGCTCGTCTGCTGAACTCTGGCTATGCAGATCGCTCGTGGGATCGCGCTCGCGGCCGCCCTCAGCCTGGCGCTCGCCCTCGCCGGCTGC
>DATMGZ010000194.1:0-5086 GCA_035555155.1 Solirubrobacteraceae bacterium | reverse complement strand
CCTGGTGGGAGCAGGCGTCGGCTTCGCCGGCACGCCGGCCTCGCACTCGCTGACCGGATCGGTGCCGGTCAAGCGCGCGGGGATGGCGTCGGGGACCGCCGATCTGCAGCGCGACCTCGGCGGGGCGATCATGCAGTCGATTCTCGGCGCGCTGCTCACCGCCGGCTACGCCGCCGCGATTGCGGCCGCGGTCGCCGCATCACCGAACGGCGCTCAGGTGACGGGCACGGTGGAGAACGAGCTGACGAAGTCGTTCTCCAGTGCCGAGGTGGTCGCCTCGCAGTATCCGCACTACGCCAAGCAGATCGTTGCCGCGGCCAAGACGTCCTTCCTGCAGGGCGCCAACTGGGCCTACGCCGCCGGGATCATCGCGATCGTGCTCGGCGCCGCGCTCGTCTTCTTCATGTTTCCCACCTACGACAACGAACGCCGGCTGCTGCGCCAGTACCGCGCCGAGGACGCGTCGGCAACGCCGTCCGACGCGGCCCGCTGACCGCGCCTCGTCCGCTCAGCACACGCCGCCCGCGCCGATGAGCTGGGCTGCGCGCATGCGCAGCAGCTCGACCAGTTCGGTGCCGCGATGGAACGGGTCGGCGATCGGCGCGCCGCCGTCGAGCGGCAACGCAGCCCGCAGGCGACCGTCGACCTCGGCCACGAGCGCGGTGCCCGGCGGGGGCTCGCCGGAGTCGAGCTCGGCCAGGTGGCGCAGCCGGGGCTGGTCGGCGGCCACCGCGTAGCGGAGGGTGACGCGGCTGACCGGCGTCTCGCCCCCGTCGGGCAGCCCGTGCCGGGCGGCCCGCTGCAGCTCCCGTTGCCGTTCGCGCGCCGCGAGGTTCGTCAGCTGACTGGAAAACATACTCGGCTCCTTCGTCGGTATAACCAGCTAAATCATATAGCCAGTGATCTAACCAGTCAAGTAGGATGGGTGGTGATGGCAGAGAAGACCGCTCCTGGCGAGCTCGAGCTGGTGCGCGAGTTCGTCAACACCTACGACATCGAGGACGGCACCGAGGAGCTGGGCAGCCCCGGCGACCTGGGCGCCTGGTTGCAGGCTCGCGGGCTCGCGTCGTCCGGGCTGCGGGTCACGCGAGCCGACCTGAGCGAGGCGATCGAGCTGCGCGAGGCGCTGCGGGCACTGCTGTTGGCGCACAACGGGACACCGGCGCTCGCCTCCGCCGGCGCGGCTCTCGATGCCTCTGCCGTGCGCGCCCGGCTGCGGTTGCGCTTCGGCGAGGACGGCAGCGCGCGCCTCGAACCCGAGGCCCGTGGCGGCGCCGGCGCGCTCGGGCGGCTGCTGGTGATCGTCCATGCCGCGATCGCCGACGGCACCTGGGCGCGGCTGAAGGCGTGTCGCGAGCACACCTGCGAGTTCGCCTTCTACGACCACACGAAGAATCGCTCCGGCGCGTGGTGCAACATGGAGGTCTGCGGCAACCGGGCGAAGGCACGTGCGTATCGTCAGCGTCGCGACGCGTTGGCCCCGGGCGAAGCCGGGGCGTGACACGATGCACCTGAGATGCCGACCTTCTGCCGCCACAACCGCCTTGTCCAGAATTGCCCGATCTGCTCGCGTGAGCAGTCCGTAGAGCTGCGCGCCGTGCTGTCTTCGAGCGCCCCGAGCTCCGGCCGCCCCCGGCAACCGGCGGCCAAGAAGTCGGGCACGAATCACGGGCGCAGCACGGGCGTGCGCGTCCGTCGGCTCGCTCGCGGCGCCGACGACGGGTACCACTCGCGGCTGGTCCCGGGCCTGAAGTCGAGCGTGGACGCCGAGCGGCTCGCCGAGGAATTGGCCTTCGCCGCCACGCGCCTGCGGCTCCTGAGCGTGGATCCGCCGGGGCTCTACGCCGAGGTCGCAGGCGAAGGCGACCTCGAGGAGCGCACCTGGCTGGCCTTCCTGATCGCCTACCTGGGCCCGCTGGACGCCGAGGATCCGTTCGCGGGCATCAGCGCCGCGAGGACCTCCTGGGCCTCGGGACAGTCGCCGCAGCTCGACGCTGCCGAGGCTGGACCGCGGACCGCCTTCGACCCTGGCCAGGGCACGCGCACGATCGACGCCTACCGCGCGTGGGCGGGACGAGCGGGCTCGCAGGCAGCCGCGTTCACGGGCGAGGCCGGCTGGACCCCGGAGCGCCGGTTCGCGCGGGCCTATGAGCGGCTCGGTCTGCCCGGACTGACCCGCGAGGCGCGCTTCGACGTCCTTGTCACGCTTGGCCGGCTCGGCGTCTACGACCTGCGCGCCGACGCGCTGCAGTTCGGCGGCGCCAACGAGACCACGATCGCGGCCAAGCGCGCGCTGGGGATCGGAGACTCGCTGCTGCTCGAGCGCCGCGCCGCGGAGCTCGCGGAGGCCTGCGGGCTGCCGCTCGAGGCGCTGGATCTGGGCCTTCACAACTGGGGCACCGACCACCGCGCCACCGCGGGCCTCGGGCCGGAAACCGAGCCCGACGCGGACTCGCTCGAGTCGGCGCTCACCGCGCTCGGCCTGGGCGACTGAGAGCCCAGTCCGGCCGGGCGGAGGCGGGCCGACGGTGCCGTCCGACCGACGGCCTACCTTCTCGTCGACCGCAACCATCGAGCCGGAGCTTTCATGTCTCTCTGCTTCATCGAACCGCAGAACGCAATCCGGGTCATCGCCGACTCGGTCGGTCGTGAGGCACGTCGCCAGATTCTCGGCGAGGTGGTTCGCGCCTGGGTCGACGAGATCCCCGACTCCGAGCTGGAGTCCCATTACGCGAAGGCGGTCGCGGACCTCGACGAGCACGATCTGTCGCTGCTCGCTGCCTGGCATGCGTCGCTCGAGGTCGGCCATCCGGTCCCGAACAAGGAGTTTCTCGTCAACGTGTTCCCGTCATTGGGCGAGAACCGCCGTGAGGCGCTGAAGATCGCCGCCGGGTTCCGGGGCGAGGAGGCGTTTGAGGCCGGGGTCGGCGAGGAGCAGGCGTTCGACACCGTGCTGCCGTGGCTCTCCGAGAAGCGCTGCGTGCAGCTCGCGAGCGAGTGCCTCGAGCTGTATTGCTGGGATCGGCTGGGCCTCGAGAACTAGGCCCAGGCCGGCCCGGGCGCGGCGCCCGCCTCGTGCGGCGGCCGGCCTACGAGGCGAGCACGGCCTCGATGTCCTCGATCGCCTGCTCCGTCGAGCGGAACCACACCGCCGGCATGCCGAGCTCGCGCGCGCCATCGCAGTTGGCCTCGACGTCGTCGACCAGGAGTGCGGTGTCGGCATTGACGCCGAGCCGCTCGAGCGTCAGCCGGTAGATCTCCGGTTCGGGTTTGCGTACACCGACGAACGCGGAGTCGACGACCACCTCGAAGATCTCATCGACCGGGAGCATCGCCCGCCACAGGGGCTCCCACTCGCGGACGTTGTTGGTGCAGATCGCCATCCGATGGCCGCGCCCGCGCAGCGCGCGCATGTACTCGATCATCCGCTCGTTGGGCTCGAGGTGGTTGAAGTACGCCTCGCCGAAGCCGTGCAGCTCTACCGTGCGGCCCAGCTGCTCGGTCAGCTCGGCCGCGAGCCCGGCGAGGAAGTCCGCCTCGGTGAGGCGGCCGGTCTCGAGCTCGAACAGCGGATGGGCACCGGTGCGCGCCGCGACCGCTGCCATCGCCGAGCCGAGTGACGCGAGCGAGATCCCCGAGGAGTCCTGAAAGGCCCGGAACGTGTCGCGGAGGGGGGACGTGAGCACGCCTCCGAAGTCGCTGAGGACCGCCTCGATCCGGCCCATGCTCAGACCCGTGAGGCGTTCGCCGGCGGCTCGGCCAGCTCGTAGACGCCGGTGCCCTCACCGCCCGCCATGCGCCACCGGAACGGGATCAGCGTGCGTCGTGTGCCCTCGTCCTCGCGGACCGTGGCGACGGCCGCGGCCTCGCCGGCACCACGGCGCGGGTACTCGTTCTCTTCCTCGCCGACCCACAGCTCCACGCCCGCCTTGATCGGCAGCTCTCTGCGGTCGTAGGTGGTCGACAGCCGCGGGTCGTTGACCCGTGTCGCGACGCCGTCGTCGAACAGGAAGGCGGCGAGCGCATCGTCCTCGTGGCCACGGGTCTTGCGCGGCCGGGCGGCGACGACCAGCATCGAGGCGGTCGGCGCGACCCAGGCAGCGAGCTCCCGGACCGAGCCCAGCCGCGACCAGTCCGGCGGCGATCGCCGTCCGCGGCGGCCGAGGACCTCGAATTCACGGGCGGCACCGTCGAAGCTGACGGCGCCGCGAACGAGGCAGGGCTGGTCGATCGCGACGAGCCCGGTATTGCCGAGCTCGAGCTCGACCGCGTCGCCGGTGGGCACGAGCTCGAGCTCGACGCCCTCTGCGCTCAGGGTCCAGTCCCCCTCGGAGTCGGGTGCACTGATCGCGGCGTCGAGGTGCTCCGGCACCGCCGTTCGCCCGAGCACGCTTGCCGTGCCCGGTCCGCGCTCGGCCGGGGCGCGGGCAGTGAGCCAGACGCCGGAGTCGGCGTCGCCGAACGCCACCGTCCGGTATTCACGGACGCCGGCGCTCATGGCTGCAACCCGGGCGGTCGTATGTCGGTGGCAGTCGAGTCCACGTCATCGGGGCGTCGCCCTCGCGTGGAGAACCGGACCGCCTGGATCATCAACCGGCTCTCGATTGCGCGCAGCGCGATCCATCGCGTCAGGCTGCGGGTCGGCGGGAGCAGCAACAGGATCCCGAGCGCATCGGTGATGAACCCGGGCACCATCAGCAGGCTGCCCCCGATCAGCACGAGCGTGCCGTCGAGCACCTCCCTGGTCGGCGTCCGGCGCTCGGCGACGGCCGTCGACAGGCGCCGCCAGGCCGAGCGGCCCTGCGAGCGCAGCGCCCAGATGCCGAGCGGCACCGCCGCGATCAGCAGCAGGAACGCATCGAGCACGCCGATCGCCTGGGCGACGTTGATGAACACGATCAGCTCGGCCACCGGCCAGGCCACGAGCAGGAGCAGGAACAGGAAAGCCATTGCTCACAAGGCTACTCAGTGCGACCGGTGTCCCGGCCCGGTGGACTCGGGCCGGCGCCGTGGACTCAGGCCGGCACGGGGGCGGCGCCGTCGAACCTGACGCCGGGCAGGCGGTGCAGTCCGACCAGCTCGATCA
>DATMGZ010000193.1:0-5099 GCA_035555155.1 Solirubrobacteraceae bacterium | reverse complement strand
CGTCGGCGGGCGCTCGAGCCCCGCATCGAGCAGCCGCGCGAGCATCGTCGGCACGAGCGAGACGAGCGTGATCGCCTGCGTGGGGTCGGACAGCAGGCCCGCCACCTCGTCGGTATCGAAGCGCTCGCGGAGCACGGCCGTGGTGCCGTAGATCGCGCTGCGGAACAGAATCGACAGGCCGCCCACGTGGGTCAGCGGCATCGGGCACAACCACCGCTCGGCCTGCTCGAGACCGAGGGCGACGGCCGAGCCGAGCGCGCTGGCGAGCCAGTTGCCGTAGCTGAGCGCCACCGGGCGCGGTTGCGACGTGGTACCCGACGTGTGGACAATGGTCGCGACCTCCTCGGCCCACAGCGCGCGGGTGCCGGTCACCGGCGGGCCCGAGAGCGGCGCATCGACGAGCACGGCGGCGCCCGCGGCGCGTCCGGCGCGCTCGGCGGCGCCCAGCCGCAGGTCGATCGGCGCCGCAACCGCGCCGGCCTGGACACAGCCGTGCAGCGCGGCGACGAAGTCCGGGCCGGCGGGCAGGGCGAGCGCGACGCGGTCCCCGGGCGAGACCCTCGCGTCGAGCAGCGCGCCCGCCGCGCGGCGGGCGCGATCGTCGAGCTCGGCGTAGGTGATCACCGCGTCCGCGGTCGCGAGGGCGATGCGCTCGGGTCGCATTCGGGCGGCGCGGTCGAGCCAGGCGTCCATGGGCACACGGTAGTCTCCGGCGCCGCACCACCCCGCCACAGGAGGTTCATGTGTCCGTCACCTGGGAGGCGGCCGGCGACTACTCGGATATCCGGTACGAGCTCTCGACCGGCGAGGATGCCGGTATCGCCAAGATCACGATCAGTCGGCCCGAGGTCCGCAATGCGTTCCGGCCCGAGACGGTGGTCGAGCTCTCCGATGCCTTCGAGCGGGCGCGGGAGGATCAGTCGGTGGGTGTCGTGATCCTGACCGGTGAGGGACCGGATGCGTTCTGCTCCGGCGGCGATCAGCGGGTACGCGGCGCACGGGGCGGCTACGTGAGTGGCGCCGATCCGGCCGCGGCGGGCGCGCAGCCGGGTGTCGGGCGCTTTCACGTCACCGATCTGCACATCCAGATCCGGCGGCTGCCCAAGCCGGTGGTGGCGATGGTCGCCGGGTACGCGATCGGTGGCGGCCACGTGCTGCAGGTCGTGTGCGATCTGACGATCGCCGCCGAGAACGCCCGCTTCGGTCAGACCGGCCCCAAGGTCGGCTCGTTCGACGGCGGCTTCGGGGCCAGCGTGCTCTCCCGCCTGGTGGGTCCGAAGAAGGCCAAGGAGATCTGGTTCCTGTGCCGCCAGTACGACGCCCAGCAGGCGCTCGAGATGGGCCTGATCAACACGGTCGTCCCGCTCGCGCGGCTCGAGGCGGAAACGGTGCAGTGGTGTCGCGAGATGCTGGCGCTGTCGCCGTTCTCGCTGCGCCTGCTGAAGGCCAGCTTCAACGCCGACGAGGACGGCCTGGCCGGCATCCAACAGCTCGCGCACGACGCCAACCTGCTCTTCTACATGAGCGAGGAGGCGCTCGAGGGTCGTAGCGCATACCTCGAGAAGCGCGTCCCCGACTTCTCGCAGTTCCCGCGGCGGCCGTGATGCGAACGACTCCGGGGATCAGCGGCTGATGGCCTCCGAGACCGGGGCCTCCCCGAACGGGATGCGGATCTGGCTGATGGCCGCGCGGGTGCGGACGCTGCCGGCGGCGGTGGCGCCGGTGCTCGTCGGCACGGCGCTGGCCGGCTTCATGCACGTCTTCTCTCCGCTGCGGTTCATCGCGGCGCTGGTCGGCGCGATCTTCATCCAGGTCGGCACCAACTTGTCGAATGACTACTCCGATGCCCGCCGCGGGGCCGACACCGAGGACCGCCTCGGCCCGGTGCGGGTGACCGCGGGCGGCCTCGTGCCCCCGAAGCAGGTCCTGATCGCCACCTATGTGTCGTTCGGAATCGCCGTGCTGGCCGGGATCTACCTGATCGCGGTGGCCGGCTGGCAGCTACTGATCGTCGGCGCCGCCTCGATCCTCGCCGGCGTGCTCTACACGGGCGGCCCGAAGCCGTACGGGTACGAGGGACTCGGCGAGGTGTTCGTGTTCCTGTTCTTCGGGATCGTCGCCGTGGCCGGCTCCTATTTCGTGCAGACCACGCACCTCGACTGGGAGGCGTTCGCGCTGGCCGTGCCCGTCGGGCTGCTCGCGTCCGGGATCCTGGTCGTCAACAACGTGCGCGACATCGACACCGACCGGCGGGCCGGAAAGCGCACGCTAGCCGTCCGGCTCGGCCGCGAGCGAACCCGGACGATGTTCGCGGCGATGGTCTACCTCGCCTACCTGCTGACCCCGGTCACGTGGCTGTTCGGGCCGCTCACGCCATGGGTGCTGCTGCCGTGGCTGACGCTGCCGATCGCCGCTCCCGTGGTGCGCATCGTGCGCAACCACACCGACGGCGGCTCGCTCAACCAGGCGCTGGCGCAGACTGGGATGCTGCAGCTGGCGTTCTGCACGCTGCTGGCCGCCGGGCTGCTCCTCAGCCGGTGACGCGGCTCCCGCAGCCGAGCCCGGGAGCGTCCGGGTGAAGGTGCGGATCGAGTCGGTTCGGGCGTCGTTCCGGAAGCGGTTCGCCGCCGCCTACGGCGCGGTGTCGCAACGGGCGCTGCTCGTCCTCATCCTCGAGGGGGCCGACGGGATGAGCGGCGCGGGCGAGGCGGCGCCGCTCGAGCCATATGACGGCGTCAGCCTCGACACGGTGCGCGCGGCGCTCGAGGACTGCCGGGCCACGCTCGAGGCCTCCGACGGGCGCGACCGCACCGGGCTGCTGGCCGCCTGCCGTGACCAGGCGGTGCTGCCGCAGGCAGTGGCGGCGATCGATCTCGCGCTGTGGGATCTCGCCGGACGCCGCGCCGGGGTACCGGTGCGCGTGCTGCTGGGCGCCGGCCAGGCCGGGCCGATCGAACTGAACGCGACGATCGCGGCCGAGGACCGCGCCGGCGCCGCGGGCGCGGCCGCGGCGGCGGTGGCCGCGGGCTTCGGCTGTGTGAAGCTCAAGGTCGGGGTCGGCGACGACGCCGGGCGGCTCGCGGCCGTGCGCGCCGCGGTCGGTCGCGACACGCGCATCCGCGTGGACGCCAACGGCGCCTGGACGCCGGAGGAGGCGATCGCCTGGCTGCGGGTCCTGGCGCCGGCGGGGATCGAGCTCTGCGAGGAGCCCGCGTCCGGCCTCGACGCGATCGCACGCGTCGCCGACGAGGCCGACGTGCCGGTGTCGCTCGACGAGAGCGCCGCGCTGCCGGGGGCGCTGGCCGCGCGAGCGTGCACCGCGATCTGCCTCAAGGTGGCCCGGTGCGGCGGGATCTCGGGTCTGATCGACGCCGCCGCGCGGGCCCGGAGCGTGGGTTACGAGGTCTACCTCGCCTCGACGCTCGACGGGCCCCTCGGGATCGCGGCGGCCCTGCACGCCGCGGCGGCCATCGCTCCCGACCGGCCGTGTGGGCTGAGCACGCTGGAGCTGTTCGACCGCGCCGATCCGCTCGGCGGTGACCGGGGCCGGATCGCCTGGCCTCCCGGCCCGGGCCTCGGCGACGGGCTGCTCGCCTGGTACGGCCTGGATTAGGGCGCGGCCGCGCCGGCGATCACCGCGGCGACGAGCTCCGGCGCCTCGAGATGGACGGCATGCCCGGCGCCGGCAGCGCGCTCGAGCCGCGCGCGCGGCATCGACGCGGCCATCCGCTCGCCGATCGCGGTGAACTTCTCGTCGCGCTCGCCGACCAGCAGCGTGACCGGCATGGCAAGCTCGCCGAGCCGGTCCCACACCGGATCGAGGGCGCCCGTCCCGAGCCCGCGCAGCGCCGCGGCGAGCCCGGCGGGCGTGCTCCGGAGCCGGTCGGCGTGGGCGGCCGCGAGCACCTGTCGCGGCTGCCCCGCCAGCACCGGGGTCGTCGCCCACCGGCGCGCCAACTCGCCGATCGGGAGCTGCTCGAGCTCGTCCGCGAGCCGCTCGTCGGCCTCGCGCCGGGCTGCGCGCTCGCTCGCGTCGGCGAGCCCGGCGCTGGCCCCGATCAGGAGGAGCCGCTCGACGCGATCGGGCATCGCCAACGCGGTGTGGAGCGCGATCCGGCCGCCCATCGAGTAGCCGGCGAGCGTGAAACGCGGGGCCTCGAGCGCCTCGAGGTCGGCCAGGACGGCGGGCGGCGTCACCGGCCGGCGCGCTGACGCATCCCCGTGACCGCGGATGTCGGGCGCCAGCGCCCGGTAGCGTTCGCCCAGCGCCGCGACCACAGGGTCCCAGCTCCTTCCGGTGTGCGTGAAGCCGTGAAGGAGCACGAGGTTCGGCGCCATGGAGCAACATCATGACCGCCACCGACAGCTACCTGCTGCTGCGCGCCCTGTGCGACGAGTTCGCGCGGTGCGGGATGGAGCACGCGTGCACCTCGCCGGGCTCACGCTCGACGCCGGTGGTGCTCTCGCTCGTGCGCGAGCCGGCGATCCGGTGCTGGTCGCACATCGACGAGCGCTGCTCGGGCTTCTTCGCTCTCGGCGCCGCCAAGGCGAGCAGGTTGCCGGTGGCCGTCGCCTGCACGTCCGGGACGGCGGCGGCGAACCTCGCCCCGGCGGTGATCGAGGCCCACGAGGCCCGCGTGCCGCTGATCGTGCTCACCGCCGATCGCCCGCCGGAGCTGCGCGACGTCGGCGCCGGACAGACGATCGACCAGCTCAAGCTCTACGGCGACGCCGCCAAGTGGTTCGTCGAGCTCGGGACCCACGAGGCCACGCCCGAGCGCCTGCGGTGGATCCGCGCGCTGGCCTGTCGCGCCTATTGGACCGCGCTCGACGGCCGTCCCGGTCCCGTCCATCTGAACATCCCGTTGCGCGACCCGCTGGTGCACGGGGGTCGGCTCCCGGACGACAGCGGTCGGCCCGGCGGCCGGCCGTGGATCGAGCGCGTGCCGGCCGACCCCTCGGCCGGCGGCGCCCCCTCCCCCGTGCCGCGTACCCGTGCGCTGAGGGGTGTGATCGTCGCCGGGCGCGAGGAGCGCCACCGCGACCTCGGCGCCACGGCAGCCCGCGTGGCCGAGCGCGCCGGGTACCCTCTGCTCGCC
>DATMGZ010000192.1:0-7047 GCA_035555155.1 Solirubrobacteraceae bacterium | reverse complement strand
CATGCGGCTCTTCGCGCTTCGGGGCGCCAACAGCGTCGAAGCGAACGACGCCAGCTCGATTCTCAGCGCCACGGACGTGCTGATGCGCGAGCTGATGGCGCGCAACGCGCTGGCCGCCGAGGCAATGGTGAGCTGCATCTTCACGCTCACCGACGACCTCAACGCCGAGTTCCCGGCCGTCGCCGCGCGGCGGCTGGGACTGGACCGGGTGCCGCTGCTGTGCGCGCGTGAGGTGCCGGTCCCGGGCTCGCTGCCGCGCGTGATCCGGGTGCTCGTGCACTACTACGCCGAGGACGGGCACGAGCCCCAGCACGTGTACCTGGGCGAGGCCCGGGCGCTGCGAGCAGACCTCGAATCGGCACAATAGGCGGGCCGTGTCCCTCGAGTTCGCAGCGCGCATCCGCCGCATCCCCGTCTACCCCGTGGCCGCCGGCTATGACCTCGGCGCCGAGGTGGCGATGCTGGCCTCGAACGAGTCTCCGTTCGCGCCGGCGCCGGCCGTGGCCGAGGCCGCCGCGCGGGCGCTGAAGGGCGTCAACCGCTACCCGGATCCGTCGTATGCCCGGCTGCGGCGCGCGCTGTCGGAGCGCTACGGGATCCCCGCCGACCGGATCGCGCTGGGCAACGGCTCCTGCGACATCCTCCTCTCGGCGGGGGAGGCGCTGCTCGAGCCCGGGGCCGAGGTCGTGTACGCCTGGCCCGCGTTCTCGGTCTATCCGCACCTCGCCGCCGCCTCCGGCGCCCGGGCAATCGAGGTGCCGCTCGACGGGCAGGATCGCCACGACCTCGACGCGATCGCGGCCGAGATCACCGTCGCCACGCGGCTCGTGCTCGTGTGCAACCCGAATAACCCGACCTCGACCGCGCTCGAGCTGGACGAGATCGCGGCCTTCATGGAGCGCGTGCCGCGCCACGTATGCGTGATCCTGGACGAGGCCTATTGCGAGTTCGCGCTTGTGCTCGGCGACCCGTTCGCCTCGGTCGAGCTGCTGCGGCGCTGGCCGAACCTGGTGCTGCTGCGGACCTTCTCGAAGGTGTACGGGCTGGCCGGTCTGCGGGTCGGCTACGGGCTGTGCGGATCGGCCGAGTTCCGGACCGCGGTGGACCAGGTCCGCCAGCCCTTCTACCTGGGCGCGCCCGCCCAGGCGGCCGCGCTGGAGGCGCTCGCCCACCAGGACGCGGTTGAGGACCGGGTCGCGCGCACGCTGGCGGCGCGGATCGAGCTCGAGGCGGGGGTGCGGGAGCTGGGGCTGTGGGTCGCGGACTCGGAGGCGAACTTCATCTGGCTGCGGTTGCCCGAGGCCGACGATCCCGCGGCCGAGGAGGGCCGGATCGTCGCCGGGCTGGCCGAGCGCGGAGTGCTCGTGCGGGCCGGCGGATCGCTCGGGCGCGCGGGGGCGCTGCGGGTCACGGTCGGCACCGAGCCCGAGAACGCGAAGTTCGTCGCGGCGCTGGGCGAGCTGATCTGAGCGCCGGCGCCGGCGCCGGCGTGGCGTTTGGCGGTGGCGCGGCGGTCTGCTAGAACCCGGTTCCGCGCATGCGTGCTCTGAGCCTCAGCCCCAGCGACACCCTCGCCGACCAGCCCTCCCGTGGCTGCTCGCCGCTCGGCTACACCTACGCGCGCTTCTACGCCTGGCGATTTAGCTAGGCGCTCGGCCCATCTCCGGCTCCGGCCGGCGATGACACGGTGAGCCCCGTCCCCGCGACGGGCAGGACACTGGGCCGAGCGCCGCAGAACCGACCCGGGTGCCGATCCGATCGGCGCCCCGCCCCCGGGGGCTTTCGTCGGCCGGGAGCAGACAGAACGTACAGTTCCCAGGCGTGGAAAGGACCAGCAGATGATGATCGTGATGAAACCGACGGCCACCGAAGCGGAGGTGCAGGCCGTCATCGACAGGGTCGAGGGCGTCGGCGCCCGGACCCATCCCATCGTGGGCGAGGAGCTGACCGTGATCGGCGCGATCGGCGATCGCGAGCACGTGCAGCGGCTCGAGCTCGAGGGCTTGTCCGGCGTCGACCGGGTGCTGCCGATCCTGAAGCCGTACAAGCTCTCCTCGACCCAGTTCAAGCCGGTGCCGAGCGTGCTCGAGATCGGCGGCCGCAAGGTCGGCGGCGAGCACTTCGCGATGATCGCCGGCCCGTGCACGGTCGAGTCGCGCGAGCAGACGCTCAGCACCGCGCAGATCGTGCGCGAGGCGGGCGCGACGATGTTCCGCGGCGGCGCCTACAAGCCGCGCACCTCGCCGTATGCGTTCCAGGGCCTCGGCCAGGAGGGCCTGCGTCTGCTCGCCGAGGCCAAGCTCCAGACGGGTCTGCCGATCGTCACCGAGCTGATGGACCTGCGCGACATCGAGCCGGTGCTCGAGGTCGCCGACGTCGTCCAGATCGGCGCCCGCAACATGCAGAACTACGCCCTGCTCTCCGAGGTCGGCCGCTCCGGTCGACCGGTGCTGCTCAAGCGTGGCCTGTCGAGCACGCTCGAGGAGCTTCTGATGGCCTCCGAGTACATCCTCAAGGAGGGCAACGAGAACGTGATGCTGTGCGAGCGCGGGATCCGCACGTTCGAGACCGCGTACCGCTTCACGCTCGACCTGATGGCGATCCCGGTGCTCAAGCAGATGAGCCATCTCCCGGTGATCGTCGACCCGAGCCACGCCGCCGGACGACGCGACCTCGTGCTCCCGCTGTCGCTCGCCGCCGCGGCGGCCGGCGCCGACGGGATCATCGTCGAGGTCCACCCGCGCCCCGACGAGGCGATCTGCGACGCCGCTCAGCAGCTGCCCGCCGATGACTTCGGCGACTACCTCGAGCGGGTGCTGGCCGCGGCCGCGGTGGCCGGGAAGTCGCTCTCGGGCGAGCCGCTCACGACCGGAGCGACCAGCTGACGTGGCTCTCGCCCGGTCGAGTCTGAGTGAGTCGGTCCGCGACCAGCGGATCGAGTCGGTCGTGCCGCTGGTGGCGCCGCGGGCGCTGCTCGACGAGCTGCCGCTGACCGACGAGCACGCCGAGGTCCTGCTCGGCGGGCGTCGCGCGGTGCAGGCGATCCTCGACGGGCGCGACGATCGCCTGCTCGTCGTCGTCGGGCCGTGCAGCGTCCATGACGTCGACGCGACGCGGGAGTACGCGGAGCGGCTCAGCCGGGAGGCCACGCGGCTGGCGGGCGACTTGTGCGTGGCGATGCGGGTCTACTTCGAGAAGCCGCGCACGACGATCGGCTGGAAGGGGCTGATCAACGATCCCCACCTCGACGGCTCCGGTGACGTCAACGCCGGCCTGCGGATGGCCCGGCGGCTGCTGCTCGAGGTGCTCGCGCTCGGCGTCCCCGTTGGCTGTGAGTTCCTGGATCCGATCACGCCGCAGTACATCTCCGACGCCGTCTGCTGGGGGGCGATCGGCGCCCGCACGACCGAGAGCCAGATCCACCGCCAGCTCGGGTCGGGCCTGTCGATGCCGGTCGGGTTCAAGAACCGCACCGACGGCAACGTGCAGGTGGCCGTCGACGCGGTTCGCGCCGCCGCCGCCTCGCACGCGTTCGCCGGCATCGACGTCGCCGGCACGCCGGCGATCCTCTACACGAGCGGCAACCGCGACTGCCACATCATCCTCCGCGGGGGCCGCGGCACGCCGAACTACGGCGCCGAGCCGGTCGCCGAGGCGATCGAGCTGTTGCGCGCGGCCGGGCTGCCCGAGCGTGTGATGATCGATCTCTCGCACGACAACAGCGGCAAGGACCCGGAGCGCCAGCCCGTGGTGGCCGACGCGGTGGCGGCCGAGATCGCCGCCGGCAACCACGCGCTCGTCGGGGTGATGCTCGAGTCGTTCCTGCTCGCGGGCCGACAGGATCCGGGGCCGCCGGCGACGCTCGCCTACGGGCAGTCGATCACCGACGGCTGCATCGGCTGGGACACGACCGTCGCGGTGCTCGACCGCCTCGCGGAGTCGGTCCGCGCCCGCCGCGGCGAGGACTGACCAGCGCCGGCATGCGGATCGCGGTGATCGGCGTCGGGCTGATCGGCGGCTCGGTCGCGCTGGCGGCGCGCGAGCGGCTCCGGGCCACCGTGTCGGGCTATGACCCGTCGCCCGACGCGCTGGCGAGCGCGCTCGAGCGGGGGGCATTGGACCGCGCCTGCGCGTCGGTGGGCGACGCCGTGGCCGAGGCGGAGGCGGTGTTCGTGGCCGCGCCGGTCGGCGTCGTGGCCGACAGCGTGGGGGAGGTGCTGGCGTCGGCGCCGGCAGACTGCGTGGTCAGCGACGTCGGCTCGACCAAGCGCGCCGTCGTCGCCGCGCACTCCGACCCCCGCTTCGTCGGCGGCCACCCGCTCGCGGGCGCCGAGAACGCCGGCGTGGAGAACGCGCGGGCGGACCTGTTCGAGGGCGCGACCTGGTACCTGACGCCGGCCGCGAGCACGTCGGGGGTGCTCTACGAGCGGCTCTACCGGCTGCTGCACGGTCTCGGTGCGCGCCCGGCGGCGATCGAGCCCGAGCTCCACGACACGATCCTGGCCACGGTCTCGCACCTGCCGCACGTGCTCGCCAACGTGCTCGTCTCCCAGGCCGCCCAGACGCTCGCCTCCGGCGATGAGCGGATGCCCGCGACCGGTCCGAGCTTCCGCGACGCCACCCGCGTCGCCGGCGCCCCGAGCGCGATCTGGACCGACATCTACGTGTCGAATCGTGACGCTCTGGCCGCCGGGTTGGACGACACGATCTCGCGGCTTGTCGCGGTCCGCGAGGCGCTCGCGGCGGGCGATGCGGATCGGATCGCGGCGTGGAACGAGCAGGCCGCCGCCGACCGCAGGCGCCTGCTCGAGGGCCAGCTCGCCGGCGGGCCGCTGTACGAGCTGCGCGTGTCGGTGCCCAATCGCCCCGGCGTGATCGCGCAGCTGTCGCTGGAGTTGGGGCGCGCGGGCGTCAACATCACCGACATGGCGCTGTATCCCGCGGCCGACCTGAGCGAGGGCGTCGTGGCGCTGTGGATCGCCGGCGAGGGGACGGCGCTCCGGGCCGATGAGCTGGTCACGTCGCTCGGGTTCCCGGTGGCGCGGGCATGAACGCTCGCTTCGCGCCCTCGGGCCCGCTCAAGGGGCGGATCACGCCGCCGGCCGACAAGTCGATCTCGCACCGCGCGGCGCTGTTCGCGGCGATGGCCACTGAACCGGTCCTCGTCCGCAACTACCTCGACGCCGACGACACGAACTCGACCCTGGCCGCGGTCCGCGAGCTCGGCGCGATCGTCGAGGTGCGCGCCGACGATCTGCTGATCCGCGGCGGTGGGCTGCGCAACGCACAGCCGCCCGGGCACGCGATCGACGTCGGTAACGCGGGCACCCTGATGCGGCTGCTGCCGGGCTGGCTGGCGTTCCAGGCCGGGTCGAGCTTCGTGCTCGACGGCGACGCCTCGATCCGCCGCCGGCCGATCGACCGGATCGCCGGGCCGCTGCGCCTGATGGGGGCGAGGATCGAGGCGACCGACCAGCGCTTCCCGCCGTTCACCGTGCACGGCGCCCGGCTGGCGGGGATCGAGTACGAGCTGCCCGTGGCCAGCGCGCAGGTGAAGTCGTGCCTCTTGATCGCCGGCATGACGACCGAGCGCACGGTGGTGGTCGAGCCGGTCGCGAGCCGCGACCACACCGAGCGGATGCTGCTCGGAGCCGGGGCGCGTCTGGAGCGCCGGCGCGGCCCCGACGGGGGGTATCGCACGTCGATCGGCAACGCCGACGAGCTCGAGCTCGAGCTGATCGAGGTGCCCGGCGATCTCTCGTCGGCCGCGTTTCTGATCGCCGCCGGCGTGCTCGTGCCGCGCTCGCGGCTGCTGATCGAGGGCGTCGGCGTCAACTGGACGCGGGCCGGGTTCCTGCGCATCCTCGAGCGGATGGGGGCGATCGTGGTCGGCGACGTCGAGGCCGCCGGCGCCTTCGGGCCGCTCGAGCCGGTGGCCGACCTCGACATCCGCAGCGGCCCGCTCGAGGGCACCGTGGTCGAGCCCGAGGAGGTGCCGCTGGCCATCGACGAGCTCCCGCTGGTGGCGCTGATGGGGTGCTTTGCCGAGGGCGAGACGGTCGTCCGCGGCGCCGGCGAGCTGCGGGTCAAGGAGTCGGACCGGATCGCCACCGTCGTCGGCGGCCTGCGGGGCCTGGGCGCCGACATCGACGCGAGCGAGGACGGATTCGTCGTGCGCGGCACCGGCGGCCTGCGCGGCGGCATCATCGAGGCCCACGGCGACCATCGCCTGGCGCTGCTCGGCGCGGTCGCCGGCCTCGCCTCCCGCGAGGGCGTCGAGGTGGTGGGCATGGAGGCGGCCGCCGTCTCCTATCCCGGCTTTGCCGAAGACGTGGCTCGGCTGGTGTAGCGGCCGTGGTGATCGCGATCGACGGGCCCGCCGGGGCCGGGAAGTCGACCGTCGCCAGGGCCGTGGCGCGGGCACTCGGCTTCACGTACCTGGACTCGGGGGCGATGTACCGGTGCGTGGCGCTGGCCGCGCTGGAGCGCGGCCGCCCGCCGGGGGAGATCGCGCCGCTGGTGCAGATCACGTTGGGGGAGCGGGTGTGCGTCGACGGCCGGGACGTGACCGAGGCGATCCGCCGCCCCGAGATCTCGGAGGGCGCCTCGCGGGTGGCGTCCGATCCGGCGGTCCGGGCGGCGATGGTGGCGGAGCAGAGGCGGCTGATGGCCGATGGTGACTGGGTGGCCGAGGGGCGCGACATCGGCACCGTGGTCGCGCCCGACGCGGCGGTCAAGGTGTTCCTCACCGCCTCGCCGGAGGAGCGCGCGCGCCGGCGGGCGGTCGAGCTCGGAGCCGACGTGGGGACGGTCCTGGCCGAGCAGACGATCCGCGACGAGCGCGACCGGACGCGCGAGGCCTCGCCGCTGGAGGCCGCCCCGGGCGCGGTGGAGCTCGATACGACGGGGCTGACGCTGGCTGACGTGGTGGCGCGGGTGGTGGCGCTGGCGCGGGTGGCCGGGGGCTGACGTGGACGCTCTTTTCCAACATATGCGTGGTGAAGAGCGTCCACCTCCCGCGACCCCCGCCCGCCCCCCACATCAAAC
>DATMGZ010000191.1:0-7933 GCA_035555155.1 Solirubrobacteraceae bacterium | reverse complement strand
TCGATCGCCTCGACCAGCTGGCCGGTCAGTCGGGCCCTCACCGGGGCCTGGCGCCGGCCGGCCGCGACGGCGATGCGGCCGCTCGCCCACGGCGACAGGGTCGCGCCCAGCGCGAGCGCGCAGACCACGACCGCGCCGGCTGCCGGCAGCATCAGCCAGGCGGCGATGCTCGCGCCGAGGACGACGACGACGGCGACCAGGGTGGGGATGATCACGCGCAGGTAGCTGTCCTGGAGCGTGTCGACGTCGCCGACGAAGCGGGACATGAGATCGCCGCGGCTGCGGCCGCCGACCTGTCCCGGAACGAGCGGCGCGAGCCGCTCGTAGAAGTGCAGGCGCAGGTTGGCGAGCCGGCGCAGCGCGAGGTCGTGGGACGCGAGCCGCTCGCCGTAGCGGAGCACTGCGCGCGAGATCCCGAACGCCCTGACAGCGGTGATCGTGACCATCAGCGAGATCATCAGCGGCCGCTGCGCCGCCCGGGAGATCAGGTACCCGGAGGTGGCCATCAACGCGACCGAGGCACCGGTGGCGGCCGCGGCCAGCAGCACCGACAACGCCAGGCGCCCGCGCTCGCCCGGTTCGGGCCACGAGAGCCGGATCAGCGCCCTCATGCCGCCAGCTCCACCAGCGCGCCGGCCGGGGCGACGCGGCCGCCGCTGACCGTGAGGATCGTGTCGGCGCGGCGGGCCAGTGACTCGTGATGGACGATCAGCAGCGTCGTGCGCCCTCGCGCCAGCCGCTCGATCGTCTCGCCGACCGCGGCGGCGCTCGCCTCATCGAGGTGCGAGGTGGGCTCGTCGAGCACGAGCAGCGGCGCATCGGACAGGAACGCCCGGGCCAGGGCGATCCGCTGGCACTGTCCGGCGGAGAGCCGGCGCGAGCCCTCGCCGACCAGCGTGTCGAGACCATCCCGCAGGCCGGCGACGAGCTCGGTCGCGCCCGCCGCGTCGACGGCCTCGCGCACGGCCCGATCATCGGCGTGGGGGGCGGCCAGGCGGATGTTGTCGGCGACGGTGCCGGTGAACAGCTTCGGACGCTGCGGCACCCACGCGATCTGCCGCCGCCAGGCATCAAGGTCCACGTCCCGCAGGTCGGTCTCGCCGCACCTGACGGCACCGGAGGAGGGGTCGGCGAGCCGGAGCAGCAGGCGGGCGATCGTGCTCTTGCCGCCCCCGCTGGGCCCGACCAGGGCGGTGATCCGCCGGGGGGCGAGCTCGAGATCGACGTCGCGCAGCACGGCGCCCGGGCGTTGGGCGTACTCGTAGCTGACCGCGCGCAGCCGGACCGGTTCGAGGCTCGGATCGGGCAGTGCCACGGGAGCGGCGGGAGCCGCGACGGGCACCGGCTCATCGAGCGCGGCGAAGATGCGCTCGGAGGCGGCGACGCCGTCGGCGCTGGCGTGGAATTGCTGACCGACCTGGCGCAGCGGGCCGTACAGCTCCGGGGCCAGCAGCAGCACGGTGAGCCCGGCGGCTAGCGTGAGCGACCCGCCCACGAGCTGCACGCCGATCGTCGCCGCCACCATCGCGGTGCCGATCATCGCGCACAGCTCGAGCACGAAGGACGACAGGAAGGCGATCCGCAGCGTGGCCATCGTCTCGGCGCGGTAGCGCTCGCCGACCGCCTCCAGCGCTTCGTGCTGGGCCCGCTCGCGCCGGTAGGCACGCAGGGTCGGAAGGCCGCGCAGGACGTCGAGGAAGTGAGCGCTCAGCAACGACAGCGCCTGCCAGCGCTTGTTCGTGGTCGCCTGCGCGCCCTTGCCGATCAGGACCATGAAGACGATCAGGATCGGCACCGTCACGGCCAGGATCACGGCCGAGATCGGGTCGACCGTGAGTACGAACGCGAGCACGGCGACGGGGACGACCGAGGCGAGCACGAGCTGGGGCAGGTAGCCCGCGAAGTAGGCCTCGAGCGCGTCGACTCCCTGGACGGCCGCGGCGGCCAGCTCGCCGGTGCGCTCGCCGGAGGGGCGCTCGCCCGGCGAGGCGAGCAGCAGCCGGCGCGCCAGGCGCAGGCGCAGATCGGACATCACCCGGGTCGCGCCGAGGCGACCCGAGAGCTCGAACCCGGCCGTGACGGCGGCGCGCGCCACGATCACGGCGGCGAGCGCGATCAGCTCACCCTTCAGGCTGGCGAGCGAGACGGCCCGAGTGGCCGAGCGCGCGATCACCGTCGCCAGCAGCACCGCCTGCGCCAGGATCAGGCCGGCCTGCAGAACACCGAGGCCCGAGGCGACGATCAGATGCGTCCGCGCGGCCCGGCTCTCGCGAACGAGTCGGCGATCGACGGGCGCGGCCACGTCAGACGACAGTCGGTGGCTTTGCGCCCGGCCCCGGCGATCCCGCACCGGGCGTTCCGAGCTTGTGCTCGATCACCGCGATCGGCGTCATCGGGCCATCGAAGTCATCGCGACCAAGACGGTGACGGAAGACCCAGTACGCCCATGCCGTGTAGGCGAGCACAATCGGTACGAAGATTACTGCCACGACCGTCATGACGGTCAGGGTGTAGGAGGTGGAGGACGCCGCCGACAGCTGCAGGTCGAACAGATGGCTGGTGCTCGAGGGCACCGCGTTCGGGAACAGCGCGGCGAGCAGGGCCACGAACAGCAGCGCGATCGCCGCCGTCGTGCCGCCGAACGCCTGCGTCGGGTTGCGCTGCAGGACCGTCGGGACCAGGACCACGGCCACGGCGGCCAGGATCGCGAGCACGACGACCACGGCGTCCCAGGACTGGTCCGATGCGGTCCAGAGCAGGAAGCCGACCATCAGCACGGCGGCGAGGGGTGCGGCGCGGTGCGCGACCGTGGTCGCGCGGTCGGCGAGCTCACCCTTGGTGCGCAGTCGCAGGAAGTTGGCACCGTGGGTGAGGAACAGGGTCAGCGTGACCAGTCCGCCGAGCAGCGCATAGGGATGCAGGAGATCGAACAGTGACGCGTGGATCACGTGGTCGGGTCCCATCGGCACGCCGTGCACGAAGTTGGCCCAGGCCACGCCGAACAGCAGTGCGGCCGCGCCGCTGGAGATGCACAGCGCCCATTCCCACGTCGTGCGCCAGCGTTCGGAGGCGACCTTGCCCCAGAACTCGAACGACACGCCGCGGACGATCAGCGCCGCGAGGACCAGGAACAGGGCGAGGTAGAAGCCGGAGAAGGTGGTCGCGTACCAGGTCGGGAAGGCGGCGAACGTCGCGCCACCGGCGGTCAGCAGCCACACCTCGTTGCCGTCCCACACGGGTCCGATCGTGTGGATCAGCGCGCGCCGCTCGGCTGGGTCGCGACCGAGGCCGCGGACGAGCATGCCGACACCGAAGTCGAACCCCTCGAGGATGAAGTAGCCGACCCACAGGACGCCGATCAGGACGAACCACAGGGTCTGGAGGAAATCAGGATCTATGGTGTGCATGTCGGTTTCGCTAGTAGGAGAGGACGAGGTCGGGATTCGGGGCCAGGGGCAGCTCCTCGAGCACCCCTTCGGCCGGCGGCGGTGGCGGCGGCGGCTCGGGCCCGTGCTTGACCTCGCGGAACATCAGCCAGCCGCCGATCACGATCAGCACGCCGTAGATGAGGATGTAGCCGGCCAGCGTGGCGATGATGTCGCCGCCGGCCACGTTGGGGGAGTTGGCCTGTGAGGTCTTCAGCAGGCCGTAGACCACCCACGGCTGGCGACCCATCTCGGTGAAGATCCATCCGGTCCAGTTGGCCAGGATCGGCAGGAAGATGCCGACGATCGCCAGGCGCTGGAACCAGCGCGCTCGATCCATGCTCTTGCGGCGTTGCCGGATGAAGCCCGCCAGGCACAGCAGCAGCATCAGCGTGCCGGCGCCGATCATCAGGCGGAAGGTCCAGTACGTCACGCCGAGGATCGGCGCGTAGTTGCCGGGGCCGTACTTCTTGACCTCGGTGGCCTGGATCTGCCGGATGCCGTCCACGTTGCCGTTCCAGGACGCGCTGGCGAGGATCGAGAGCGCGTGCGGGATCCGCAGGTCGGTGGACAGGTGGCCCGGGAAGCGGGTGAAGCTGCCGGTGGCGAAGATCGAGAAGCTGGCGCCGCTCTTGGTGTTGTAGAGCACCTCGGCCGAGGCCATCTTCATCGGCTGCTGGGTCTCCATCAGGATGCCCTGGAAGTGGCCGAAGATCATCGTCAGGATGACCGCGACGGTGCCGATCGGCAGCGCGAGCCGCAGCGAGCGGGAGACGACGTCGCCGCCCCGCCTCCGCAGGAGCTGGAACGCGCAGACGCCGATCACCAGCATCGAGGCGGTGGCGAAGGCGCCGAAGATCGTGTGCGGGTAGGCCAGCAGCACCGTCGAGTTGGTGAGCACCGCGAAGATGTCCTTGAGCTCGGCACGGTGGGTCACGTGGTTGACCGCGTAGCCGACCGGGTGCTGCATCCACGAGTTGGCGGCGAGGATGAAGTAGGCCGAGATCATCGTGCCGACCGCCGTGGCCCAGATCGTGGCGAGGTGGAGCTTGGGCGACAGCCGCCCCCAGCCGAAGATCCACAGGCCGATGAACGTGGATTCGAGGAAGAACGCGATCAGCGCCTCCATCGCCAGCGGGGCGCCGAAGATGTCGCCCACGTACTTGGAGTAGAGCGACCAATTCATGCCGAACTGGAACTCCTGGACGATGCCGGTGACGACGCCGATGGCCATCGAGATGAGCAGGAACTTGCCCCAGAAGCGGGTCATGCGGAGGTACACCTCGCGCCCCGTCCGGTAGTGCAGGGTCTGACATAGGGCGACGAAGACCGCCAGGCCGATCGACATCGGCACGAAGATGAAGTGGAACAGCGTCGTGATGCCGAATTGGCTGCGTGCGAGGTCGAGAGTGGTCATGAGAAAGATCTTCGAATAACCGGTCTGAGGCGGCATCGGCCCTTTGTCGACCACGAACTGTGGCTGACTACCCACCCTCTGACCGTGTTTTGTGCCTCTATGTACCAAGCGTTACTTGGCGCTGTGGGATGCCCCTCGTCTGGGCTAATGTGAGCGGCATCGGGGCACGTGCGATCACGACCGAGGGTCTGACGAAGCGCTACGGCGACACCGTCGCGCTCGACGGCCTCGACCTCCAGGTGGAGGCCGGTGAGGTGTACGGCTACCTGGGGCCGAACGGCGCCGGCAAGACGACCACGATCCGGCTGCTGCTCGGCCTGCACCGCCCGACGGCGGGCCGCGCCGAGCTGTTCTCGGTCGACGCCTGGGCCGATCCCGTCCAGGCCCACCGTCGCGTGGCCTACGTGTCGGGGGAGCCGTTCCTGTGGCCGGCGATGACGAGCGCGGAGACGTTCGCGTTTCTGGCCAAGCTGCGGGCACCGACTCGAGGCCCGGATGGCCGCGAGGTGGCCGGCACCGACGTCGCCTATCGCGACCAGCTCGTGGAGCGCTTCCAGCTCGACACGAGCAAGAAGATCCGAGCGCTGTCCAAGGGCAACCGGCAGAAGGTGCAGCTGATCGCGGCGCTGGCCACCCGCGCGGACCTGCTGTTGCTCGACGAGCCCACGAGCGGGCTCGATCCACTGATGGAGATGGCCTTCCGCGGCTGCATCGAGGAGGCCAAGGGGCGTGGGCAGGCGGTATTCCTGTCCTCGCACATCCTCAGCGAGGTCGAGGCCGTGTGCGACCGGGTCGGGATCCTGCGGCACGGAAGGCTCGTCGACGAGGGAACGCTCGAGCAGCTGCGGCACCTCAGCGCCCAGACGGTGGAGGTCACGTTCGAGGGGCCGGCACCGGAGCTGCCGGAGTTGCCGGGCGTCGCGGTCACGCGCGCCGGCGCCAGCGCGCTCCGGTTCGAGGCCACCGGCAGCGTCGGCCCGCTGATCGCGGCGCTGGCCGAGCATCCCGTCGCCACGCTGACCAGTCGCGAGCCCTCGCTGGAGGAGATCTTCCTGCACCACTACGACGGCAGCGACGGGAATGTCGGCGGCTAGCAGCGTCGCCTCGGCGCCCCGGGGCTCGAGTGCCGGCGTCGGGCTCGGGCCGGCCCGGGCACTGGCCCGCCGGGCGTTCCGCGACGCCCGGATCCGCACGATCTCGTTCGCCTACCTGTTCGCGGCGATCGCCTACATCCAGCCCCTCAGCTACCGCCACGCCTACCCGACGCTGGCCAGCCGGATTGCCTTCGCCCACAGCTTCGCCGACAACAAGGCGATTCGCCTCTTCTACGGCGAGCCGTTTGACCTGCTCACCGTCGGCGGCTACAGCGCCTGGCGCGTCGGCGGCACGCTGGCAATCTTCGCCGCCGTCTGGGGTCTGTTGGCCGCCGTGCGCGCAATGCGGACCGAGGAGGATACGGGCCGGATGGAGCTCATCCTCTCGGCGGTGATCGGCCGGCGCAGCGCCTACGTGGCGGCGCTGGTGGCGATCGCCGGGAGCGTCGTGATCCTGTGGCTGGCCGACTTCGCCGCCTCGGTGCTCGCCGGCCTGCCGGCGAGCGGCTCGGCCTACCTCGCGCTGGCGACCGCGTCCGTGGTGCCGGTGTTCGTCGGCGTGGGCGCCGTCGCCAGCCAGCTCGCACCCACCCGCCGGGTCGCGCTGGAGCTCGGCGGCGCGGTGGCCGCGCTCGCGTTCCTGATGCGGGTGATTGCCGACACCTCGAGCGGCGTCGGCTGGCTGCGATGGCTGACGCCGCTCGGCTGGGCGGAGCAGCTGCGGCCGTTCACGGGGGCCCAGCCGGTCGTGCTGCTGCTCCCCGCCGCCGCCACCGTGCTGCTGCTCGGGGCCGCGGAGCGGATCGACGCCGGCCGCGACATCGGCACCGGGGTGCTGCCCGCCCGCGACACGGCCGACCCGAACGACCGGCTGCTCTCATCCCCGACCGCGCAGGCGCTGCGCACCGAGCGGGGCAGCCTGATCACGTGGCTGCTCGGCCTCGGGGTGTTCGCGTTCATCATCGGCGTGATCGCCAAGAGCGTCAATTCGGTCGGCATCTCCAAGAGCCTCGAGAAGGAGTTGGAGAAGCTCGGCGCCGGCTCGATCCTGACCCCCGCCGGCTACCTCGCGTTCGTGTTCATCTTCTTCGTCCTCGCCGTCAGCCTTTTCTGCTGCGCCCAGATCGGCGCCGCCCGGCATGAGGAAGCCGACGAGCAGCTCGAGACCCTGTTCGCGCTGCCGGTCGGCCGCCGCGGCTGGCTCGGCGGACGCCTGCTGCTGGCGGCGGGCGTCGCGATCGCCCTTTCACTCGTCACCGGCCTGCTGGCCTGGGCGGGCGCGCTCTCGGCCGGGGTCAGCCTGTCGCTGCCGAAGATGCTCGAGGCGGGGGCCAACTGCCTCCCGGTCGCGCTCCTGTTCCTCGGCCTCGCGGCGCTGGCCTACGCGATCGTCCCGCGGGCCAGCGCGGGGATCGCCTACGGCCTCGTCACGGTCGCATTCCTGTGGCAGCTGTTCGGGTCACTGCTCGGAGCGCCCAAGTGGCTCGTCGACCTGACGCCGTTCGCGCACGTGGGCCTGGTGCCGGTGCAGGCGTTCCGGGGCGGCGCGGCGGCGGTGATGCTCGGGATCGGCGTGCTCGCCGCGGTGGCGGCGGTCGAGGTGTTCCGGCGGCGCGACCTGCTCGGGGCGTAAGAGCTGCGGCGGTGGCTGGAACGCCGGCGAGGGCGGTGGGTCGGGCCGCCGATGCTCCGACGCACACACCGGTCAGCCTACGGCGTGTGGGTGACGAAGTGAACCTCGGCGGTGCCCTCGAGCGAGAAGCTGTCCGCGGCGCCTGCGGCCACGTCGATGACGAACTCGGGGCGGCCCCAGCGCTCTTACTGGTCGGCTTCGATGTAGAACGGGACCTCGCCGACGTCGCCGAGATGGATGTCCGCGGGGCCGGGGGGGAGCTCGCCTTCGCGTAGGCACATCGGGGCGGTGCCGTCGCAGCACCCTCCGGATTGGTGGAAGACGAGCGGCCCGTGGGCGGCCTCGAGGCGGGTGATCACCTCGA
>DATMGZ010000190.1:0-3887 GCA_035555155.1 Solirubrobacteraceae bacterium | reverse complement strand
GGTCGGAGTTCCTCGTCCAGGTGGAGGACGACCTGGACCCGCGCGCCACCGTGATCGTGCTGGGCGACGCGCGCACGAACGGACGCGACCCGCGCGCGGACATATTCGCCCAGATCGCCGCGCGCGCCGGGCGCACCTTCTGGCTGAACCCCGAGCCACGCCTCTACTGGAACTACGGCGACTCGGTGATCGCCGCCTACGAGCGCCACTGTGTCGCCTTCGAATGCTGGCGCACCGACCAGCTCGAGGATTTCGTCAAGGCGCTGACGACGCCGGCGGACCGATATTGATTGCGGGCGCTCGCGCGCCCGTTGGTTTGCGTTCCGGTCTGCCGCAGCCCAGGCGCTACGATGCTGCGAATGTGAAAACCCAGGGGGGCTGGCGGGAAGGCCGGCTGAGATAGCGCCCCTCGCGTGTCACGTGACTCGGCGCTGACCCTTCGAACCTGTGGGGTAATGCCCGCGAAGGGAGAGATGGAGACGATGATCGAGGCTCCGCCACAGGAGCCTCGCGACCTCGAAAGCCCGGCCGGAGTCCGGATCGAGGCCGTGGACCGCACGTTTGCCACTCGTCAGGGTCCCGTGCCGGCGCTGTCGGGCATGTCGCTGCGCGCCGCGCCCGGCGAGATCGTGGCCGTCGTCGGCCCGAGCGGGTGCGGCAAGACGACCCTGCTCGAGCTCGTCTGCGGCCTGCAGGCGCCCGATCGCGGGCTGGTGTCCAGCGATCCCGCGGCGCTGATGCCGCAACGCGACCTGCTCCTGCCGTGGCTCGGCGCCGTCGACAACGCCGCGCTGGCCCTCCGCGCGCGCGGCGTCTCCCGCGATCAGGCGCGCGCGACCGTGCGCCCGTGGCTGGCGCGCTTCGGGCTGGCCGAGTTCGAGCACACGCGACCCGCGCAGCTCTCGGGCGGCATGCGCCAGCGCATCTCGTTCCTGCGCACGCTTCTGGCCGGCAAGCCGGTGCTGGCGCTCGACGAGCCGTTCGCGTCCCTCGACGCGATCACCCGCCAGGACATGCAGGGCTGGCTTGCGCACGTGCTCGCCGAGGAGCACCGCACGGTTCTGCTCGTCACCCACGACGTCGAGGAGGCGGTCGTGCTCGCGGACCACGTGGTGGTCATGTCCGCTCGTCCCGGCCGCGCGGTGGCCGAGCTGGAGGTCGGCGTCCCGCGGCCGCGCAAGCGCACCGACCCGGCCGTGGTCGCGTTGCGCGAGCGGGCGCTCGAGGCCCTGGGGCTGGGCGGATGAGGCGGCTGCTGCGCGGCTGGCCCGCGGTGCTGATGCTGCTCGGGCTGCTCGGGATATGGGAGCTCTACGTCGACCTCGGCGGCGTCGACCCGGCGATCCTGTCCCCGCCCCATCAGATCGCGCAGTCGCTCTACAGCGACCGGTCGCTGCTGTGGTCCAACTTCCTCGTCACCGCGCGCGAGGTGCTGCTCGGCCTCCTACTCGCCGCCGCGGCCGGCTTCCTGTGCGCGATCGGGATCCATCTCTCGGCCACGCTTCGCCGCGCCGTCTACCCGCTGCTCGTCGCCTCCCAGACGATCCCGATCGTGATCCTCGCCCCCCTGCTGCTGTTCTGGTTCGGCTTCTCGATCGTCTCCAAGCTGGTCGTGGTCGCGCTCGTCTCGTTCTTCTCGATCGTGGTCACGACGCTCGACGCGCTGTCGGCCGTCGACGGCGATCTGCTCAAGCTGATGAAGACCTTCGACGCCGGACGGCTGCGGACGTTCCGCCACGTGGAGCTGCCGGCGGCCCTGCCGGGACTGCTGACGGGAGCCAAGATCGCCGCCGTGGTGGCGGTCATCGGGGCCGTGTTCGCCGAGCAGGCGGCGGCCGATTCGGGTCTCGGCTACCTTTTTTTCCAGTCGATCCCGCAGCTCCTGACCGCGCGCGCCTATGCCGCGGTCGTCATCCTGTCCCTGTTCGCGATCGCCCTGTTCGCGCTGCTCACCCTGGTCGAACGGCTCGCATTGCCGTGGGCCCACACCTCCAGAGGAGACCGCCACAGATGAGAAGACGTGTCATGTCAGTTGCCGTCGCGCTCGCCGTTGCCGTCGGCCTCGCCGCCTGCGGAGAGAAGAAGGACACGCTCGCCGCGACCAACCGGGAGCAGCTGTCGCTGATGCTCGACTTCTTCCCCAACGCCGATCACGTCGGCCTCTACCAGGCCCTCGCGGCGGGCGACTTCACCCGCGCCGGCCTCGACGTCCACGTGCAGACGCCGTCGGATCCGGCGCTGCCGCTCAAGCTCGTCGCCGCCGGCACGGTCGACGCCGCGATCTCCTACGAGCCCGAGCTGCTGCTCGCCCGCGACAAGGGCCTGCCGCTCGTCTCCGTCGCGGCGCTGGTGCAGAAGCCGCTCACCTCGATCGTCTCGATCGGCTCCAAGAAGATCAAGACGCCCGCCGATCTGAAGGGCAAGCACGTCGGCGACGCCGGGATCCCCTACCAGCACGCCTACCTGACCACGATCCTCCAGACCGCCGGCGTCCCGGCCGGCTCGGTCAAGGAGACGAACGTCGGCTTCGACCTCGTCCCGGCGATGCTCTCCGGCCGCGTCGACGCGACGCTCGGCGCGTACTGGAACTACGAGGCGATCCAGCTCGCCGAGAAGGGCAAGAAGCCGAACGTGATCCGGATGGAACAGGCCGGCGTCCCCACCTACGACGAGCTCGTCCTCGTCGTCACGCGCAAGACGCTGACGACCAAGACCGACGAGCTGCGCGCGTTCGTGCAGGCGCTGGCGCGCGGCTACGAGTCGGTGCGCGCCAACCCCCAGGCCGGAGTCAACTCTCTGGTGGCCGCCAATCCGGGCCTCGACCCCAAGTTCCAGCTCGCCAGCACCAAGGCCACGCTGCCGGTGTTCTTCCCCCCGGCCGGCAAGCCGTGGGGGTGGCAGGACCAGGCGCGATGGAACGCCTACGGCTCCTGGATGCTCTCGCACCACCTGATCAGCAACGCGCTCGCGATCCCTGATGCCTCCACGAACGAGCTGCTGGCCGGGCAGGCCCCGCCGCTGGGCTGATCGCTCCTCCCCCGCTCGGCATCGAGCCCGAGCACGCCCGAATTGAGCATCCAGTCGCGGCCCGACGTGGCCAGGCAGGCCCGCCAGATCGGGCGCGTCCAGCCCCGGTTCAGGTACAGCAACGCGCTCACGCCCCAGAACACCGTCATCGTCGTGGCGCGTGCGGCCGCGTCGCGCCCGGTCCGGCGCCTCCGGCGTCCGGCGCGCGTATTCACGGCCGCCGGCGTAGAGCAGCGGCGGGTCGATCAGGAAGCACATGATCTCCCCATGAATCCGAACGCCAGCCGGGTGTCCAGCGCCATGATGGTCATCTGCGGATTGACGCCGAGCGCGCTCGGCACGGGCGAGCCGTCGGCGACGTAGATGCCCCGGGGTTCGTGGACCGCGAGGTCGCGGGCCCGGGCCCGCTCCCGGGCCCGCTCCGGGACAGCCCGCCGGCAGCGGCAGGTACACGTCGCGCGCACACCGACTGTCGGGGCCGGGGCGGTGCTCGCAGGGTGCGCGCCGGCGTCGACGGCGGCCCGGGTCTCACGCCGAAGCGCTGCAACTCAGTTCCGGGGGCCGGAACTCAGTTGCAACGCTTCCCCGAGCGTGTAGCGAGAGTGTGCCGGCGCGTGCCGAGAGCGCCCCCTGACTGGGGCGAGAATGCCCCAAGGCCGGCGCGGCCGGCGCCAGACGCGGCGATCCTCGGCCCGGCGCCCCCTTACGACAGGAAGAACGCGATCAGGCCGAAGATGAAGGCGTAGAACACGATCGCCTCCGTCAACGCGAACCCGAGCCACTGAATCGAGGTGATCTCATCCCGCATCTCCGGCTGACGAGTCACCGACTCGATCACCTTCCCGAAGATGAAACCCACA
>DATMGZ010000189.1:0-15652 GCA_035555155.1 Solirubrobacteraceae bacterium | reverse complement strand
AGTTCGGCTGCTGCAGCACGACCGCGCTGACGCCCTCGTCGAGCGCCGGCAGCTGCGTGACGCCGTCGCGCAGCGGCACCTCCTCGATCTCCATCCCGTAGCCCTTGGCCAGGGTGGCCAGGGTCTCGCGGGCGTGCGGGTGCACACCGCGAGAGACGACGAAGCGCCCGCGATGGTTCTCGAGCTTGGCCACGTATCCCGCCGCGGCCACCGCGCTCGGGCCCTCGTACACCGAGGCGTTCGAGACCGGCAGCGCGGTCAGCTCGGAGATCGCGGTCTGGTACTCGAACATCGCCTGCAGCCCGCCCTGGGAGATCTCGGGCTGGTAGGGCGTGTACGGGGTCAGGTACTCCGAGCGCGAGATGATCGAGTCGATCAGGGCCGGGACGTAGTGGTCGTACATGCCGGCGCCGAGGAACGAGACCTCGTCCTCGGCGGAGACGTTGCGGGCCGCCAGCGCGCGCAGCTCGTCGTACACCTCCTGCTCAGACAGGCCGGCATCGAGCGCCAGGGCGCGGCCGAGCCGCAGGCCGGACGGGATCTCGGCGAACAGGTCCTCGATCGAGCCCACACCGATCGTCGCCAGCATCTCGCGGCGCTCGGCCTCGGTGGCGGAGACGTAGCTGGTCACGTCAGCGTCGCCTGGTAGGCGGCGGCGTCGAGCAGCGAATCCGCCTGGGATGGATCGGCCAGCTTGACCTTGACCAGCCAGCCCTCGCCGTAGGGATCCTCGTTGATCGTCTCGGGCTTGTCGCCGAGCGCCGAGTTGACCTCGATGATCTCGCCCGACAGCGGCGCGATCACGTCGGAGACCGCCTTCACCGACTCCACCTCGGTGTAGGGCTCGTCCTTCTCGATCGTCGCGCCGACCTTCGGGGCCTCGAAGAACACGACCTCTCCGAGCGCCTCCTGCGCATACCACGTGATCCCGAACGTGGCCGTGTCGCCGTCCACCCGGGCCCAGTCGTGCTCGGAGTGGTACAGCAGGTCGTCGGGGTAGCTCGCTTCGGCCATCTTCAGTCGCCCTTTCGGTACAGAGGCTTCTTCGCTATGACGGCGGGGCGATGCGTCCCCCGCACGTCGATCTCGACGCGGGTTCCCGGCACGGCCCGCGCCACGGGAAGGTACGCCATCCCGATGCCGGAACCGAGTGACGGCGAGAACGTGCCACTTGTCACTTCGCCGCCGCCGATCACCGGGTTGCCCGCGCGGGCGATCCCCGGTCCGTCGATCACGAACGGCTCGAGCCGCTCGGACGGCCCGGCGGCGCGGACGGCGGCCACGGCCTCGGAGCCGATGAACCCCGTGGCCTCGCGGCAGCACCACCCGAGCCCAGCCTCGATCGGCCCGCGGTCCTCGCTCAGGTCGTTGCCGTAGAGGTGAAAGCCGACCTCGAGCCGCAGCGTGTCGCGGGCCCCGAGCCCGGCCGGCACGGCGCCCGCGGCCACGATTCGGTCCCAGATCTCCGGCGCGTGCTCGGGGTCGAGCAGGATCTCGACGCCGTCCTCGCCCGTGTAGCCGGTGCCGCAGACAAGCATCGGCACCCCCGCGACGGTGCGCTGGCAGCAGTGCATCCGCGGCGGCAGAGCGCCGTCGGCGAGTCCGGCCATCAGCGCCCGGGCCCGTGGGCCCTGCACAGCGAGCATCGCGAACTCCTCGAGGCGGTCGATCACGTCGACGTCGAACCCCTCGGCATGGGTGCTCATCCAGGCGAAGTCGCGCTCGTGGTTGCCCGCGTTCGTGACCGTGAGGTAGTGGCATTCGGCCAGCCGGTAGGTGAACAGATCGTCGAGGACGCCGCCGTGCTCGTTGCACATGACGCTGTACTGGGCGCCGCCCTCGGGCAGGCGCCGCAGGTCGTTTGAGAGCAGATGCTGCAGGAACGCCTGGGCGTCGGGGCCGCGTGTCTCGACCTGCCCCATGTGGGAGACGTCGAACACGCCGACGCTGCTCCTGACCGCGAGGTGCTCCTCGCGGATGCCGGTGTACTGGACGGGCATCGACCAGCCCGCGAATGGCACCAGCCGGGCGCCCGCCTCGGCGTGGCGCTCGTGCAGCGGCGTGCGGCGCAGGTCTGTCGGGGAGCTCGAACTCACCTCTGTCAGGCAGGCTAGTACACGGGCTGGCTGACAAAAGCCCAGGTCCTGCTCCTGCATGAGGGCGCCGACGATACCGTCCCGCGCGCGCCCCGGCGTCAGGCGGTTCTCAGCGGTCCTTGAGGAACGACGGGATATCGATCTCGTCGTCGCGGATCTCCAGCGAGGAGCGCTGGCGATCGTCCATCGTGACGTCGCGGTCGCGACGGGCCTTGCGCGTCGACTCGCGCGCCTGGTGCGGCCGCGGCGAGCCGTGGTCGAAGCCGGTGGCGATCACGGTGACGCGCACCTCCTCGCCGAGCTTGTCGTCGATCACGGCGCCGAAGATGATGTTGCAGTTGGCGTCGGCGGCGCTCTGCACGATCTCCGCGGCCTCGTTGACCTCGAACAGGCCGAGGTCGTTGCCGCCGGTGATGTTGAGCAGGATGCCCATCGCACCCTCGACGGACTCCTCGAGCAGCGGTGAGGAGATCGCCATCTTGGCCGCCTCGGCGGCGCGGTTCTCGCCGTTGGCCGCGCCGATGCCCATCAGCGCCGTGCCGGCGTCGTGCATGATCGTGCGCACGTCGGCGAAGTCGAGGTTGATCAGGCCGGGGATCGTGATCAGGTCGGTGATGCCCTGGACGCCCTGGCGCAGCACGTTGTCGGCCTCGCGGAAGGCATCGAGGATCGTGGTGCGGCGCTCGACGATCGCGAGCAGCTTCTCGTTCGGGATCACGATCAGCGTGTCGACGTACTCGCGCAGCTTCTGGATCCCGTCCTGGGCCTGGCGAGCGCGCTGCGAGCCCTCGAACAGGAACGGGCGCGTGACGACCCCGACCGTGAGCGCGCCGATCTCGTTCTTGGCGATGTCGGCGATCACGGGCGCGGCGCCGGTTCCGGTGCCACCGCCCTCGCCGGCGGTGACGAACACCATGTCTGCGCCCTTCAGCGCCTCCTTGATCTCGTCGCGCGATTCCGCCGCCGCGCCCTGGCCGACCTCGGGGTCGGCGCCGGCGCCGAGACCCTTCGTCAGCTCGTGACCGATATTCAGCTTGATGTCGGCGTCACACATGGCGAGCGCCTGGGCGTCAGTGTTCGTCGCGATGAATTCGACCCCGCGCAGGCCTGCGTCGACCATGCGGTTGACCGCATTGGTTCCGCCGCCGCCGACACCGACGACCTTGATGACTGCCAGATAACTGCCGCTTTCCATGGTTACCGTCCGACCTTCGAGGTAGCGTTGAGCGTTTGCGGCGCTCTCGCATTTAGCGGGAGTTTCGCACGTTATGGCCTGAGGATGCGCGAAGTCAACGCAACCACCCGGTCCGCAACGATCGTTGCAGATCCGCGAAGTCTCGACAGGTCCGCGAGAGTTGGCCGAAACTCAGGGTAAGGCTCGACTCGAGGTTTACCCTCCGCCCGTGCTCGGTGACGTCGCGCCGGCGGTACTCCCCGCGCCCGTCCCGGAGGCGGTCGGCACCGCGGCCCCGGGGGCCGCGCGCTCCGGGTCGGTCACGTCGATGTACACGGAGCTCGATGAGCCGTGGTCGGCCAGCACCGCCGCAACCGCGGCCCACTTGGCCTCCAGCCGCGTCGTGTCGCCGAAGTAGAGGCTCGGTCCGTTTCGCAGCGAGGCGACGAGGCCGTGCGCGGCCGTGGTCTGCACGCCGCTGACGTGCGCCAGCAGCTGGTAGGGCGCCGCGGCCAGGAGCCGCACGGCCGCCAGCGCGTGCGGATCGCTGAGCCGGGTTCCGCCCGGGAGCACGGTCACCGGGATCGTGGGCAGGTCCGGGGAGGCGACCACGTCGTGCAGCAGCGTGCCGTCGCCGGCGACGGCGATCGTCCGCCCGGCCACGACGACGGAGGCGACCGGCACCTGCTCGATCACCCGGATCCGGATGCCGTGCGGGAACTGCGTGCTCACGCTCAGACCCTTGACGACCGGGAACGGTGCCACCGCCGAGCGCAGCTGATCCATGTGCACGTCGAGCGTGGTCATGTTCCGCGCCGCGAGCACGAGCGCCGCGCGGATCTTGCCCCCGTCGGCGCCGCTGGCGCCGACGACGCTGACCTTCTGCACGGCCACCAGCGAGGAGCCGCGCAGCCACATCCAGCCGCCGGCGGCCAGCGCGAGCACGGCGATCAACATGAGCACGTGCTTGCGCCGCGGGCGCGGCACCCGCCGCGAGCGCGCCGGGCCTTTGGCCCCCGGCGCGAGCCGCCGGACGCGCGCGGTCCCGCGCGCAGGACGCTGCAGGCGTTCGAGCAGGGCGTCGATCATCCCGGCCCGCCCTCGAGGTGGGCGATCGAGACCGGGCCGAGCGTCTGCACCTCGGCCTCGAGCTCGACGCCGAAGCGCTCCCGCACGCGCCGGTGGCCCTCGGCCATCAGCGCGATCACGTCCGCCGTCGTCGCGTCGCCGTGGTTCTCGACGAAGTTGGCGTGCTTGGACGAGAAGCTCGCGCCGCCGACCCGCAGCCCGCGGCAGCCCGCGGCCTCGAGCAGCTGGCCGGCCGTCCTGCCCTCGGCGCGAGGGTCATCGGGGTTCTTGAACGTGGAGCCGAACGTCTTGATCCCCGACGGCTGCGCCGCCTTGCGCCGGGCGCGCATGTCCGCCAGCGTGGCCTTGACGTCCTCCGAGGCCGCGACCTCGAGCACGAACGACGCCCGCGCCACGATCTCCGTCGGGCCGAGGTTCGAGCGCCGGTAGCCGAAGCCGAGCTGCGCCGGCACGCGCCGGTCGCGGCCCACCGGCGTGACGATGTCGACCCAGTCGAGAGCGCGGGCCAACTCCCCTCCGTAGGCGTTGGCGTTCATCCGCACCGCGCCGCCGACCGTGCCGGGGATGTTGACGCCGAACTCGATCCCGGTCAGGCCCTCCTGGGCGGCCTTGGCGGAGACGGACGGCAGCCGCGCGCCACCACCACACACGATGCGCGTCCCGTCCAGTTCGATCTTGCTCAGGTCCCTGTCCAATTTCACGACGAGTCCACGGACCCCTTCGTCCGCCACCAGGAGGTTCGACCCCGAGCCGACGACCCCTACCTCGATTCCCTCCGACGCCGCCCAGGCGACCAGGCGCTCGAGCGCGGACAGGCTGCCCGCGCGAGCGAAGTACTCCGCCGCGCCGCCCGTGCGCACCGTGGTGAGACGCGAGAGCGGGTAGTCGCTCTCGACGCCCGGGGGCGGATTCGGCATACAGGCAGGGTAGTAAGCGCTCCGGCGGGCTCAGGGGTGCCGACGGGCAACCGAGCCCCAGATCCCCTTCCTCAGAAAGCCGTTCGACGCACCACACCGCCGGCGCGACGACAGCGACCGGATCAGCCCCGCGCCACCACCAGTGAGCGCCCGAGCGCGTCGACATCCCCGGCCCCCATCACCAGGCACAGGTCGCCCGCCCGCAGCACCCCGGAGAGATAGCGCTCGGCGAGCGGGAAGCCGGGCAGCCACGCCACCTCGCGGCCCTCGCCGGCGTCGGCGGCCGCGGAGGCGACGAGACCGCCGTCCACGCCCGGGAAGTCCTCGGCGCGCTCGCGGGCCGGATAGATGTCGAGCACCGCGACGATGTCTGCCGCGGCCAGGGCGCTGCCGAACTCCCGCCCCAGCGCGCGGGTGCGGGAGAACAGATGGGGCTGGAAGACGGCGATCAACCGCGTGGGCTCGAGCGTCCGCGCCGCGGCGATCGTGGCCGCGACCTCGGTCGGGTGGTGGGCGTAGTCGTCGTACACCGCCGCACCGCGCGCGGTCTCCCCCAGCCGCTCGAACCGTCGCCGGGCGCCGGCGAAGTCGGCCAGCGCCGCCGCCGCGCGCTCGGGATCGGCGCCGGCAAGGCGCGCGGCCTCGAGCGCCCCGGAGGCGTTGATCGCGTTGTGCGCCCCCGGCACCGACAGGGTGACCTCGATCCCGCGCCACGCAAACCGCGAGCCGCCGGTGTGCAGCTCGGGCGCCGGCACGTCGTAGGCGATCGCCTCCGGGGGGCACAGCGCCCGGAGCCCGGGCCGGTCCCAGACGATCGCGTGGGCCGGGCGGCCCATGAAGGTCGTGAACGTGTGCTCGAGGTCGCCCAGCGACGAGTACGTCGAGTGGTGATCGAGCTCCGCGTTGGTCAGCACCGCGATCTCGGGGTCGAACTTGAGCAGCGAGCGGTCGGACTCGTCGGCCTCGATCACGATCCACTCCCCCGTTCCCCAGCCGGCGTTCGAGCCGGTGCTGCGCAGCTCGCCGCCGACGACGTAGGCGGGGTCCAGGCCGGCGCCGTCGAGGGCGTGGACGACCATGCTCGCCGTGGTCGTCTTGCCGTGCGTGCCGGTGACGGCGATGCAGCGCTTGAGCCCGGCGATCTGTGCCAGCAGATCGGCCCGGTGCAGCTCGCGGCCGGCTGCCGCCATGCGCTCGGGATTGTCGGGACCGACCGCGGTCGAGTACACGACCTCCGCGCCGGCGGGGACGTTCCCGGCCGCGTGTCCCATCACCGGCACGATCCCGTGCTCGCGCAGCCGCGCCGTGTAAGCGGACTCGGAACGATCGGAGCCCGTCACCTGCGCGCCGAGCTGACGGGCGACGATCGCCAGCCCGCTCATGCCGGCGCCGCCGATCCCGACGAAGTGCAGGCTGCGTGAGGACCAGTCGCTCATCTGGGGCGCAGCGCGAGGGTCCGCGTGCGGCGCGCTACGCGCGCTCCAGCACGACGACCGGGATCTCGCGGGCGGTCTTGTGCTGGTACTCGGTGTAGGCGGGCCAGCGGGAGGTCATCTCCTCCCACAGCTCGGGCTTCTCGTCGGCCGTGGCCGTGCGCGCGTGGGCGGCGAAGCGGTCGCCGAGCACCTGCACGTGGATCTCGGGCTGCTCGGACAGATTCAGGTACCAGGCGGGATCCTCGGGCGCGCCGCCCTTTGAGGCGACGACGAGGTAGTCATCGCCGTGACGGCCGTAGATCAGGGGCGTGCTGCGCGGCTCGCCGGAGCGGCGGCCGGTCGTGGTCAGGATCAGGACCTCCGCCCCGTTCCATTCGTGACCTTCCTCCCCGTCCGTGGCGAGGTAACGCTTGACGTGCTCTTGGCCGAACAGCATGTGACTCCACCCTTGTGTTGGAAACTCGTTGCGCAGACTACCGACTGGCGGCGAGAGAAAACGCCCGCATATGACTATCGTGGCGTGCCGTGCACCCCCCTGAGACGGGAATCGGACCGGCCGCGGATGCCGGCGCCGGCGCGCTCCGCACCGTGGAGCTGACGGCCGGCGGCGTCGCCCCCGAGGACGTCGTCGCGGTGGCCCGGCGCGACGCCCCGGCGGTGCTCGGCCCCGGCGCCCGCGAGGCGATGGAGCGAAGCGCGGCCGTCGTCGCCGCGCTCGCCGACTCCGACGAGCCCGCCTACGGCATCTCGACCGGGTTCGGGTCGCTGGCCCGGGTGCGGATCCCCATCGAGCGCCGCGAGGAGCTGCAGCGCTCGCTGATCCGCTCCCACGCCGCCGGCATGGGACCCCCGATCGAGCGCGAGGTGGTCCGCGCGATGATGCTGCTGCGCGCCCGCACGCTGGCCATGGGCTGCTCGGGCGCGCGCCCGATCGTGGCCGAGGCGCTGCTGGGTCTGCTCAACGCCGGCCTCACCCCCGTCGTGCCCGAGCACGGATCGCTCGGCGCCAGCGGCGACCTGGCACCGCTGGCCCACTGCGCCCTCGTGCTGATCGGTGAGGGCGAGCTGCAGGATCCCGACGGTGTCAGGAGACCGGCCGCCGCGGCGCTCGGTGCCGCGGGGCTCGAGCCGCTCACCCTGACCGTCAAGGAGGGGCTGGCGCTGATCAACGGGACCGACGGGATGCTGGGGATGCTCGTGCTCGCACTGGCCGACCTCGAGTCGCTGCTGCGCGTGGCCGACATCACCGCGGCGATGTCGGTCGAGGCGCTGCTCGGCACCGACCGCGCCTTCGGCGCCGACCTGGTGGCGCTGCGTCCCCAGCCCGGGCAGGCCCTGAGCGCGGCCAACCTGCGCGCGCTCCTGGCCGGCTCGGAGATCGTGGCCAGCCACCGCGAGGGCGACCCCCGGGTCCAGGACGCCTACTCGCTGCGCTGCGCCCCCCAGGTCACCGGCGCGGCCCGGGATACGCTCGAGCACGCGCAGCGGGTGGCCGGCGCCGAGCTGCGCTCGGCGATCGACAACCCGATGGTGCTCCCCGACGGACGGGTCGAATCGTGCGGCAACTTCCACGGCGCCCCGGTCGCCATGGCCTGCGACTTCCTGGCCATCGCCGTGGCCGAGGTCGGCGCGATCGCCGAGCGCCGGACCGACCGGCTGCTCGACGAGACGCGCTCGCACGGCCTGCCCGCGTTCCTGGCCCAGGACCCGGGCGTCGACTCGGGCGTGATGATCGGCCACTACACGCAGGCCGCGATGGTGGCCGAGAACCGCCGCCTCGCCACCCCGGCCGGCGTCGATTCGCTACCCACGAGCGCGATGCAGGAGGACCACGTCTCGATGGGCTGGGGGGCGGCGCGTAAGCTGCGCACGGTGGTGGCCAACCTCGGCCGCATCCTCGCCGTCGAGCTGACGTGCGCGGCGCGCGGGCTCGACCTGCGCGCGCCGCTGCGCCCCGGCCCCGGGACCGCGGCCGCCCTGGCCGCCGTGCGCGAGCTGATCCCCGGCCCCGGCGCCGATCGCCATCTGAGCCCTGAGCTGGCCGCCGCCGCCGCGCTCGTCGTCTCCGGCGAGCTCGTGCGCGCGGTGCAGAGCAAAGTGGGCACGCTGCGGTGAGCTCGCGGCCGCTGATCCGCGCGCCGCGCGGCACCGAGCTCTCCTGCCGGGGCTGGTCGCAGGAGGCGGCGATGCGGATGCTGATGAACAACCTCGATCCCGACGTGGCCGAGGATCCCGAGCACCTCGTCGTCTACGGCGGCACGGGCCGCGCGGCCCGCTCCTGGGAGGCCTACGACGCGATCGTCCGCTCGCTGCGCTCGCTGCGCGACGACGAGACGCTGCTGGTGCAGTCGGGCAAGCCCGTCGGCGTGTTCCGCACCCACGAATGGGCGCCGCGGGTGCTGATCGCCAACTCCAACCTGGTGCCGGAATGGGCCACCTGGGATGAGTTCCGCCGGCTCGAGGCGCTCGGACTGACGATGTACGGCCAGATGACGGCAGGGTCGTGGATCTACATCGGCACCCAGGGAATCCTCCAGGGCACCTACGAGTGCTTCGCCGAGATCGCCCGCCGCCGCCACGGCGGCTCGCTGGCCGGCACGATCACGGTCACCGCCGGCCTCGGCGGCATGGGCGGCGCCCAGCCGCTGGCGGTGACGATGAACGGCGGCGTCGCGCTGTGCGTCGAGGTCGATCCGCACCGGATCGAGCGCCGCCTGCAGACGCGGTATCTCGACGAGGTCGCCGCCTCGCTTGACGACGCCGTCGCCCGCTGCCTGCAGGCCAAGAGCGAGCGCCGGGCGGTGAGCGTCGGGCTGCTGGCCAACGCCGCCGACGTGCTGCCGGCGCTGCACGCGCGGGGCTTCGCGCCCGAGATCGTCACCGACCAGACCAGTGCTCACGACCCGCTGAACGGCTACGTCCCCAACCGCATGAGCTTCGACGAGGCGCTCGCGTTGCGCGAGCGCGATCCCGAGGAGTACCTGCGCCGCTCGCGGGCGGCGATCGCGGCGCACTGCGCGGCGATGGTCGCCTATCTCGACGCCGGCAGCGAGGTCTTCGACTACGGCAACAGCCTCCGGGCCGAGGCGCTGCTCGGGGGCTTTGAGCGGGCCTTCGCCTACCCGGGCTTCGTACCGGCATACATCCGGCCGCTGTTCTGCGAGGGCAAGGGGCCGTTCCGCTGGGTCGCGTTGTCGGGCGATCCGTCCGACATCGCGGCGACCGATCGCGCCGCGCTGGCCGAGTTCCCCGAGGACGAGGGGCTCGCGCGGTGGATCGAGCAGGCCTCCGAGCGGGTCGAGTTCCAGGGCCTGCCGGCGCGGATTTGCTGGCTCGGCTACGGCGAGCGCCGGCGGCTCGGGCTGCGCTTCAACGCCATGGTCGCCTCGGGCGAGCTCACGGCGCCGATCGTGATCGGTCGCGACCACCTCGATTCGGGCTCGGTCGCCTCGCCCTACCGCGAGACCGAGGCGATGGCCGACGACTCGGACGCGATCGCCGACTGGCCGCTGCTGAATGCGCTTGTCAACACCGCCTCGGGCGCCACCTGGGTCTCGATCCACCATGGCGGCGGCGTCGGGATCGGCCGCTCGATCCACGCCGGTATGGTGTGCGTCGCCGACGGCACCGAGCTGGCCGCCCAGAAGCTCGATCGGGTCCTCACCAGCGACCCGGGTATGGGCGTGATCCGCCACGCGGACGCCGGCTATGAGCGCGCCACCGACGTCGCCGAGGAGCGCGGCGTCCGCATCCCGATGCGGGAGGACCCCCAGGCGTGAGCTCGCTGTGGTGCGAGCGGGCGTGGATCTCCGGGCCACGCGCCGAGCCCGGCGTGCTGCTCGAGCTCGACGGCGACCGCATCGTCTCCGTCACCCCCGGGGTGGTCTCGCCACCCGACGGCGCCGAGCGTGTCGACGGGCTCGTCATCCCGGGTCTGGCCAACGCCCACTCGCACGCCTTCCAGCGCGCGCTGCGGGGCCGCACGCATGCCGCGACGGGCTCGTTCTGGACCTGGCGCGAGCAGATGTACGCGCTCGCCGCGACGCTTGACCCCGACTCGGTCCTGGCGCTGGCCCGGGCGACCTTCGCCGAGATGGCGCTGGCCGGCGTGACCGTGGTCGGCGAGTTCCATTACGTGCACCACGGTCCCGGCGGGATTCACTACGCGGACCCGAACGCGATCGGCGTCGCGCTGCTCGAGGCGGCCGCGCAGGCCGGTGTGCGGATCACCCTGATCGACGCCTGCTACCTGCACGGCGGCCCGGGGCGCGAGCCCGACCCGGTGCAGCGGCGCTTCTGTGAGGAGAGCGCCGAGGCGTGGGCCGAGCGCGTGGACGCGCTGCGCCCGGGGGCGGCCGCGCGGGTCGGCGCCGCGATCCACAGCCTGCGGGCCGTCGATCCGGACTCGGCCGTGATCGTCGCCGCGTGGTCACGGGAGCGGTCGGCGCCGCTGCACGCCCACGTCTCCGAGCAGCCGGCCGAGAACGAGGCCTGCCTCGCGGCCTACGGCGACACGCCGTCCGGACTGCTCGCGGCCGCCGGCGCGCTGGCGCAGAACTTCACCGCCGTGCACGCCACCCACCTCACCGAGCGCGACATCGGGCTGCTCGGCGGCGCCGGCGCGTGCTGCTGCCTGTGCCCGACGACCGAGCGCGACCTCGCCGACGGCATCGGCCCGGCCGAACGCCTGCTCGACGCCGGAGCCGCGCTCGCGCTCGGCAGCGACTCCAACGCGGTGATCGAGCCGTTCGAGGAGGCCCGCGCCGTCGAGCTCGACGAGCGCCTGGCGACCGGCATCCGCGGCCATCACGAGCCGGCGGCGCTGCTCAGGGCCGCCACCGGCGCCGGCTACGCGAGCCTCGGCTGGCCCGAGGGCGGCGCGCTCGCACCGGGCGCCCTGGCCGATCTCGTCTCGGTGCGCCTCGACGGCGTGCGGATGGCCGGAGCCGGGGACGATGATCCGGTTGCGACCCTTGTGTTCGCCGGCGCGGCGGCCGACGTCCGCGATGTGATGGTCGGCGGGCGCTTCATCGTCCGCGACGGCCGGCACGCCTCACTCGACGTGCCGCGCGAGCTGGAGCGAGCGCTGGCGGAGCTGCGCCGGTGAGCTCGCTGGTGATCGACGAGATCGGCCTGCTGGTCACCAACAACCCGGAGCTCGGCGAGGGGCCGCTCGGCATCCGCCGCCGCGCCGCGCTCGTGCTCGAGGACGACCGGGTGCTCGCCGTGCAGCCGGCCGGCGCGCTCGCCGACGCCCGCATCGACGCGCACGGGCTGTGCGTGATCCCCGGCTTCGTCGACAGCCACACCCACCTCGTGTTCGCGGGCGACCGCGCCGATGAGTTCGCCGCCCGCATGGCCGGCGCTCCCTACGCGGCCGGCGGCATCGGCTCGACCGTCTCCGCCACCCGCACCGCTGACACGGCGGGGCTGCTGGCGCTGACCCGTGGCCGTCGCCGCGAGGCGCTGCGGGCCGGGGTCACGCACGTCGAGATCAAGTCCGGCTACGCACTCGACGTCGCGGGCGAGCAGCGACTGTGTGAGCTCGCCGCCACGATGACCGACGACGTCACCTTCCTCGGCGCCCACCTCGTCCCGCCCGAGTACGAGCGCCGCCCCGATGACTACGTGCACCTCGTCTGCCATCAGATGCTCGCCGCGTGCCTGCCGTTCGCCCGCTGGATCGACGTGTTCTGTGAGCGTGGCGCCTTCGACGCCGACCAGGCACGCCAGGTCCTGCTCGCCGGCCGCCACGCGGGGCTCGGGCTGCGCGTCCACGCCAACCAGCTCGGCGAGGGCCCGGGCGTGCAGCTCGCGGTCGAGCTCGGCGCGGCCTCGGCCGACCACTGCACCCATCTCTCGAGCGCCGACGTCGATGCCCTGGCCGGCTCGAGCACGGTCGCGACGCTGCTGCCGGCGACCGACTTCTCGACGCGCCAGCCGTACCCGGACGCTCGCCGGCTGCTCGATGCCGGCGCCGCCGTCGCGCTGGCCACCAACTGCAACCCCGGCTCGAGCTACACGACCTCGATCAGCTTCGCGATCGCCCTCGCCGTGCGCGAGATGCGCATGACCGCCGAGGAGGCGCTCCGCGCCGCGACGCTCGTCGGCGCGCAGGCGCTGTGGCGCGAGGACCTCGGCCACCTCTCTCCCGGTGCGCGCGCCGACGCCGTCGTGCTCGCCGCCCCCTCCTACACCCATCTCGTCTACCGCCCGGGCGTGCCGCTGGTGGCGGCCACGATCAGCGGCGGGGAATTGGCGTGGCGGGACCCGGAGCTGGGCGTCGGATAGAGCGGGCCTCAGTTCAGCTGCGCGTGGATCGCGCGCAGCTCCGCCTGCAAGGTGTCACGCTGGGCGGTGTCGGACGGGAGCGCCAGCCGCAACGCGGCCGCCCGGATCGCCGCGCCCAGGTGACCGCGCCGGTGGTAGGACCCGACCAGGTTGTTGAGCATCCGCATGGCGATCTCATGCGCGGACCACGGGCGCAGCAACTGCCGCGAGACATCCGTCTCCAACCGCGCGCCGCCGTTGAAGGGATCAAGCAGCAGCGGCGGTTCGGCGCCGAAGTGGCCGACCACGAAGTGACCCGGCAGGCCCACCCCGTCGAGCGCGATGCCGGCCCGGCGCGCGGCCTCGACGTACACCACCGAGAGAAGGATCGGCAGACCGCGACGGCGCCGGAGCACGAGATCGAGCATCGAGTTCTCGGGGTCGTCGTACTGCTGCCGGGCGCCCGCGAACCGATGTGCGCCGCCCAGGGTCTGCCCGCACGCGACCGCGAGCGCAGCCGGACTGCCGCTCGTCTGCTCGGCGGCGCGTGAGAGCTCGGCGCCGAGGGCATCGAGCTCGACCAGCGCGACCGTCACATCGACGTCGCGGAACTCGACGGCGATGGCCAGCGCCAGCAGGTCGAGGGTCGCGTCGGGGTCGGCGGCCAGCTCGGCGAAGGCGGGAAGCTCCAGCACCCTCCCATTGTCCCCTCTCGTTCACCCCGATCGGGTGATGGTCCCGCGGCGCAGCGGAGTACGTTCCGGGCGTGCTTGCCTGACCCGCTTCTCGTAAACCCACTCCGAAGGGGTATCCGGTGTCCGTGATTCCTGCAGACCGCGCGGCCGACCACATTGCCGAGGCGCCGTACGGAGCCCGGTGCGACGACACGGGCGCGAGCTTTGCCCTGTTCAGCAGCGTGGCGGAGGCGGTCGATCTCTGCCTGTTCGACGAGAGCGGGCATGAGACGCGCTGGAGCCTCGAGCAGGGCGACGCGTACCTGTGGAAGGGGTACTTGCCCAGCGTGCGGCCGGGTCAGCAGTACGGCTTCCGCGTGCACGGCCCCTGGAACCCGGCCGCGGGCGCGCGCTGCAATCCGGCCAAGCTGCTGCTCGACCCCTACGCGCGCGCTGTGGCGGGTGAGGTGCGATGGGATCCGGCCGTATTCGGCCATGCCGCCGATGACCCGGACCGCGCCGATGACACCGACTCGGCGCCGTACGTGCCCCGATCGGTGGTGATGGCCGAAGACTACGACTGGGCTGAGGACAGCCGTCCGCGCCGGCCAATGGCCGACTCGACCTTCTACGAGGTCCACGTCAAGGGGTTCACCAAGCTGCACCCCGATGTGCCCGAGAACCTGCGCGGCACGTATGCCGGGCTGGCGCACCCCGCCGCGGTCGCGCATCTGCAGCGACTCGGCGTCACCGCGGTCGAGCTGCTCCCGGTGCACCAGTTCGTCCACGACGCGCAACTCGTGGCGCGTGGGATGCACAACTACTGGGGCTACCAGTCGATCGGCTACTTCGCGCCGCACAACGGCTACTCGTCCTCCGGCTGGAGCGGCGGTCAGGTCGGGGAGTTTCGCCGCATGGTCGGAGCACTGCACGCCGCCGGCCTCGAGGTGATCCTCGACGTCGTCTTCAACCACACCGCCGAAGGCAGCGAGTGGGGACCGACGCTGTGCTTCCGCGGCATCGACAACGACGCCTACTACCGCCTCCAGGACGACCCCTCGCGCTACGTCGATGACACGGGCTGCGGCAACACGGTCGACCTCCATCACCCCCACGCCCTGCGCCTGGTCATGGACGCGCTGCGCTACTGGGTGCAGGAGATGCACGTCGACGGCTTCCGCTTCGACCTCGCCGCCAGCCTCGGACGGGGGACGAGCAACTTCGACCGCTACTCCTCGTTCCTCGAGACCGTCGCCCAGGACCCCACCATCTCGGAGGCAAAGCTGATCGCCGAGCCGTGGGACATCGGCTGGGGTGGCTACGACCTCGGCGAGTTTCCGCCTGGCTGGAGCGAGTGGAACGGCAAGTACCGCGACACCGTGCGCGACTTCTGGCGCGGGACGCAGGGCATGCTCCCCGACCTCGCCACCCGCATCACCGGCTCCGCCGACCTCTACGGCCACGGCGGCCGGCGACCGACGGCCTCGGTCAACATCGTCACCGTCCACGACGGTTTCACGATCGCCGACCTCGTCAGCTATGACAGCAAGCACAACGAGGCCAACGGCGAGAACAACCACGACGGGACCGATGACAACCGCAGCTGGAACTGCGGCGTCGAGGGTCCCACCGAGGACCCCGCCGTGCGCGAGCTGCGCGCCCGCCAGCGCCGCAACCTGATCGCCACGCTGCTGCTCTCCGAGGGCGTACCGCTGCTGCTCGGCGGCGACGAGTTCGCGCGCAGCCAGAACGGCAACAACAACGCCTACTGCCAGGACAACGAGCTCACCTGGTTCGACTGGTCGGCGGCCGCACAGAACGCCGACCTGATCGACTTCACCGCCGGCCTGTGCCGCCTGCGCGAACAGCATCCGGTGTTCCGCCGCCACCAGTTCTTCCACGGCACACCGGCGCCGGACACCCACCGCGACGACATCGACTGGTACCGGCCGGACGGTGGCGCGATGACCGGCGAGGACTGGGGCGTGTCCTACGC
>DATMGZ010000188.1:0-12772 GCA_035555155.1 Solirubrobacteraceae bacterium | reverse complement strand
TGCTTCAAAAAGTATAGCGCCCCGTCGGGCACTAGCCTAAGGCACCAGTGGCCGATCCGACCAACACCGAGATAGCTGCCGCCCTCGACGAACTCGGCGACCTGTACGAGCTCGACGGCGCCATCATCCACCGCGTCGTGGCCTATCGCAACGCCGCCAAGGCGGTCCGCGACGCGTCGGTGTCGGTCGCCGCCATGGCCCGCGCCGGCCGTGCCACGGAGCTCCCCGGCATCGGCCAAACGATCCAGGACAAGGTCATCGCCCTGGCCGACGAGGGCGAGATCCCGGCCACGACGAAGCTGCGGGCCAAGTTCCCGCCCGGGTTGGTCGAGGTGACGCGCTTGCCCGGCCTCGGCCCCAAGCGCGCCCGGCGGCTGTTCGAGGAGCTCGGGATCGACTCGCTGAGCGCGCTGCGAACGGCCGCCGAGGAGCAGCGGGTCCGGACCCTGAAGGGATTCGGCCCCAAGGCCGAGGACGGCATCCTGGCGGCGGTGAGCGTGCCGGGTGCGGGCGAGGCCCGCCGCCGGGTGGTGCTCAATCGGGCGCTCGCGGTCGGCGAGCAGATCGTCGCCGCGCTGCGCGCCCACCCTGCGGCGGAGCGGGTCGAGCTGGCAGGCTCGGCGCGGCGGATGACCGACAGCGTCAAGGACCTCGACGTGATCGCGACCGCCACCGATCCCGGAGCGCTGGCCCGCGCGCTGGCCGAGCTCGAGCTGGTGGAGGCGGCCCAGGCGCCCGGCGAGGCAGGCGTGCGGGTCCGCACCCACACCGGGGTGCAGATCGACCTGCGGATCGTCGCTCCCGATCAGTTCGGCAACCTGCTGCAGCACTTCACCGGCTCCAAGGAGCACAACATGGCGCTGCGTGAAGCCGCCGTGCGGCGGGGCCTGCACGTCTCCGAGTACGGGCTGCTCGACGACGCCACCGGAACCACCCATCGCTGCACCGGCGAGGCGGAGGTCTACGCGCTGCTGGGGATGAGCTACATCGAGCCGGAGCTGCGCGAGAACCGTGGCGAGCTCGAGGCCGCGGCGGCCGGCACGCTCCCCACGCTCGTCGAGGTCGGCGACCTGCGCGGCGATCTGCACTCTCACACGACCGCCTCCGACGGAACGGCGTCGATCACCGAGATGGCGGTCGCGGCCCGTGAGGCCGGCTACGAGTACCTGGCCATCACCGATCACTCGGCCAGCATGGGGTTCGGGAACGACGTTCCGGCCGATCGCCTGAAGGCGCAGATCGAGCGGATTCGCTCCACCCGGGTCGACGGGATCGAGCTCCTCGCCGGCAGCGAGGTCAACATCCTGCCCGACGGCTCGCTCGACTACGACGACGAGCTGCTGGCCGAGCTCGACTGGGTGATCGCCAGCGTCCACTCCTCGTTCGGACTCGGCGAGCGCGCGATGACCGAGCGGATCGTGCACGCGATCGAGCACCCGCTGGTCGACGCGATCGGACACCTGACGGGACGCAAGATCGAGCGGCGTAAGCCCTATCCCGTCGACGTCGAGCGGGTGATCGCGGCCGCGCTGGCGACGGGCACGATGCTCGAGATCAACGCCAGCCCCGATCGGCGCGACGTCGACGAGGTGGGTGCGCGCGCCGCGGCCGCCGCCGGCGTGCCGATCGTGATCAACTGCGACGCCCACCGGGTGGGCGGATTCGCCGTCGCCCGCTACGGGGTGGCGACGGCGAGGCGAGCCTGGCTGACCCCGGCCGACGTGGCGAACACGAGGCCGTGGGAGGAGCTGGCGGTGATGCGCTCGCGGGCGCGCGCCGTGCCGTGAGAAGCGCCACAGCCGATGATCCCGGCGCCGAGGAGGGCGATCGACAGAACCGTGGCCCCTTTCCGGGTGCGCCCGGGCCCGCCGCCGCGCTGGATCGCCACGAACCAGGCCAGGCCGGCCAGGGTCAGGATCGAGGCGACGAAGAAGTTCAGCCGCAGCCCGAAGATGTGGTGCGCGGGGTCGACGCGCAGCAGCTCCTCGAAGATCCTGAACGCCGAGTAGCCGGCGACGTAGAGCGCGAACAGCCCCGGTGCGCGGATCTTGCGGTGGTTGCCGAGCCAGACCAAGAACGCAGCCAGCGACAGGTTCCAGATGATCTCGTACAGGAACGTGGGCTGGAAGGTGGCGGAGTGCAGGTAGGCCTCGGGACGGTGCGCGGGGTCGATCTCCAGACCCCACGGCAGCGTCGTCGGTCCGCCGAACAGCTCCTGGTTGAAGTAGTTGCCGATCCGGCCGATCGCCTGCGCGACGAGCAGCGCCGGCGCGGCGCAGTCCATGAACGCCGGGATGTCGGCGCCCCGGCGGCGCAGCACCCACAGACCGGCGAGCGTGCCGGCCAGGATCCCGCCCCAGATCCCGAGGCCGCCCTGCCAGATCGCGAACGGACCCCACCAGTGCTTGGGCACCTGGTCCCAGCTCGTGACCAGGAAGTAGATGCGGCCACCGATGAGCCCGGCCGGAAACCCCCACATGGCGACCTCGTAGACGAGGTCCCGCGAGCCGCCGCGCTTCTCCCAGCGCACGCTGGTCACGAGGATCGCCGCGGCCACCGCGAACACGTACGCGACGCCATAGGCGTGGACGAGGAACGGCCCGATCCGCACGCCGTTTTCGTGCGGGCTCGGAATGAAGGCCAGGGCGTGCGTCACCGGCCCCATCCTGGCAGCAATCGCGGCAGTACGTTCTCGGCCATCGTGCGGTCGACGGCCGCGCGGCGAAACGGGGCCAGCAGTGCGGCGGCCCGTTCGGCGTAGCCGGGTCGGGGGTCGTCGAGCGCGGTGCGGATCGCCGCAGCGAGGTCGTCGCCGACCAGTCGCGGATCGAGCTTGTGGGCCAGCGTGAGGGCCGGATACGGGCCGGGCGCGGGCGTCGTGACCAGCACGCATCCGTCAGCCAGCGCCTCGAGCGGCGCGATCCCGTAGTCCTCGCGCCGGGGAGCGGCCACGAACACCCGGGCGCGCCGGAGCAGGGCGCGATAGTCGGCCGGGGCGAGCCGGCCGGCGAGCGTCACACCGTCGCTCGGCGCCAGCTCGTCGGTGCCGGCCACGACGAGCTGCTCGTCATCGCGCCGGGCCCGGCGCCACGCGTCGAGCACGACGTCGAGGCGCTTCTTGAGCGGGTCGCCCGCGTACATGACCGCGGCCACGTCGCGGCGCTCAACCGCCGGGCCGCCCTCCGACACGACCGGCGCGGCGCCGGCGGACGGCTCGACCGGCACCGGCACGGTGACCACCGGTGCGCGCGCACCGCTGAGCGGCTCGAGCGCTCGCTCGCTCATCACCATCACCAGCGGCGCCTGGCGCAGGCGCCGGCGCTCCACCGTGCGCTGCCAGACGCCGTGACGCCCGGGACGGTTCTCGGCCGCGATCGCGTCGAGCCACACCGCGCCCGGCCGCGGCCACAGCAACGACGCCGTCACCGAGCAGTACACGAGCGCACGGGGGCGGTGGCGCTCGATCCCGGCCTGGGCCGCTCGTCGCACCGCCCGGGCCTGCACGAAATCGGTGAGCGCGAACGTGCGCACGCCCGGCACGGCCACCGGGGCCACGGTCTCCACCGCCGCGCCCACGCGCTCGAGCGAATCGGCCAGTTCGGCGGCGGCCGCCCGCCAACCCCCCGTCGTGCCGAGCGAGACGACCAGCACATCGATCCGGCCCGCGGGCCGTGACGAGAGCGCCACCGCGGGCGTCCTACGCGCGGGGGCGCGCTCCGGGCGTGCGGCTGGCCCCGTTGAGCTCGTACAGATTGGAGCGGAACCCGGGCGTGCGGGCGAGCTTGATCGGCTTCAGCGGTGAGGTCTTCTCGACGTAGAAGCGCACGCCGTCGCGCTCCTCGATCGCCGTCACCGCGCTGGCCTGACGGCGCCAGGCGAGCGCCCAGATGATCGCGAAGCCGGTGGCGACTGCGGGCACCTGGGGGTACAGGAACGCCAGTGCGCCGGCGCCCAGGGTCGAGAACAGGAGCGGCCACAGCCGGTTGAGCAGCGTGCGCCCGGGGTGCACCTCGGGCAGCGAGGACTGCGTCCGCGCGGCGGCCAGCAGTGACGCGATCGGCGGGGAGGTCTCCGCGCGCCGGCCCAGCCACGCCCCGACCAGGGCCGCCAACACCCACCACGCGGCGGCGACCGGGACGAGCAGGTCGTCGGTGGCGCCGGCGGCGCCGGCCACCGTGACCGCCGCCAGCGCGCTGGCTGCACCGGCGCTGATCAGCACGGTGGTCTTCAGGAAATCGGTGAACCGCACGGCAAGTGTCCTGATTCAGAAGTCCGATGGCACCGAGAGGGGCCGCTGGTGGATGCTGCGCAAGGACGCAGGAGCCGACGCGCAGCAGCGCTGCGCGAGGCGACGAGGACACAGCGCAGCGCCGCCGGGGGCCACTCGAATGCCGACGGATTTCTGCATCGGGACACTAGTCGGCGATCAGCACCGCGAGCAGCTCGCGCACGCCGTCGGTTCCCTCGACGATCAGGTCGGCCTCGTCGGCGACCGCCGAGGGTGTCTCCTCCGAGCCGACTCCGACGCGGAGCGCCTGCGTCAACCGGCCGTCCTCCACGAGCTGAGCGAGCCCGCGGAAAGCATCGACGTCGGTTGCGTCGTCGCCCACGTAGAGCGCCACGTCAACGTCGGCGTCCTGCAGGAACGAGATGATCCCCGCCCCCTTGTCGAGCTTGACCGGCGGGCGCACCTCGAGCACCTTACGCCCCCAATGGGTGCGCAGCCCGGCCTCCCCGGCGCGTGCGGCCAGGGCGTCGATCGCGGCCCGGGCGGCAGCCTCGTCGGGCGCGCCGCGCCAGTGAAAGGCGACGATCGCCCCCTTGTCCTCGATCCGCACTCGAGAGCGGCGCAGATCGGGTGTGTCGGCCTCGCGGGCGAACGCGTTGATCCGGCGCGTCCAGTCCTCGATCCCGGGGTCGAGCGCCGGCTCGGTCCATCCCGCGCGCAGCAGCTCGGCGCCGTGGGAGCCGAGGTAGGAGATCGTCCCGATCGACACCATCGCCCGCGATTCCGAGGCCCGGCGCCCGCTTACGCACGCGACCACGCCGTAGCGCTTGGCGATCTCGATCAGGATCTGCCGTGTCCCCTCGGGCACGTGGGCGTCGGCCGCGTGGTCCACGATCGGAGCCAGCGTCCCATCGATGTCGAGCAGGATCGCGGCCCGGCTCGGGTCCGTACGCAGGGGCGCGAGCGCCTCGTACAGGATCGCTGACGTCACCGCTCTAGTATGCCCGCTCATGGCCTCAGCCCGCACGCTCAAGTTGGCGGCGACGGGGACCATGGCAGGCTTGTTCAGCGGCTTGTTCGGCGTCGGGGGCGGGATCGTGATGGTTCCGCTGCTGGTGCTGTGGCTCGGCTACGGCGAGCGGCGGGCCACCGGTACGTCGCTGGCGGCCATCGTGGTCATCGCCGCGATGGCGACCCTGCTCCAGGGCGCGTACGGCAACGTGGTGATTGCCAAGGGTCTCCTGATCGGAATTCCAGCCGTGGGCGGCGTGCTGCTCGGCACGTGGATCCAGCAGCGGGTCCGGACCGAGACGATCGGCCTGCTGTTCGGCCTGCTGATGATCGCGGTGGCGGTCGACCTCGTCGTCAAATGATCGTCGCGGTCGTGATGGGCGCGGCGGCGGGAGTGCTCAGCGGACTGCTCGGCGTCGGCGGGGGAATCCTGTTCGTCCCCGCGCTGACGCTGGCGCTCGGTCTCTCGCAGGTCCGGGCCGAGGCAACCTCGCTGCTGGCGATCATTCCCGTAGCGCTCGTGGGGGCCTGGCGACAGCATCGCTACGGCAACGTGGATGTGCGCGAGGGCGGCATCATGGGCCTCCTGTCCGCGCTCGGCGTCGCGGTCGGGGTGGCGCTCTCGAACCTGCTCCCGCAACGGGTGCTGCGCTACGGCTTCGCGGCCGTGATCGTGGTCGTGGCGCTGCAGTTCATCCGCCGCTGGCACCGCGTGCGCTCGGCTCGGCTGCGGAGCGAGGAGTGAGCGGAGGAGTCGGTGCTCCCGCGTCCGTGCTCCTGCTCCACGGACAGCCGGGAAGCGCACGGGATTGGGACCGGGTCTGCGCGGCGCTGCCGCCGAGAGTCGTGACGATCGCGATCGACCGGCCGGGCTGGGACGGGCAGAGCCTGCCGGCCAGCCTGGACGAGAACGCGCTGGCCGCGGTGGCCGCGCTCGACGACCGCGGCGTGGAGAGGGCCACGGTGGTCGGCCACAGCCTCGGCGCCGCGGTCGCGGCGTGGCTGGCCGTCAACCACCCCAACCGTGTCTCCGGGCTGGTGCTCGCGTCGCCGGCCGCCAACGCCGCGGCGCTCGACTGGATCGACCAGCTGCTGGCCATGCCGGTGGCCGGAGCGCTGGCCAGCGCCGCGGCACTGTCCGGCGTCGGCCTGGCACTGACGACACCGCCGCTGCGCCGGCGGATCGCCCGCGAGCTCGAGCTCGACGACGATTACCTCGGCGCGGCGGCGCGGGGACTGCTGACGCCCGGCGCGTGGCGGGCGTTCGCGACCGAGCAGCGCGCACTGGTGCGCGAGATCCCTGAGCTGGAACGCCGGCTGGGCAGGATCTCGACGCCGACGACAGTTGTGTACGGCTCGGCCGACCGGGTCGTGCCGCCCGGCTCGGCGCGGCGCCTCGCCGACCAGATTCCCGGCGCCGAGGTGGTCGTGCTCGAGGGCGCCGGGCATCTGCTCCCCCAGCGGCGCGCGAGCGAGCTGGCCGAGGTGATCGCGGCCTCGGCGGCATGATCTCGCACAGAACCTGTGCGAAGCCGCCGCCGGCCTGAGCGCCCGCTGTTGCACCGATGCATTCCGCCCGCGGCGCACGGCGCCCACGTCATCGTCGGCACCCAGGACAACGGGCGCGAACCGCCTCCGCTCCCACCTGCGGCTAACTACGGGGTTCGTTACGGGAACGGCCTGATGGCGAAGGGCGGTGGGGCGCTTACCGTTGCGCCTCAGATGTTCCAAGCGCGTGTCCATGGCCGAGGGGGCCAGGGTGTTGTGACGGCAGCAGAGTTGCTTTCCCTGGCCGCCTTCGCGGAGGGGCTCGAGGCTCAGGCCTTCCCGAGCTTCGGCTCTGAGCGCATGGGCGCACCCGTGGTCGCGTTCTGCCGCACCGACACCAAGCCGATCCGGCTGCGCGAGCCGATCGCCGAACCGGACGCCGTGATCATCCAGGACCCGACGCTGCTGCATCACGTCGACGTGTTCGGCGGGCTCACCGAGACGGGCTACGTCCTGATCAACTCGGCCCGCAGCATCGAGGAGCTCGGCCTCGCAGAGCTGCTGACGCCGGCCCGCGCCGGCAGGGTGGTCACCGTGCCGGCGGGCGAGCTCGCCCGCGCCCGAACGGGACGGCCGATTCCGAACGCCGCACTGCTCGGAGCGCTGTCCGCGATGACCAGCGTCGTGAGCCAGGACTCGATCGAGGCGGCTATCCACGGACGGTTCAAGGGCAAGATGGCCGACAGCAACGCCGCCGCCGCACGCGACGCCTTCGACTATGTGAGGGAACCCGTTCATGCGTGAGCAGCTCGAGGGCTCGCAGGGGATCGCCCGCACTGTGGCCCGCTGTCGGCCGGAGGTCGTCAGCGCGTACCCGATCACCCCGCAGACGCACATCGTCGAGGCGCTGTCGCGGATGGTCCGCAGCGGCGACCTCGAGCACTGCGAGTACGTGAACGTCGAGTCGGAGTTCTCGGCCATGTCGGTGGCGATCGGAGCCTCGGCGACCGGCGCCCGCACGTACACGGCGACGGCGAGCCAGGGGCTGCTGTACATGGCCGAGGCGCTGTTCAACGCCTCCGGGCTCGGTCTGCCGATCGTGATGACGGTGGCCAACCGCGCGATCGGCTCGCCGATCAACATCTGGAACGACCACAGCGACGCGATGTCGATGCGTGACTGCGGCTGGATCCAGCTCTACGCGGCCGACAACCAGGAGGCGCTCGACCTCCACATCCAAGCCTTCTTCCTCGCCGAGGCGCTGTCGGTCCCGGTGATGGTCTGCATGGACGGGTTCGTGCTCACGCACGCCTTCGAGCCGCTCGAGATCCCGCTCCAGAACGATGTCGACGCTTTCCTCGGCCCGTTCGAGCCGCGCCAGGTGCTCGACCCCGATGACCCGGTCACGATCGGCGCGATGGTTGGGCCAGAGGCGTTCACCGAGGTCCGCTACCTCTCGCACATCAAGCAGATGCAGGCGCTCGACCTGATTCCCGAGGTGTCGGCCGACTTCCGGGAGCGCTTCGGCCGCGAGGCCGGCGGACTCTTCTCCTGCCTCCACACCGACGACGCGGAGACGATCGTGATCGTGCTCGGGTCGGTGTTCGGGACGATCGCCGACGTGGTCGACGATCTGCGCGAGCAGGGCAGCTCGATCGGCGTTCTGTCCTTGAAGTCGTTCCGCCCCTTCCCCACCGAGGAGCTGCGGGCGGCGCTCAGCGGCGCCAAACGCGTGGTCACTCTCGAGCGCGCGCTCCAGGTCGGCGTCGGCGGGATCGTGTCCGAGAACGTGCGCAGCGCGCTGTCGGGAACGTCGATCCCGACCCACACCGTGATCGCCGGCCTTGGCGGGCGGCCGATCACCCGCAAGACGCTCCGCCCCCTGTTCGCCACCGCGATGGCCGGGGAGCTGCCCGAAGTCCACTTCCTCGATCTGCGTGAGGACGTGATTGAGCGCGAGATCTGGCGTGCGAGCGAAGGCTCCCACACCGGTCCGCACGCCGAGAGCATCCTGCGCAACATCGGAATCGTCAGAGCGGAACCCGTATGAGCGAGACCCTGCCGTACTACCAGACGGGCACATTCGCGGTCGGCGGCCGGCTGCTCACGCCCGAGCAGCGCGCAGTGCAGTCAGACCCTGACCGCATGAACGCGATCACCAAGGGCCACCGGGCCTGCCAGGGCTGCGGCGAGGCGCTCGGCGCGCGCTACGCGATGGACGCCGCGGTCCGCGCCGCCGACGGTCGTGTGATCGCAGCCAACGCCACCGGCTGCCTCGAGGTCTTCTCGACCCCGTATCCCGAGTCCTCGTGGCGGGTGCCGTGGATCCACTCGCTGTTCGGCAACGCGCCGGCCGTCGCCACCGGCGTCGCCGCCGCGCTGCGCGCCAAGGGTCGCACTGACGTGCGCGTGATCGGCCAGGGCGGCGACGGCGGCACCGTCGACATTGGGTTCGGCGCGCTGTCGGGCATGTTCGAGCGCGGCGACGACGTGCTCTACGTCTGTTACGACAACGAGGGCTACATGAACACCGGCGTGCAGCGCTCGGCGGCCACGCCTCCGGCCGCGCGCACCGCCACCACCGAGCCGGTCGGCGGCCAGCCCGGCAACAGCTTCGGCCAGGGCAAGAGCGCGCCCCTGATCGCGATGGCCCACGAGATCCCCTACGTGGCCACGGCGACGGTGGGCGAACTGCGCGACCTCGAGGCGAAGGTGACCCGAGCGATGGAGTTCCACGGCCCGCGTTACATCCACGTGCTCGTTCCGTGCCCGCTCGGCTGGGGCTCGGCGACCAACGAGACGATCCAGATCGCCCGGCTGGCCAAGGAGACGGGCATGTTCCCCGTCTTCGAAGCGGTCGACGGCGCCATCACCAGCGTCTCCAAGATCCGCCGCCGCGTGCCGGTCGAGCAGTACCTGCGCGGCCAGAAGCGCTACGCGCACCTGTTCTCCGGCGAGGGCCGCCCCGACATCGTGGCGAGACTGCAGGCGGCCGCCGACCGCAACATCGAGCGCTTCGGCCTGCTCGACGACGGCGACGAGAACGTCAACATCGACCTACTCGAGGTCCTGGCCACGAGTGAACGAGGACCCCAATGACCGAGCGCCCATTTGCGATCACGCTCGATGTCGGCTCGAGCCTGGCCAACCGCACGGGCGACTGGCGCACCGAGCGCCCCCAGTACGTGCGCCGCATGCCGCCGTGCAACCACGGCTGCCCGGCCGGCGAGGACATCCAGGCCTGGCTGTTCGAAGCCGAGTCCGGCGGTGGGGGCTACGAGCGCGCGTGGCGGACGCTCGTGCAGTCCAACCCACTGCCCGCCGTGATGGGACGGGTCTGCTACCACCCCTGCGAGACGGCCTGCAACCGCGGCCAGCTCGACGAGGCGGTCGGGATCAACTCGGTAGAGCGGTTCCTCGGCGACGAGGCGATCCGCAACGGCTGGGAGCTCCCCATTCCCGGTCCGCCGACCGGGCGCCGGGTGCTGGTCGTCGGCGCCGGTCCCTCGGGCCTCTCCTGCGCCTACCAGCTTGCCCTGCGCGGCCACCACGTGACGATCCGCGATCAGGCCGCCAAGGCGGGCGGGATGATGCGCTACGGGATCCCCGCCTATCGCCTGCAGCGCGACGTGCTCGACGACGAGCTGGCCCGGATCTTCGCGCTCGGCGTCCAGCTCGAGTGCGGCGAGCCGGTGTCGGACCTCCCCGAGGCGATGCGCGAGGGCGCCTTCGATGCGGTGTTCGTGGCCGTCGGCGCGCACGTCGGCCGTCACGTCGACATCCCGGGTGGAACCGCATCCCACGTGCTCGATGCCGTGTCGATGCTGCACGGAGTCGAGGAGGGCGAGAAGCCTCAACTCGGCCGGCGTGTCGTCGTCTACGGCGGCGGGAACACGGCGCTGGACGCAGCCCGCAGCGCGCGCCGGCTCGGCGCCACCGACCCGGTGATCGTGTACCGACGCACCCGTGAGCGGATGCCGGCCCATGAGGCCGAGATGCAAGAGGCCGAGCAGGAGGGGATCACCTTCCGCTGGCTCTCGACGATCACCGCGTCCGGCGACGGACACGTGATGCTCGAGAAGATGGAGCTCGACGACACCGGGTTCCCGCAGCCGACCGGCGAGCTCGAGGAGATCGAGGCCGACACGGTCGTCCTCGCGGTCGGCCAGGACGCCGACCTCGCCCTGATGGAAGATCTCGACGGCGTCGAGGTGGCCGACCACGTGGTTCAGGTCGACGAGCAGATGATGACCGGGCACCGCGGTGTGTTCGCCGGTGGCGACATGGTCCCCGCCGATCGCACCGTGGCGGTCGCGATCGGGCACGGGAGCCGGGCCGCGCGATCGATCGACGGCTGGCTGCGCGGCGTGCCGGCGCTACCCGATCCGGACGTCGAGCTGGCGACGTTCGAGGAGATCAACCCCTGGTACTACTCCGACGCCCCGCGGACGATCCAGCCGGTGCTCGACGATGTCCGCCGGGCGACGACGTTCGATGAGGTCGTCAAGGGCCTGGATCACTCGTCCGCCCTGTTCGAGGCCCGCCGCTGCCTGTCCTGTGGCAACTGCTTCTCGTGCGACAACTGCTTCGGCGTCTGCCCGGACAACGCGGTGCTGAAGCCCGGTGCCGACGGTGAGCCATATGCGTTCGATCTCGACTTCTGCAAGGGCTGCGGAATCTGCGCCCACGAGTGTCCGTGCGGCGCGATCGAGATGATTCCCGAAGCGAGCTGACGTGGCCATGACCGACCCGAACGGCGCCCATAGGCTCAAGGTGGTCCTGGCCGGCGGCGGAGTGGCCGCGGTCGAAGCGGCGCTCGCCCTGCGCGACCTGGCCGGCGGTCTCGTCGAGACCACGTTGGTCGCCCCCAACCCGGACCTCGTCTACCGCCCGATGTCGGTGCGCGAGCCGTTCGGCTATGCCAGCGCGCAGCAATACTCGCTCTCCGACATCGCCGCCGACCTGGGGCTCGAGCTGATCGCGGAGACGGTCGACCGCGTCAACACCCGGGCCAGCATCGTGCACACCGAGGAGGGCTCGGAGATCCCGTTCCAGGCGCTTCTGGTCGCGCTCGGAGCCGCCACGCGGGCACCGTACGAGCACGCGATCACGATCGACGACGCGCACCTGGCCGAGACGCTCGAGCAGCTGTTGGCCGACGTCGCCAGCGGGGCCGTGCAGCGTCTGGTGTTCGTGATCCCGGGACGGCTGGCATGGCCGTTTCCGGCCTACGAGATCGCGCTGATGATGCAGGCCCACGCGGCCAAGGCCGGCGCCTCGCTGACAACGATGATCGTCAGCCCGGAGGAGCGAGCGCTGGCGCTGTTCGGCCGCGGCGCCAGCAACGTGGTCCAGCGGCTGCTGGCGGAGCAGAACATCGAGTTCATCTCGGCCGACGGCTGCGAGGTGCCCGATCCCAACCGCGTCGTCCTGATGCCCGATCACCGCCGGATCGACACCGACCGGGTCGTGTCGCTCCCGACACTCCACGGTCGCGGGCTGCCCGGGGTCCCGAGGAACGCGCGCGGGTTCATCCCGGTCGATCCCCATTGCCAGGTCCGGGGCGCGGATCTGGTCTACGCCGCCGGTGACGGCACCGACTTCGAGCTCAAGCACGGCGGTGTCGCTTCACAGCAGGCCGACGCTGCGGCCGAGGCCATCGCCGCGCTCGCCGGCGCGCCGATCAGGCCGGCGCCGTTCCGGCCGGTCGTCCGGGGAGTGATGCTCACCGGTCGCAAGCCGCTCTACCTGAGCACGAGCTACAGCGGCGGCCACGGATTCAGCGCGCGGATCACCGATCGTGCCACGTGGTCCCCGCCGACCAAGATCTCGGCCAAGTACCTGGGGCCGTATCTCGATCGGATCGACCGGGGCGCGGGGGCGACGTCGGCCTGATCGGCCGTCCGGTCGTCTGGCTCTGGGCCGCCAGCCCCGCTACCCCGCCGTCGCGCCCACCCCCCGCAGATCCGTCGTCTGCCCGCGGCAGTCGCTCGCCGGCTCGCCGACCAGGACGCAGAAGGCGGGCCGGGGCACGCCGTTGTAGTC
>DATMGZ010000187.1:0-3515 GCA_035555155.1 Solirubrobacteraceae bacterium | reverse complement strand
GGTCACGCCATCGGCACACAGGGCGGCGATCAGCATCGCCATCCCGGCGCGGATGTCAGGGGACTCGACACGCTCGCCGCGCAGGCGCCGCGGCCCGAGCACGATCGCACGATGCGGGTCGCAGATCGTGATCGCGGCGCCCATCAGCTGAAGCTTGTCGGTGAAGAACAGCCGGTTCTCGAACATCTTCTCGTGGATGATGACCGACCCCTCCGATTGCGTGGCCAGGGCCAGCGCGATCGACGTCAGGTCAGCCGGAAACGCGGGCCAGGGACCATCCTCCACCTTGGGCTGGTGGCCGCCGGCGTCGTCGCGGATCACCAGCTTCTGTCCCCCGGGCACCACGACGTCGAAGCCGTGCAGCTCGCTGTGCAGGCCCAGTCGCTCGAACACCAGGCGGATCATCCGCAGGTCATCGGGCACCGTGTCCTTGATCACAAGCTGTCCGCCGGTGACCCCGGCCAGGGCCATGAACGAGCCGATCTCGATGTGGTCGGGAGCGATCGTGTGCGAGCAGCCGTGCAGCACACCGCTGCCGCGGACGGTCATCACGTTCGAGCCGATCCCGTCGATCTCGGCCCCCATCGCCACCAGCATCCGGGCCAGGTCCTGGACGTGCGGCTCGGAGGCCGCGTTGTGGATCACGGTGGAGCCGCGCGTCAGGGCCGCCGCCATGAGCGCGTTCTCGGTCGCCATCACCGACGGCTCGTCCATCAGGAAATCGGTCGCCCGCAGCCCCAGGGGCGCCGCGAGCACGATGTCGCGATCCTGGTCGACGGTGGCGCCGAGCGCGCGGAACGCGTCGAGGTGCGGATCCAGGCGGCGGCGGCCGATCACGTCGCCGCCGGGGGGCGGCATGTGGGCACGGCCGAACCGGGCCAGGAGCGGGCCGGCGAGCAGGAATGACGCCCGGATCCGCTCCGACAGGCTGCGGTCCACGACGTACTCGTCCACGCCCGAGGCGTCGACGACGACCTCTCCCGGGCCGTGCCAGGTGACCTTGGCGCCGAGCGTCTGCAGCAGCTGGGTCATCGTCTCGACGTCGCTGATCCGCGGCACGTTGCGGAGCACCACCTCCTCGTCCGTGAGCAGGCAGGCGGCCAGGATCGGCAGAGCGCCGTTCTTGTTGCCAGCGGGGACGATCGTGCCGGACAGCGGCACGCCGCCTTCGATTACGAACTTCTCCATAAGGGGCGCGGGAGGTGCGGCCAGCGTAGCTGGCGGTTCAGGGCCCGCGCTCGCGGCGGTCCCAAGTCGCTGAGCTAGGGTAACACCCATGCCGTCTGAGATTTCGCGCGAACAGGCCTGGACCCTCCTTTGCGAGTGGACAGAGAGCGAATCACTGCGCCGCCACGCGCTCGCCGTGGAGGCGGCAATGCGCGCGTACGCACGCCGTCTTGGGGCCGATGAGGAGCTGTGGGGCGTCACCGGACTGCTTCACGACCTCGATTACGAGCGCTATCCGAACCTCGAGGACGGCCATCCCCGCTACGCGATGGCCGAGCTCGAGGCCCGCGGATATCCGGCCGAGCTCGTCCGGGCGGTGGCATCGCACGCGGACTACCTCGAGGTGGCCCGCGAGTCGCCGCTGGAGAAGACGCTCTACGCCGTGGACGAGCTGTCCGGCTTCGTGCTCGCGTGCGCCTACGTACGACCCGACGGGCTCGAGGGGATGACGGCGAAATCGGTCAAGAAGAAGCTCAGACAGCCCAGTTTCGCCGCCGCCGTCGACCGGGACTCGCTCCGCCACGGCGCCGAGGACCTCGGGATCGACTTCGACGAGCATCTCGAGGTCGTGATCGCGGCGCTGACCGAGCACCGCGCGGCCCTGCTGGGCGCCTGAGGGGTTGGATATCGTGGCGCCGATGCCGGATCCGATCACGATCGTGGTACTGGACGGCGACGAGACCGGCCAGGAACTGCTCGAGCAGGCGATTCGCGTGCTCGACGCGGAGCTGCTGGGGATCGCAACCCGGCTCGAGCACTTCGATCTCTCGCTGGAGCATCGGCGTGAGACGGCCAACGGGGTCGTGATCGACGCCGCGGCGGCGATGCGCGAGGCGGGGCTGGGGCTGAAGGCGGCCACGATCACCCCGGAGGGCGCCGGCGACGTCGGCTCGCCCAATCGGATCCTGCGCGAGCAGGTCGACGGCAAGGTGATCGTCAGAACCGGGCGCCGGCTCCCCGGCGTGGCTCCGATCGCCGGCGTGCACTACCCGATCTCGGTCGTCCGGATGGCGGTCGAGGACGCCTACGGCGCCGAGGAGTGGCGTGAGGGCGACCCGGGCTCGCCGGCCGAGGTCGGACTGCGCACCGAGCGCGTCACGCGCTCGACCTGCGCCGCGGTGGCCGAGTTCGCGTTCCGCACGGCGACGAAGATGGGCGCCCGCGTCTACGGCGGTCCCAAATGGACCGTCTCGCCCGTGTACGAGGGCATGCTCAAGGAGGAGCTCGACGCCGCGGCGGCGCGGCATCCGGACGTCGCCTACCAACCGGTCCTGATCGACGCGCTCTACGCCGGGCTCCTGTCCGGAGCCACCGACGCGCCGCTGGTGATCCCGGCACTCAACCGCGACGGCGACTGCCTCTCGGACCTGGTGCTGCCGATGTTCGGCTCCATCGCCGGCGCCGAATCGGTCCTGCTCGCGTTCGATGAGCACTACGACACCACCGTCGCGATGGCCGAGGCACCCCACGGGACGGCGCCCGCCCTGCTGGGCAAGGACCTCGCCAATCCGCTGGCCATGATCCTCGCCTGCGGCGCCGTCCTGCGCCACGCCGCCGACCGGCACGGCGCCGACTCCGAGCGCTGCTCGCGGGCGATCTACGAGGCCGTGTTGGAGACGATCGCCTCGGGCGTGAAGACGCCCGATCTGAGCGGTCACGCGGGCACCACGGAGTTCACGACCGCCGTGGTCGACCGGATCCGGACCAAGATCGAGGTGTGGTCCTCGCTCGGGTCGGCGGCCTGATCACCGAGGTCGCGGGCCCCGCGCGAGGGCACGCGCGCGCCGACCGAGGGGCGAGCCCCGGGACCGCGGTTCCGTCCGGAGCCCTCCCTACTCTCACGAACATATGTTCCAGTCTTCTCTGAACCGAATGCGCGCGCTGCTGAGCCGGGCGGACGAGCAGACCAATGAGCTCCCGGCGCCGCCCGCGCCGCACCCGCACCGAGTGCCACTGCACATCGAGCGCACCCGTCGCGGGGGCAGCGTGCCCGCGCGTCCCGCCCATTGCATCTCGCCCGTCCGCGCCTCGCGTGAGTCCCAGTCGCGCGACGCTGCCTCGCGCTAGACCCTATGGAGGATGATTCGCCGGGACGTTGAAGGCCGGACCTCATCGCATTTATGCGGGGGTTTGTCTGGCCGGAGAGTGGCTCCGGCTGACCCCATACGAAGGAGGTCCGGCCGTGACCGGAACGATGACATGGGCGGCGATGGATGTCCACGCGCGCTCGACCTACGCGGCGTCGCTGGATGTGATCACCGGCGAGCTGTGCCGGCAGAGGTTCGACA
>DATMGZ010000186.1:0-2645 GCA_035555155.1 Solirubrobacteraceae bacterium | reverse complement strand
CCCGGAGCGCGCGAGACCTACGCCGGCCCGGAGCGCGCGAGACCTACGCCGGCCCGGAGCGCGCGAGACCTACGCCGGCGCCAGCGCCGCCCTCGACGCCGCCCGTGCCGGCAGTCCCCCGGCGGCGGCGAATGCGGGATGGGCGATGCGGAGGTAGTGGTTGAACGACCAGTCGACGAACCGCTTATTGCCCATGCCGCGCAGCGAGGGGCCGAGGACGCGGGGCGCCACGCGGGGGACGAGCCGCTGGACACGGAGCATCCAGCGAAACGGCGTCGCGTGGCTGGCGGAGAAGTCGTGGTATCGGGTCAGCGCCTGCTCGCGCGTTTGCCGGCCCTCGATCACGGCGCGCAGCTCCCGCCCGCAGGCGAGGCCGAAGTAGAGCGCGGTGCGGATGCCCTCGGCGGTCAGCGGGAGGCAGTGGCCGGCGGAGTCGCCGACGAAGAAGATGCCGTCCTCGGTTCCGTCGCGCAGCGCGTGGGGGATCCAGTTGCCCTGGTAGCGGACGGTGTCGGCGTGGAGGTCGTTGGCCAGCCGCACCGTCGGCTCGCGCACGTGAAAGCGTGGGTCGAAGGAGCCGACGCCGATCCGCAACTCGTTGCCGGCCGGGAAGCTCCACCCGTAGCCGGCGGGCACGTAGGAGCGGTCGATCCACACCTCGAGGTCGTGACCGGAGCCGAACGGGTGCACCTCGAGTCCGCGGGACAGGAGCGCGTCGGGGGGCTGGATGTTCTGGCCGGCGCTGAGAACGCGGCGCCACCCGAGCCCATCGACGATCAGCTTGGCGCGGATCTCGCCGCGATCGGTGTGGACCGTGGTGCCGGTGCGGCCGTCGACCTTGGCGTTCTCGAACTCGAAGTCGCCCTGGTCGGCGAGCAGCCCGCACAGCGTTCGGTAGTCGAAGGTGGCGAAGGTCCACGGCAGGCCGTAGCGAACGGTGGCGTGGGGCGAGTGGATGACCAGCTCGCCGAACGTCTGCTGCAGCGACTCCTGGAGTCCGAGCGCGTGCAGCCAGGTCGTCGGGATCCCGCAGGCCGAGGTCTGTCGTTCCCCGATGTCGTAGCGGTCGATCACGAGCACGTCGGCGCCGCTGTCGGCCAGCTCGCGGGCCACGGCAAGGCCGGCGAAGCTGGCTCCGCAGATCAGGACGTCGCAGTCGCGATCGAGCGGCGTGCGCTCCTCTCCGCGCTTCGTCGCACGCTTGGGCATGGGCCGGATGATAGGGAGCCGTTGCTCGGCACCAGCCCCTTCGCTCCGGTCGGGTACCCTCATTGGTTCATGTCTCCCACTACAACTCTGATCCCCGTCAGTGAGATGCCGAACGCGAAGGTCGTCGAAGGTTCCGATGGCCTCCTGCTCGAGATCGACGGCAAGATCGTCCCCAACTACGATGCAACGCTGCACCCCTTCCAGGAAGGGGATGTGGTTACCGGCCATGTCGTCCGCATCGACAATGACGAGGTTCTCGTCGACATCGGCTACAAGTCCGAAGGGGTCATCCCCTCCGGCGAGCTTTCGATCCGCAAGTCCGTCGACCCCCGCGACGAGGTCGAGCTCGGCGAAGAGGTCGATGCACTGGTCCTCACCAAGGAGGATCAGGACGGACGGCTGATCCTGTCCAAGAAGCGGGCCCGCTTCGAGAAGGCCTGGCGCCGCATCGAGGCCGCGGCCGAGTCCGGCGAGCCCGTCGAGGGCCAGGTGATCGAGGTCGTCAAGGGCGGCCTGATCATCGACCTCGGCGTGCGTGGCTTCCTTCCCGCCTCGCTGGTCGACATCCGTCGCGTGCCCAACCTCGACGAGTACATGGGTCAGGCGATCGAGTGCAAGGTGATCGAGCTCAACCGATCCCGCAACAACGTCGTCCTGTCGCGCCGTGCCGTGCTCGAGGAGCAGCGGAAGGAGGACCGCGAGCGGATCCTCGACCGGCTGCAGCCGGGCCAGGTCGTCGAGGGCACGATCTCCAACATCGTCGACTTCGGCGCGTTCGTCGATCTCGACGGCATCGACGGTCTGATCCACATCTCGGAGCTCTCGTGGTCGCATGTGAACCACCCGAGCGAGATCCTCTCGATCGGCGACACGGTGAGCGTCAAGGTGCTCGACATCGACCGCCAGCGCCAGCGGATCTCGCTGGGTCTCAAACAGACCCAGGAGGACCCGTGGCAGCGGGTCGTGGACACCTACAACATCGGCGACGAGCTCGAGGGCAACGTCACCAAGGTGGTCACGTTCGGCGCCTTCGTCGAGATCCTCGACGGCGTCGAGGGTCTCGTGCACATCTCCGAGCTGGCCCAGCACCACGTGGAGAACCCGCGCGAGATCATCCAGCCAGGAGATCCGGTGCGGGTGAAGATCCTCGAGATCGACTCAGAGCGCCGTCGCCTGTCGCTCTCGATCAAGCGTGTCGAGGGCCAGGTGCTCCCGGTGCGTCCGATCGAGCCGCCCACGGGCGAGGCCGGCGATCTCGACGACGTGCCCGAGCTGGGGCTCTCCGAGGACGTGTTCGCGTCCGCCGCGCCGGCCGAGCCCGCGGCCGAGACCGACGCGGCACCGGCCGCCGAGGCCCCGACCGCGGAGGCGGCCCCGACCGCGGAGGCTGCCCCGACCGCGGAGGCTGCCCCGACCGCGGAGGCTGCCCCGACCGC
>DATMGZ010000185.1:0-42242 GCA_035555155.1 Solirubrobacteraceae bacterium | reverse complement strand
CGCCGGCGTTCAGAATTACATCGAACGACGTCACAATAACTAGCGGGATGCTACGTGCTCGACGGCGTCAAGTCGCTGGTCCCGCTGGCGGCGTCGGCCGAGCTGTTGATCGTCGCCGCCGCGCTCGAGGACGGTGGACCGAACGTGTTCGCCGACTGCGTCGCCCTCGGCCGGCTCGGCTGGTGCGCGCTCGCGGTGGGCACTGGACGGGCGGTCCTCGACTACGTGATCCCCTACGTCAAGGACCGGACCGCGTTCGGCGAGTCGGTCTCGAACCGCCAGGCGGTCGCGTTCGCGGTCGCCAACATGGCGATCGAGCTCAACGGGATCCGGCTCGCCACCTCCCGCGCCGCCAGCTGTGTGGATCTCGGCAAGGGCTTCACGCGCGAGGTCGCACTGGCCCGCCGGCTCGTGGCCGAGCGGGGGATGTCGATCGGCTCCGACGGCGTCCAGCTGCTCGGCGGCCCGGGCTAAGGCCGACTTCGAGGCCGCGCGCCTGCTGACCATGCAGGCGGCGTGGATGGCCGACAACGGCAAGCCCAACTCGCTGCAGGCGTCGATGGCGAAGGCGAAGGCGGGTCGCACCGGCACCGACATCGCCCTGCGCTGTGTGGCCCTGTGCGGGAGCGTCGGGTACGGCGAGGGTGACCTGCTCGAGAAGTGGGCCCGCGACGCGAAGATTCTCGACCTGTTCGAGGGCACCCAGCAGATCCAGTTGCTGGTCGTCCCGCGCCAGTTCCTCGGCAAGACCTCGGCCGAGCTCAAGTAGCTCTCCAGCCGTCCGCGGCGCCGGGACGGCCGGGATTGCACCGCCGACTCAAGTTTCCCTCGATGCGGTCGATAGGGGGGGAGATGGCGTTGCCCGCCCACTCCCGACCCGTCGACCCCGAGCACGGGGCGCTCACGGCCGAGGAAGCGCTGCCGATCCTGATCGGCGCCGTGCAGGAGCTGTCTCTGGCACCGACGCTGCAGGATGTCCAGCGCGTGGTCCGCACCGCGGCGCGCCGGCTCACCGGCGCCGACGGCGCCACCCTCGTGCTCCGCGACAGCGACAGATGCTTCTACGCCGACGAGGACGCGATCGGGCCGCTGTGGAAGGGCAAGCGCTTCCCGCTCCAGACCAGCATCGGCGGCTGGGCCATTCTCAACCGCCGGCACGTCGCGATCGAGGACATCTACGCCGACGATCGCATCCCCCACGACGCCTACCGCCCCACCTTCGTCCACAGCCTGCTCATGGTCCCGATCCGGACCATGGATCCGATCGGCGCGATCGGCGTGTACTGGGCCGATCAGCATCGTGCCACCGACCAGGAGATCGGCCTCGCGCGGGCCCTCGCCGACAGCACCGCCGTCGCCCTCGAGCACGTGCGGATGGCCGAGGAGCTGCTCCTCACCCGCCACCTGTCCGAAACCGACGGGCTCACCGGCCTGCCCAACCGACGAGCGTGGGACGAGCTGATCGAGGTCGCGCTCAAGCCGCAGGCCGGCCCGGTCTGCGTGGCGCTGATCGATCTCGATCAATTCAAGCTCTACAACGACAAGCACGGGCACCAGGTGGGCGACCGCCTGCTCCGCGACGTGGCGGAGGCGTGGCGCGCCGTGTTGCGCCCTGGCGACCTGCTCGCCCGCCACGGCGGCGAGGAGTTCGCGCTGCTCCTCCCCGACTGCGACATGACCCTCGGGATGATCGTCGCCGAGCGCCTGCGACTGGCCATGCCGACCAGCCAGACCGCCTCCGTCGGCGTCGCCTGCTGGGATCGCCGCGAATCGCCCGACGGCGTCGTCGCCCGCGCCCATTTGGCGCTCTACACGGCCAAGCACGCCGGCCGGAATCTCGTCGTCCCCGCGCATTAGTCAGTTAGCGCGCGCCCGTTGCACTAGAGTCCGGCTCGTGGTCGGGCGCCCACGGGACGGGTGGTTGCGGATCGGAGCCACGGCACGATGCCGGCTGCTCGCGCTGGTCGTCGTGGTCACAGCGGCCCCGTCGGCCACCCCGGCCGGAGCCGCGACGTTCGGCACCCCCCTCGGGACGGCACCGTTCGCCGCGCCGCCGGCCAACCAATCGGACTGCGGCTCGGTCCCCGTCCCGGGCTTCGGCTTCTCGGAGCCGCTGCTGGGGCCGAATGGGGGCGTCGCGGGCTCGTGCATCTGGGCCCATGTGCCGACACCGTCCGAAACCGCCGCCGCCGGAGGCGCCAACATCTCCCTGGTGCCGCCCGGCACCGGCACGGTGACCCAGGTCCGGGTCGGCGTCGGGCCGGTGACCGGACCGATGCAGGTTGTGGCGATGCGCGCGCTCTACCAGAACACGGTCACGCCCGGCCGCCCGAATGACGCCTGCTGCACAGCGGCCGCTCGTAGCCCGGTGTTCACTCCGCGGGCGAACGCCATCACCACCGTGCCCGTGACCCTGCCCGTCCGCGAGGACGCGACGCCGGGACCGACCGACATCACCACAATCGCCACATTCGACACGCTCGGGCTGGCGGTGCTCGCACCCGGCGTGCCCGTCCCGCTCTACTACACCGGAGACCCGAGCGCGCCGGCCGACTTCGTCTGGAACACGGCGACGCCGAGCACGGTCACCCCCGGTTTCACGACCGACACCGGCGGCTTCTACGTGGCCCTGAGCGCCGACTGGTCGGCGGGCGTGGCCGGCGCGACGGGCGGTGGCGGGGCGAGCAGCTTCCCGACGGCGCCCGCGGCGCTCCGGGCGCAGAGCACCACGGCAATCCCGTTGCCGTGCACGTCCTGCCGCGGCACGTCGCCGTTCGCGCGCATGCTGGTGATCGGTTAGCGCCCTCCAGAAAGGCGAAAGCCCCGCGGGGCGGGGCACATCGCGTGCCGCGTCGATCTCGGCTCCGACCGCGCCGCGTCGATCTCGGCTCCGACGACTTCCTCTCTCAGGAGTGGTGATCGGCAGCAGCGGTACTGGACCCGAGATCGGACATTCGGCCAGACGACCGCGCGCACCGGGCGGGGCATATAGTCGCCGCCGTGACGACGCGCCTGCGCCGGCCGGGTCCGCTGGCGCTGCTGGCGATCGTGTCGCTGCTGTCGCTGGCGGCCCGCTTCGCGCTCCTCGGCGAGCCCTGCCACGACCCCTGCCGGTCCGCCAACGACCACAAGCTGGTCTTCGACGAGGTCTACTACGTCAACGCCGCGCGCCGGATCGCCGGCGTGCCGGTGCCGGCCGGGATGCCCTACTCCACGGCGCCCGCCGGCCTCGACCCCAACGCCGAGCATCCACAACTGGCCAAGTTGATCATCGCGGGGTCGATCGAGGTGCTCGGCGACGGGCCGTTGGCGTGGCGGCTCGGGAGCCTGATCGCGGGCTCGCTGGCGATCCTGGGGCTGTTCGCGCTCGTCCGCGCCGCGGGCGGAAGCCGCTGGCTGGGGCTTGGGGCCGCGACGCTGATGGCCGCCGACAACCTGCTGCTCGTCCACGGGCGGATCGGGACGCTCGACATCTATGTCGTCGCGGTGATGCTGTGGGCGGCGGTCGCGTACCTGCGCGGGCATCCGATCGTGGCCGGGATCCTGATCGGTGTCGGCTCGTGCATCAAGCTCGTCGCCCCCGACGTCCTCCTCGTCCTCGTCGGCATCGAGGCCGTCGGCCTGTGGAGCGCCCGGCGCAGCGGAGGCGTCCGGGCCGCGGCGGGATCGCTGGCCCTCCGGCTCGGCTCGTGCGCCGCCGCGGCGGCGGCCACGTTCTTCGCGTTGCTGGCGATCCTGGACCGGCTCGCGCCTCCGTACGACCCCAGCACGGGCAAGCCGGTGGGGGGAGGCCCGCTCGCCCATCTGCGCCACATGCTCAGCTTCGCGGGAGCGCAGGTGAGCCGGCACGGGCCGCACGGGATCGCCTCCTACCCGTGGCAGTGGTTCGGCGACTACAAGACGATCGTCTACCTCAACATCGTGCCCGGGCGACCGGCGCCCGGGCTCGAGCGGATCCATCCAGAGGCGCACTTCCTCGGCGCCATCAGCCCCCCGATCCTGCTGCTCGCCCTGCCCGGTCTCGCGCTGGCGCTGTGGAGCCTGCGCCCGGCGAGCGCCGCCGGCGGGGAGCGGACGGGCCTCGTCGCCCTCGCCTGGGTGCTGGGCACGTTCCTACCCTTCCAGCTGGCCAGCATGATCGGGGATCGGACCAGCTACCTCTACTACATGGTGATCGTGATGCCGGGTGTGTACATCGCGGTCGCTCGGTTCGTCGCTCACCCGCGGGCGCCGCGCTGGCTGGTGGGCCTGTGGGTCGTTGGTGTGGCCGCGGCGGTCGTGCTGATGTACCCGTTCACGCCCCTGCCGTGGTGATCGCCACCGCCTCGCGTCGCAACACATCCCAGGCGATCCGGACGTCGGCCTCGGTCGTGCGCAGCTGCCCGACGGCGAGCCGCAGCACGTAGCGATCGTGCAGGACCGCGTGGGAGATGAAGATCTCGCCCTTCGCGTTGACCCGTTCGAGCAGGTCGCGGTTGCGCTCATCGGAGCCCTCGAGCCGGAAGCACACGCACGAGAACGGGCGCGGCGCGCACAGCTCCCAGCCGGGCTCGGCGCCCACCCACTCCTCGAACATCGCCGCCAGCTCGACGCCACGGCGGATGTGCGCCTGCAGTCCGGCTCGGCCGTGACAGCGGAGGACCGCCCACAGCTTCAGCGCGCGGAAGCGCCGGCCCAGCGCCGGCCCGTACTCGCTCAGCGACAGGGCCTCCTCCGCATCCGGGGTGTGCAGATACTCGGGGATCAGGCTGAACGCAGCGCGAAAGCGCTCGGGACGGCGCGTCCACAGCAGCGAGCAGTCCATCGGGGTCAGCATCCACTTGTGGGCGTTGACGACCAGCGAGTCGGCGCGCTCGACCCCCGCGAACGCCCAGCGGTGCTCAGGGCACACCATCGCCGAGCCGGCGTAGGCGGCGTCGACGTGCAGCCACGCCCCGGCCGGCTCGCAGGCGTCGGCGATCGCCGGGACCGGGTCGACCGACGTGGTCGCCGTGGTGCCCACCGTCGCCACCACCACCGCTGCCTCGCGCAGATCGCCCAGCTCCTCGAGCGCCAGCCTGAAGTCCTGATCGCAGGCGACCTTGCGCAGGCGCATCCCGAGCATCCGGGCATCCTTCTCGACCGAGGAGTGGGCCTGCTCTGAGCACACCACGAGATCACGCCCGGTGGCCTCGCGCGCGGCGATCAGGGCGGCCAGCGTCGAGATCGAGGCACTGTCCTCGATGTGGCCGTGCCAACCGCCCGGCAGTCCGAGCAGATCGGCCACCCAGTCGAGGACCACGCCCTCGAGCTCGGTCGAGGCCGGCGCGGTGCGCCACAGGATCGCGACCGAGTTGAGCGTCGCCGCGATCAGCTCGGCCAGGATCGCGGGCTCGGACGCACTGGTGGCGAAGTACGCGAAGTAGCGCGGGTGCTGCCAGTGAGTGACCCCGTCGAGCAGCAGCGCGTCGAGATCGTGCAGCACCGCCGCGAACGGCTCGCCCTGCTCAGGCGCCGTCGTCGGCAGACGCGACCGGATCTCCCCCGGTGCGACCTGGGCCAGCACCGGCAGCTCGCCCACCCGCTCGAGGTAGGCGGCGGCCCATTCCAGGGCCGCGACCCCGTCGGCCCGCAGCTCGCCCCCCACCGTCAGGCGACCGCGGCGGCGCCGAAGCGGTAGCTGACGCCGGTCAGCTCCTCCGAGATCTCCCACAGCCGCCGCCAGTCGGCCTCGTCGTAGGCCCGGCCGGTCGCGGTGACGATGTGGGGATGCCCGCGCTGCTCCATGAAGCCGTCGGGCCCGATGAACGCGCCTCCGGGCAGATCGGGCACGGTGGCGGCATACAGCGTCGGCAGCGCGCCCATCTCGGCGCTCTGGGCCAGAACCCGGTTGGTCACGGTCATGATCGCCTTCTCGTAGAACGCCGCCGGACCGGCGAACTGGAGGTTGGTCGCCGCGTAGCCCGGGTGGGCGGCGAGGCTGATCAGCTTCGTCCCGGCGGCGCGCGCCCGGCGGTCGAGCTCGAAGCAGAACAGCAGGTTGGCCAGCTTGGACTGCCCGTAGGCGCGCCAGTTGTTGTAGCTCCGCTCGCCCTGCAGGTCGTCGAAGTTCATCTTCCCGATCCGGTGCGCGCCGCTGGACAGCGTCACCACCCGCGGCGCCGGCGCGGCGAGCAGGGAGGGCAGCATCAGCCCGGTCAGCGCGAAGTGCCCCAGGTGATTAGTCCCGAACTGCGACTCGAACCCGTCCACCGTGGTGCGGCGCGGCGGCGCCATCACGCCGGCGTTGTTGATCAACAGGTCCACTTGGTCGCGCTCGCCGCCGAGCCGGGCGACGAAGCCTCGCACGGACGCGAGGTCGGCGAGGTCGAGGGCGCGCACGTCGAGATCGGCCCCAGGCACCTGCGCGCGGATCTCGGCCGCCGCCGTCTCGCCCTTGGCCGTGTCCCGGCAGGCGATCACCACCTTCGCACCCGCGCGCGCGAGCTCACGGGCGGTGATGACTCCCAGGCCGCTGTTGGCGCCGGTGACGACCGCGACGCGGCCAGTCTGCTCGGGGATGTCGCTGGCGGTCCACGTGCTGGGCATTCGGGGGCTCCTGTTCGCGGTGATGGCGCGGTCGGCGGCGATCGTCCTAGTGACCCGGCATCCGGCGTGCGACCGAAGCCGAGTAGGCCCGGGAGCGGAACTGCAGGATCGGGTCGGCGGAGAGCTCGATCCCGTCCGTGACCCGGGTGGGATCGAAGATCAGCACGTCGCCACCGGTCTCGCGCTCAGTCTCCAGGCCGGTCACCTCGAGCGTACCGGCGTCCAGCCGCGGGCGGTCCTCGGGCCACGCCGCGGTGAGGTCGTCGACCGGGTCTCCGTCGGCCGCGATCTGCAGCTCGAGCGTGAACCGTGCCGGGCCGCGGGCGAGGCGCGCGCGGAGCTCGTGCTGCAGGTAGTCACCTCCGAGCCGTCTGGCCGCCAGCGGCGAGAGCGAGCGCGCCGGGGCCTGCGGCACCCACGTGTACCGGACGTGGCGCACGCCGCCGTCGCCGTCGATCCAGCGAAAGGCGTGGATCGCGTAATACGGGATCGCGACATAGCTGACCGGCGGCCGCAGCGCCGCCAGGTTGGCCGGCAGACTGCGCATCGCGGCCGGGTTGCGGGCCAGGAAACGGGTGAACTTGAACGGCATCGCCGGACCGGGATGGCTGGCGTGCATCAGCTCGAGGAACGCGTCGATCGTGCGCACCGGGAACCGCGGCGCCGACTGGGCCACGATGTCGGTGCGCGGCCCGTCGGGCAGATAGAGCTTGACGGCCAGCCCGCGCACGTCGGGTGCGTGATCGGGTACCTGCGGGTTGCCCCCCCCATTGGAGAACCGGATCGTGGCCGGCACCGGCTCCCCGCGCATGTGCGCAGCGCGGGTCAGCGCGGCCCCCGCCGGCGCGGCCGTGAAGCGTCCGGTGCACAGGGTGCCCTTGGCATGCAGCGCCCGGTAGCCCGGGTGCCGGCCGAAGACCTCGTTCGCGGTGTCAACCGCCTGCTCTGGCGTGACCGTCACGAGCGCGAACGCTACCGGCTGACGCGGAACTCGATCCCGGCCCGCTGGAGGCGGTCGAGCAGCGCCTGCCCCATGGCCACCGCGGGCGTGATCTGGCCCGAGCGCTCGGGGAGCTCATCGTGGGCCAGGCACAGCGCCGACTCCGAGAGCATCTTCGACGTCTCGCCGTAGCCGGGGTCTCCGCCGCTGACCTCGGTGACCACACGCTGACCGCCGCCCTCGGCCACGAAGCGCACGTTGAACCACGCCTTGGCCCGCTGCTCGGGCGTCGGGCCTTCGCCGGGGCTCTTCAGCTTGAGCAGCAGGTCGCGGGTCGGCGGCAGCTGGGCGAGCGCGATCGCCGCCCCGCCCCCGCCCACCAGACCGGCGAGTTGGGTCGCCCGCGCGAGGACCAGGTAGTGGGAGTAGGTGAAGTCGGGGCCGTAGCGCTCGAGCGCGCGCGCCGAGCGGAGCACGGTCTGCGGGTCGATCGAGGGGAACGGCAGCACCCACCCGCCGGCGTCGGGGTTGCGGCCGGGGGTGCCGGTCACGCCCGTGACGCGGCGGCCCGCGGGCTTGGGCTCGCGCCGGCGCCGCTCCGACGCGGCGCGCGCGGCCTGGCGCAGATGCGCAAAGGCATTGATCGCCGAGTGGTACGTGCCGCCCGAGAACGTCCCGCCCATGCGCACGAATCCATCGATCCGCAGCGGCACGCCATCCGGCAGCTGCTCAACGGTGTGCAGCACGCCGAGGTCGTACGGGATCGAGTCAAAACCGCACGAATGCACGATCCGGGCGCCTTTGGCGGCGGCCTGGTCGTGGTAGCGCAGCCACATCAGGTCCACGAACTCGGGCTCGCCGGTGAGATCCACGTAGTCCGTCCCGGCGGCGGCGCAGGCGGCGACGAGCGGCTCGCCGTAATGGATGTACGGGCCCACGGTCGTGATCACGACCCCGGTCGCGTCGGCAATCGCCCGGATCGAGCCGGGATCGGTGACGTCGGCCTGCAGCAGCGGCAGCTCGGCGCAGTCCGGGTTGATCGCGGCCAGCCCGCGGCGTACCTGCTCGAGCTTGGCCTGACTACGCCCGGCGAGCGCCCACCGGGTCTTCCCCGGCGCGTTGGCAGCGAGGTACTCAGCCGTCAGGCCGCCGGTGAAACCGGTCGCGCCGAACAGGACGATGTCGTAGGGGCGCACGCTCATGCGCTCTCGAGGTCCCGGGCCAGTGCTATCGCCTCATCGAGCGTCCGCCCCGCCTTGGCCGCCAGCCAGCACGCGACCGGGGCCGCGACTCGCTCGGAGGCGTGCGCGGCGACGCCGGCGAGGGCGAGCACGGCCTCGAACTCCTCCGGGGTCGGAGGCTCGGTGCCCAGCTTCTCGGCGAAGGCCGAGATCCAGTCGGTGGCGTTCATGGTTCGGTGGTCGCGGCGGGATCGGATCGCCGCGGCGGCGGACTCTATCGCGACCATCGACGGGCTTATTGACAGAATGCCAACGCAAGCGGTCCAGAGCTCACGCCGCGCGTCGCCGCCACCAGCCGCGCCGGCTCCCATCGACCATGGAGGAGACCAGGATGAAGGTTCTCGACGGCAAGGTCGCGATCGTCACCGGCTCCGCGCGCGGGATCGGCCGCGCCACCGCCGAACTGCTCGCCGAGCAGGGCGCCAGGGTGCTGATCAACGATCTCGACGGCGATGTCGCCGAGCGGACGGCGGCCGAGATCGCGGGCGACACGCTCGTATTCGCCGGCGACCTGACCACCGAGGGAGTGTGCGACCGCCTCGTCGAGACGGTCATCGCCGAGTGGGGTCAAGTGGACATCCTGGTCAACAACGCCGGCTACACGCTCGACGCGCCCGTTCACAAGATGAGCGACGACTGGTTTCAGAAGATGCTCAACATCCACACCATCGTCCCGTTTCGAATGTGCCGCGCGGTGGCGCCCCACATGCGCGAGCCGGCCAAGCGCGAGCGCGAGCAGGGGCAGGAGGTGTTTCGCAAGATCGTCAACGTCTCATCCGTCTCGGGCTCGATGGGCAACGCCGGGCAGGCCAACTATTCCTCGGCCAAGGCGGCCTCGATCGGGCTCACCAAGACCCTGGCCAAGGAATGGGGGCAGTTCAAGATCAACGTCAACGCCGTCGCCTTCGGCTTCATCGAGACCCGGCTGACCGCCGCCAAGGACGACACCAACGTCAGCGAGATCGCCGGCGAGAAGGTCCAGCTCGGCATTCCCGCGCAGCTCCGCAGCATCGCCTCGATGCTGATCCCGCTGGGACGGCCGGGAACGCCGAAGGAGGCCGCCGGCGGCGTGTTCTTCCTCTGCTCGCCGTGGTCGAACTACGTGACCGGCCAGGTGCTCAACATCACCGGCGGCTCGTTCGGCGGAATGACGAGCTAGGCGGGCACGTGGCGGCCGGCCGGTGCTCCGGCACTTCGTTCACGCCGCTATTGGCGCCACGCCAACTGTGCTACGTTGGCCGGAGTCATGGCGAGCACCCCGGCTCCTCGGTGGCAGCGCCTCGAGCACGACGAGCGGCGCCGCCAGATCCTGGCCTGCGCCCGGCAACTGTTCTCCGAGCGCCCCTATGCCGCGGTCTCCACGTCGGAGATCGCCCGCGACGCGGGCGTCGCCCGAGGCCTGCTGCACCACTACTTCGGAACCAAGCGGGAGCTCTACCTCGAGGTCGTGCGCGCGCTCGTGCACGTTCCCGCTCACCCGATTCCGGACGCCGGCGACGGCTCATCCCCGGAGCAGCAGATCGACGACAGCGCCGGCCGCTGGCTCGAGTTGCTCGAGCGCAACCATGGCACCTGGTTGGCCGCCAACGGTGCCCAGGGCATCGGCCGCGATCCCGAGGTGGAGGCGATTCTCGAGCAGGCGCGGGAGCAGGCCATCGACGGCCTGATCGTCGCCATCCGCCCGGGCGATCCGGGCACCGCCTCACCGGAGCTGCGCGCCGTGATGCGGGCCTACTCGGGGCTCGCCGAGGCGGCGAGCCTCGAATGGCTCGAGCGGCGCCGGCTCTCACGTGAACAGGCCCAGGCGCTCGTCGTACAAGGCTTCTTCAGCATCGTCCGGGACGCGTTGCCCGCGGTGGAGCGCCTGGCGCCCGAGTCCGCGCACGCGTCCGACAACCACGCCACACAGACACGATGAGAGACGGCGACACCCAAAGGAAGGCGGCGTAGCAATGACAACGACAGTCACACAGCAACAGAACGGCGGCACTGCCGGCTCGGCCGAGCAGATCGAGGTCCACAATCCCGCCACCGGGCAGCTCGTGGCCACGCTCCCGGCCGCCACGCCGGAGCAGGTGGTGGAGATGGTCGCCCGCGCCCGCGAGGCCCAGACCGCATGGCACGCGCGCGGCTTCGACGGCCGGGGCAAGATCCTCCGGCGCGCGCAGAAGTGGCTGCTCGACAACTCCGACCGGGTGATGGACACGGTCGTCTCGGAGACGGGCAAGACGCGTGAGGACGTCGCCGTGGCCGAGCTCGGCTACATGACGGCGGCGTTCGGCTTCTGGGCCAAGCACGCGCCCAAGTACCTGGCCGACGAGAAGGTGCGCACCACGACGCCGTTCCTGATCGGCCGCAAGCTGATCGTCCGCTACGAGCCCGTCGGCGTCGCCGGCGTCATCGGCCCGTGGAACTACCCGCTGTCGAACAGCATCGGCGACGCGATCCCGGCGCTCGCGGCGGGCAACTCGGTCATCGTCAAGCCCTCGAGCGTAACGCCGCTGAGCGCGCTGATCATGCAGGAGGGGCTGCGCGCCTCCGGCGTCCCCGAGGACGTGTTCCAGATCCTCGTCGGTCGCGGCCCGATCGGACTGGATCTGATCGACGAGGTCGACTTCGTGATGTTCACCGGCTCGACCGAGACCGGTCGGACGGTCATGGAGCGCGCGGCCAAGACGCTGACGCCCGTGTCGCTCGAGCTCGGCGGCAAGGACCCGATCATCGTGCTCGCGGACGCCAACCTCGAGCGCGCCGCCAACTCGGCCGTGTACTGGTCGATGCAGAACGCCGGCCAGACCTGCATCTCGATCGAGCGGGCCTACGTCGAGGCGCCGATCTACGACGAGTTCGTCTCGGCCGTGACCGACCGCGTCCGGTCCCTGCGCCAGGGCGTGCCGGGCGGCTTCGGCACTGTCGAGGTCGGCTCGTTCATCAACCCGCCCCAGGCCGACATCGTCGAGGCCCACGTCGAGGACGCGGTCAAGAAGGGCGCCACGGTAACCACCGGCGGCAAGCGCGTGAAGGGCGAGGGCACGTTCTTCCAACCCACCGTGCTCACCGGCGTCGACCACACGATGGAGTGCATGACCGAGGAGACGTTCGGACCCACCCTGCCGATCATGAAGGTCGCCGATGTCGAGGAGGCGATCCGGCTCGCCAACGACAGCCCGTACGGATTGCAGGCCTCGGTCTACACCAGGGACCTCGCCAAGGGCGAGGCGGTCGCGCGCCGGCTCGAGGTCGGCACCGTCACGGTGAACGACTCCGTCGCCAACTACAGCGCGCTCGAGGTCCCGATGGGCGGCTGGAAGACCTCGGGCGTCGGCGTCCGCCACGGCGCTGAGGGGATTCGCAAGTACACGAAGCGCCAGACGATCCTGCTGACCCGCTTCGCCTTCAACAAGGAGATCTACCACTACCCCTACGCCGCGTTCCGCAGCAAGCTGCTGGTCAAGCTGATCAAGCTCATCTACGGTCGCGGCGACCGCTCCTGAGCCGAGGTGGTCGGCCGCTGCGTGGGCCCCGGGCCGGCGAGCCTCCGCATTCACCGTGCTGAGGCTCGCGGCCTGGAGCTGGCGTACTTCCACGAGGGGGCCGGCGGCTTCCCACTCGTCCTGCTGCACGGCTGGCCGGAGACGAAGCGCATCTGGTGGCGCAACGTCGCGCCGCTGGCGGTGGCCGGGTTCGAGGTCATCGCGCCCGACCTGCGCGGCTGCGGCGACTCCGGGCCGGCCCCCGACGACGCCTACGACGCCGTCACTCACGCCGAAGACGTCGAGGCGCTCGTGCGCGGCGTGCTCGGCCACCAGCGCTGCGTGGTCTGCGCCGGCGACCTCGGCGGCGTGATCGCCCAGGATCTGTCACTGCGCTTCGCGGGCTTCGTCGAGCGCCTGATCCTGTTCAACACGATCGCCCCGATGCTCCCCGGCTCCCCCTCGCCGCTCACGCCCGAAGTGCGGATGGCCGGCGACTACTTCAAGCGCCAGTCGCGGGACGCCGACCGCCTCGCGGCCGAGCTCGACACGCCCGAACGGCGGCGGGGCTATGTCGCCGAGATGTACGGTCCCCGCTTCTGGGCCGCCCCCGGCACCTTCGACCCCGAATCGGTCGAGTTCATGACCGAGCCGTTCGCCGGCGCCCATTTCCGTGCCTCGATCGCCGCCTACGAGTACTACGGCGGCCCGCGGGTCGCGGCCGAGGCGGCCCGGATGCTCGAGCGCAACCCAACTCCGGCGCTGATCCTCTACGGGCCCGAGGACCACGTGATCCCGCGCGACTTCTGCGCCCGCATGGAGGCCGCGTTCCCCGAGCGCATGGGGCCGTTCGTCGTGCCGGGCGCCGGCCACTTCCTGCAGTGGGAGGCGGCGGGGGTGCTCAATCCGGCCGTGCGGTACTTCTGCGGGGACCTGCTGGCGGGTTGACGGGCGGTCGGCCCTGGGGAGGGTGGGCAGATTCCGGCCAAGGGGCGGCCGGAATATGCCCACCCTCCCGGCGACGCGCCGCCTACACGTACGGATCCGGGATCAGATCCGCCGCGCTGCTCACAGGCCCGAACCGGTAGGGCCCGAAGTCGCACACTCCCGTCTCGCAGCACGTCCTCGTCGATGAAGAAGGTGCCCGTCGTCTCGCGGGCGGGGCGGGTGAAGATGGCGTGGGCGGCGTCGCCCACGATCTCGGGCCGGCGCGATCCCTTCATCGCGACATCGCCGCCGACCACGTTCTGGACCGCGGCGGTGGCGATCAGCGTTCGTGGCCAGAGCGCATTGAAGGCGACGCCGTCGGGCCGGAACTCCTCCGCCATGCCCATCGTCAGCATTGCTCATGCCGAACTTGGAGATCCTGTACGCCGGATGGGAGCCGAACCATCGGGGCTCGATCGCCAGCGGCGGCGAGAGCGTCAGCACGTGCGGGTTCTCGGCCTTCTTCACCCACGGGACGCAGGACTTGGACACCAGGAACCCTCGCGTTGATGTCCCGCATCAGGTCGTAGCGCTTCATCGGCAGCTCGAGCGGGCCCGAGAGGCTGATCGCCGAGGCGTTGTTGACGCAGATGTCGTGCCGCCGGAGGTCTTGGCGATCAGGCACACGTTGGCGCCGTCGCCGGCGGCCCGGGCGGCGATCGCGAGGCCGATCCCGCGGCTGCCGCCGGAGATGAACAGCGTCTTGCCCTGCAACTCGCCGCTCACAGGCCGAGTGTCTTGGAGATGATCTCGCGCTGCACCTCGCTCGTCCCGCCGTAGATCGTGGTGACGACCGCGGTGCGCAACTGCCGCTCCATGTCGTATTCGCACGCGTAGCCGTAGCCGCCCATCATCTGCATGCCCTCGAGCGTGGCCTTCTTGGCCGTCTCGGTGGCCTTGAGCTTGGCCATCGAGGCCTCGCGCGGGAGCAGGCGGGTGGGATCGGCGTCGACCTTCTGGGCCACGCCGTAGACCAGCTCGCGGGTGCACTCGATCTCGGTCGCCAGGTCGGCGATCCGGTGCCGCAGAGCCTGGAAGCTGCCGATCGGACGGCCGAACTGCTTGCGCTCCTTGACGTAGGCGAGCACGTCGTCGAACGCCCGCTGGGCCATCCCCAGCGCCTGGGCGGCGATGATCAGCCGCTCGTGGTTGAGGCCCGCCATCAGCTGCATCCAGCCCTGGTCGACCCGGCCGAGCACGCGCTCCTCGGGCACGTAGCAGTCGGTGAAGAAGACGTCATTGACCTCGCGACCGCCCATCGTGTCGATGCCGCGGACCTCGAGCCCCTCGGAGCCCGCGGGCACCGAGATCATCGACAGTCCCTCGTGCTTGTTGCCGGTGCGGGTGGTGCGGCAGACGAGCAGGATGTGGTCGGCGGCGTGGGCCGCCGTGATCCAGGTCTTCTGGCCGTTGATCACGTAGGCGCCGCCCGAGCGCTCGGCCCGGCAGGACAGGTTGCCCACGTCCGATCCCGCCTCCGGCTCGGACATGGCGATCGCCTCGACGCGCCCGCGGGCCACCCCGCCCATGATCTCCTGCTTCTGCTCCTCGGTGCCGAAGCGCTCGTAGGCGCCGGCCGTGATCATGCTGACGGAGAAGAAGCCCATCGGGATCAGACCGCGGGCGAACTCCTCGCACAGCAAGCACATGTCGACCGCGCCGCCGCCGGTTCCGCCGTACGCCTCGGGGATCGCGACGCCGAGCCAGCCGAGCTCGGCGATCCGCTCGTACAGGTCCTGGTTGTGCGGCTCGTGGCCGTTCTCGGTGAGCGCGTCGCGCTGCTCACGGGTGCCGCACTCGCGCTTGGCGAAGTCGCGGATCGACTCGACGAACGCATGCTGCTCGTCGGTGAGGTCCTCGGTGATCATTGCTTTCCCAGTCGGTGGTCGGTTCCGGCACTTGGCATTCTGCCAACAAGGCCGTGGTCGTGCGGCTGGTATCGATGGTACGGATCTTCTACACTACGTACCATCCGGGTACCGACCGCGCGGCGCGCGGATGTGCAATGACCGAGATCTCCCCCACCACCCGGCTGTGGGCGCTCGCGCTCGATCCCGGGGTGCATACCGCGGAGGACCCGATGGCCGGCCGGATCCTCGACGCCGCGCTCGCGGTGGCGGCCGACTCCGGCCTTCGCCACCTGACGATGGACGACGTAGCCGCACGCGCCGGCGTCGGGCGGATGACCGTCTATCGCCGCTTCGGCGGCAAGCCGCAGCTGCTCGACGCACTGGCGGTCAGGGAATGCCGACGCTGTCTGGCCGCGGTCGCCGGCGCGATCGATCCCGCCGATCCGATCGACGAACGGGCGGCATCGCTGTTCGTCGCCGTGCTGCGGGTGATCCACGAGCATCCGCTGCTCGCCCGCCTGGCCCGGGTCGAGCCGGAGTCGGTCCTCGGCGAGCTGACCCGGGACGAAAGCGCCGTGTTCAAGCTCGTGCGCGACTTCCTGATCGTCCAGATCCGCGCCGCCCAGGCGTCGGGCGAATTGCTCGCCACCGACCCGATCGCGCTGGCCGAGATCGGCCTGCGGCTCGGGGTCTCGTTCGTGCTCATGCCCGACAGCGTGATCGCGCTCGAGGACGATCAGGCCACGCACGAGGTCGTCATCGCGCTGGTCGCGCGGCTGCTCGCCCGCTAAGTGTTCTGCATCAGGACGCTAATCCTCATCCAGCAGCAGCGCCAGCGTCGGGCAGGCGTCGGCGGCCCGACGGGCCAACCCCAGCAGCTCGGGCCGGACCTCGGCCTCGTCGATGATCGGGTAGCCCCAGTCGTCGAGCCGGATCAGCTCCGGCAGCAGCTCGGCGCACAGCCCGTGCGCCTCGCACATGATCGGGTTCACGCGCAGCCGGGCCGCCATCAGCGTGCCCGGGCCACGGCGTGGCTCACGTCCGGCGCCGGCCCGCCGAGCGGTAGCCCGGCCGGGGGTGCGACGCAGCGCTCACGCTGGTGCCAGTCGATCTCGGCGCCGAACACGTCCAGCGCGCTCTCGACGAAGCGGGCGGCACCGTTGGGATGGTGGCACGCCCCGCGTCCGCGGATCTCGGTGCTCCAGCGCAGCAGGCGCTCACGCTCGCGCGCGTGGGCGACGCCCTGGGCCAGCCCCGTCGCGGCGTCGGCGATCGCCCGCAGACCGAACACGCACGGCCCGCACTGACCGGCCGACTCGGCCGCCAGGTAGCTGATCACCCGCGCACTCTCGTGCAGGCCGCACGAGCTCTCGCCGAGCGCGATCAGCACGCCCGAGCCCAGCGAGCAGCCGACCGAGTTCAGATCCTCGCGGGCCAGGCGCAGCCGGAGCGCCCGCGCGGCCTGGACCCAGGTCCCGAAGTAGCCGCCGACCAGCAGTGCCTGCAGCGGCTCCGTGGAACCGCCGGCGGCGGCCACGAGGTCGTTCATCGGCGTTCCGAACGCGAGCTCGTAGACACCCGGGGAGCGAACCGCACCGGTGATCGTGACCAGCGCCGAGCCCGGATCGGCCTCCGTGCCGACCTCGCGGAACCAGTCGGGGCCGTAGCGCGCGATCAGCGCCAGCTGCGCCAGCGTCTCGGGATTCTGGACCAGCGTCGGACGCCCCTGATAGCCACGCTCGTAGGGCCGCGGCGGCACGAAGGTGGGCTTCGCATCGCCCCCGTTGAGGAAGTGGATGACCGCACTCTCCTCGCCGGCGACGTAGCGGTCGGGACCGATGGCGAACTTGAACGCGGCCGGGTCGCCGGTGCGCACGGCGACCGCGCCCTCGATGCTGGCCAGCGCGTCGTGCGCTCCCTCGCCGAGCTTGACGATCACTTCCCGCGCTCCGACCGCGGACGCCGCCAGCACGGCGCCGTCGAGCACGAGATGCGGCATCCGCGAGAGCAGCAGCTTGTCCTTGCCGCTCGCCGGCTCGGTCTCGCTGGCGTTGACGACGACGATCGTGCGCCGCCGCTCGGCCACCGCGCGCAGCTTGCGCGCGGTCGGGAAATCGGCGCCGCCGCGGCCGCGGAGCCCGGCTCGCTCAGCCGCCGCGATCACCTCGGCCGCTCGCGGGCGCGGCAGCGGGCCGTGCACCCGCTCGTGGTCGGCCAGCGTCATCGGGCTGCCGTCGGGATGCAGGCCGGCGAGTAGCCGCGGGAGGCCGGGAGGCCCGGTCATCCGCCGCCCCGGGCCGGCGTGGCCGACAGGGTGCCGGTCACGCCCCCGCCCTGCCCGTCGATGTTGAGATTGGCCCGAAGCTCGAGCGTCGAACCCGCGCCCGCGACCCGGGCGAGGAACTGCTGTCCCTGGAGCGAGAGGATCCGGCCCTGCATCACGGCCGGGAGCCCGGTCGCGGCCAGCACGACCTGGCTGCCGGTCATCGACAGGCCACCGCCGTCGATCGGGGCACCGGCGATGCGCACCCGGAGCCGGCCCGTGGTGCCGCCGGTAAGGCGCAGGGCAAGGTCCACGATCGCCCCGCCCTGCTCGTTGGTCTGGCTGATCGTCCCGACCAGCGGGGAGGAGAACGAGGCCGTATGAGCGGCCGGGACCGGCGTCCTGGCCACCGGCGCGGAGGCCGGCGTGAATGTCTTGGCCAGCAACGACGCCGGGGTCCCGGCGCGAGCCGCCCAGCCCTTCTCGAGCGGGCCCTGCAGCGCGAAGAGGAGGATCGCCAGCGGCGCCGCGATCGTCGCCACCATGGCCGGGACGCGAAAGCGCTCGAGCGAGGGCGAGCCCTGGCGGATCCTGATCAGCACCGCGATCACCACGGCCGCGCCACAGGCGACGGTCAGGCCGAGCATCCACCAGACCTTGGTGTCACTGCCCGTGCCGAGTCCGTGCAGGACCGCGACCGGCCAGCTCGCGTAGGCGAACCAGTGCACCGCGCGCCACGCCTTGTACCCGAGGCGGCGCCGCAGCAGGCTCGTGACGACGAGGGCGATCAGCAAGTCGAACGAGAGCGCTCCCAGCCCCATCCACAGCGGCCGATAGACACCGGCGAACGGGATGATCGCGTCGGTCAGCCGGATCGGCGCAAAGCTGTCGAGCACGCTGGTGATGATGTGGGCGAGCAGCAGCACGATCACGAGCAGCGACACGTCGCGATGCAGCGTGTCGATCGCGAAGCGCGGCCACCTCGGCGCGACGGAGAAGCGAATCGATCCGAGCACCCCGAGCACGACGCTCGCGGTGAGCAGCACGAGCGCGACGGCGCCCGTCCCGCGGGCGAGGTACCAGTAGGCGCTCGGCCCGGCAGCCGCGACGATGCTCACCGCAGATCGTCTCCGGCCGACGGCCAGCCGGCGATGTAGCGCACGCTCCCATCGAGGGCGACGAGCCGGCTCGGCAGGCCGAGCGAGGACAGCCACGCCTCCGCGGACCGGCCGCGCACGATCGCGGCGGTGCTGGCGATGTTGGCGTCGAGGCAGGACCCCGCGGTGACGCTGACGGTGCGCCACACGACCGCAGCGGGTCGCCCGGTGGCCGGATCGAGCACGTGGTGGGCGTCGTCGAGCTCGGCGGTCTGCCAGCGCCTGACCGTGGTGCTGGAGCTGGCCAGACCGCCGCTCTGAAGCGTGATCCATTGCCCGGGGGCCTCGACGGAGGCGCGGTGGTCGTCGGTGACGCGCACGCTCCAGCCCTCCGCGGGCGCCTCGCCGGCGAGAGCGATGTCGCCGCTGAAGGAGATCAGCACACCACAGCCGGCGGCCGCGTGTGCCGCCGCCGACGCACGGTCAGCGGCCAGCGCCTTGGCCGTCGCGCCGAGATCGAGACGGACGCCGCGTCCGAGCCGGATCGTTCCGGCCTCTCGATCCACCACGACCGTGCGCCAGCCGGGCACGCGGGAGAACGCGACGCGAGCGGGCTGCGGCGTGCCCGCGATGGCGGACCCCACGGCGGCGAAGTCGCGGTCGTAGCCGAGCGCCACGAGCGCCGCGCCGATCGTCGGGTCGACATCGCCATCGGTCAGCCGGGCGGCGCGGAGCGCCGCCTCGACCGCGTCGAGCAGCAGCGGGCTCACGGGAACATCCACGCCGGTGGTCGCGTTCAGCGCCAGCAACTCCGAGTCATCACGGAAACGGCTGCAGGCGCGATCGAAGGCGGCCACGGTCAGCTCGGTCGCCTCGCGCACCGGCCCCAGCATGCCGGGGTCGGTGGCAGCGATCACGGCCGTGCCTCCGAAGGCGGGAAACCGATCCGTCGCTACCGACCCGCTCACTGCGGACCGTCCCGATGACATCAGGATCCTCCGGACACCACCGGCGCCGGCGCCGCGGCCTGCGGATCCGATTGGGCGGGCGCGACCTGCGACTGGTCGGCCGGGGCCTGCGACTGCTGTGACTGGTCGGCCGGGGCCTGCGACGCGCTCGGCGCCGAGCTCGGGCCCTGCAGGCCGAGATCGCTGGGGCTCGCGAGCGGCGGCAGGGTCTGGCTGGCGGCGCTCGAGCCGGAGCTCGACTGCGGGGTGACGGGGGTGCTCCGCGCCTGCGCGCTGGTGCCGAGCGTGTGGCCGGGGGCAGCGGTTGCGGCGAGCCAGGCCAACCCTCCGGTCAGTGCGGCTGCGCCGGCGTACACGAGCTTCCGCGTGTGACTCACGCGCGTCAGGGCCGCGTCGCGATGCAGGGTGGCGAGAGCCGGGTCGGGCCGTCCCGGGCTGGGGCGTTCGTCTCCGATCATGGCTCGCAGTATGCGGGTCAAGGGTAAGAGCAGAGTGAGAATCGCGATGAGAGTTCCCCCACAAACCCATCCCCTCACTGCCCGCTGTCAGGCCAGCGGTAGGACGATCGTGAACGCGGGCCCGTCGACCTCGATCTGGCCGCCGTGGCGCTCGGCGATCGCCGCCGCGATCGACAGGCCGAGGCCGGATCCGGGTCGGCCGGCGGCCTCCGGGCCGCGCCAGAACCGCTCAAACAGCCGCTCCCGGCTGGCCAGGTCGGGGCCCGGTCCCTGATCGCTCACGGTCAGCCGCGCCTGCGCACCCACGGCCACCAGCGTGATGGCCACCTCGCCGCCAGCCGGTCCGTGCACGAGCGCGTTCTCGATCAGGTTCGAGACCGCGCGACGCAGCTCGTCCTCGCCGCCCCGGACCCGCGCCGCGTCGATCTCGCCGGCGCTTACGCGCTCGCGGCCGGAGTGCTGAGTGCCGCCGGCGGCGACCGTGGCTGGTGCCGCCACCAAATCGCGAACCAGGCACGCCAGGTCGACCACGCGCTGCTCCTCGGCGGGGACAGCCGCGCGCTCGAGCACGAGCAGGTCGTCGACCAGGCGGGCCAGCCGGCTCGCGTCGCTCCGCAGATCGGCCAGCACCTCCGCGTCGGCGCCGTGCCGGGCGGCGTACTCGACGTTGCCGAGCAGCGCCGTGACGGGAGTCCGCAACTCGTGCGAGGCGTCGGCCAGGAAGCGGCGCTCCCCGGCGCGGGCCTGCTCGAGCGAGGCGAGCATCCGATTCAGGACTCCGGTCAGCTCGCCGATCTCGTCGGTGGCGCCGGTGTCGGGCAGGCGGCGCGCGGGATCCGCGGTGCGCTCGATCTCGGCAGCTGCGTCGGCGAGCCGGCTCAGCGGGCGCAGGCCGCGACGGGTGAGGGCGGCCGCGGCGAGCGCGGCCAGGAGCGCGACGCCGGCGCCGGTGAGCAGGAGCACGAACCCGAGGCGGCCGATCGTGTCGGGGATGTCGGACGTGTCGGAGGCCACGAGCACGGCTCCCCCGGCCGCGGGTCCGCCGGCATCGGCGATCGGCGCCGCATAGAGACGGAACGGCCGGCCGCCGCTGCGGATGCCCTCGAACCCGGCCCGTCCCGCGAGCAGAGCCCGCCGGGCGATCACGTCCTGGGGAAGCAGTCGCGCACCGAGGGTCTCCGAGCGGGCCAGGATCCGGCCGTGGGCGTCGATCACCTCCACCGCGATCTGCCGGCCGGAGACCGGGCTCTCGAGCGCGCCCGGCCCGGTCAGGACCGACGGAGCCGAGACGGCAAGCTGGGCGACCTCCTGGGCGCGCTGGCGCAGCGCACGGTCCAGGGCGTCCCGAAGCTCGCGGTTGACCAGCGTCACGGCGGCCGCGCCGAACAATGCGACCGCGGCCAGGATCGACACCGTCGCCGCCGCGACCAGTCGCGCCCGGAGCGTTCGGGGCACCGGGATCAGCCCGCCGCGCATCGCCGGAACGTCGTCGTAACCGCCATCAGAGGCTGATGCACCGAACTTGAGTAAAACAATTTGTTGGCGGGTCGGGAGGATTTCGGCAATGTGACGCGCGTTTGCGCGGTATTGTCGCGTTGGGATTTCGAGACGGGGGTTCTCATTGTCGTTGGGTGACGACGGCACCGGGCAGCCTGCCCCAACCCGGGTTCTGCTGGTCGAGGACGACCCGCGGGACGCGATTCTGGTGCGGGAAATGCTCGGGGCCACATGGACGGAGGGGCTGGTCTTCACACATGTCGAGCGGCTCGGCGAGGCCATTCAGGAACTCGTCGACCACAGCGCGTCCTGTGTGCTGCTTGATCTCACGCTGCCCGGTGTCCACGGGCTCGAGGCGCTCGGGCACGTGCGCACGGCCGCGCCCGATGTCCCGATCGTCGTGCTGTCGCTCTACAGCGACGAGGAGACCGCGATCGCGGCCGTCCAAGCCGGCGCCCAGGACTACCTGATCAAGCCCGAGGTGCATCCCTCGCTGCTGCGACGGGCGGTCAGGTACGCGATCGAGCGCAACCGATCGGAGGTCCAGCTGGCCTACCAGGCGCTGCACGATCCGCTCACCGGACTGCCCAACCGGGCGCTGTTCCTGGACCGGCTCGGGGTGGCACTCGATCGCTCGCGGCGCACCGACGCGTCCGTCGGGGTGATGTTTCTCGACGTCGACAACTTCAAGCTCGTCAACGACGCGCTCGGGCACGCGGTCGGCGACCGGGTGCTGGTCGCCCTGGCCGGGCGGCTGCGGGCGATGCTCCGGCCGATGGACACGGTCGCGCGGTTCGGCGGCGACGAGTTCACGTTCCTGTTCGAGGACCTTGGCGACGAGCGCGAGGTGGTCCTGATCGCCGAGCGCATATCCCGGGCGGCGGGACTGCCGGTCAAGCTCGAGGACCGTGAGGTGGACGTCACGGTGTCGATGGGCATCGCCATGGTCGCGGACCCGAGCATCCCACGCGAGACCGTGATCCGGGAAGCCGACGCCGCCATGTACCGCGCCAAGGAGCTCGGCCGCTCGCGCTACGAGCTGTTCGACGAGGCGTCGCGGGTGCGGGCGATGGAGCGGCTGGAGCTCGAGACGGCGCTGCGACATGCGGTCGAGCGCTCCGAGCTGAGGGTGCACTACCAGCCCAAGGTCGCGCTCGACGCCAGCCAGGAGGTGATCGGCTTCGAGGCGCTCGTGCGCTGGGAGCATCCCGAGCGCGGCCTGATCGAGCCGGCGGACTTCATCCCGCTGGCCGAGGAGACGGGGCTCGTGCTCCCGATCGGGGAGTTCGTGCTCGACGAGGCGCTGCGCCAGATCCGGCGCTGGCGGCGCTCGAAGCCCGACATCACGATGTCGGTCAACCTGTCGCACCGCCAGTTCGAGGACGCCGGGCTCGTGCCGATGCTCCGCAGCGCGATCAACGCCAGCGGCACCGAGCCGGAGGCGCTGTGCCTCGAGGTCAGCGAGAGCGCGGTCGCACACAACGCCGAGCTCGCGGTGGGCGTGATCCAGGCCTTGAAGTCGATCGGCGTCAGCCTCGCGATCGACGACTTCGGGACGGGGTACACGTCGCTGTCGAGCCTCAAGGCGATGCCGGTCGATGTGATCAAGATCCACCAGAGCTTTGTCAGCCAGCTCGACAGCGAGCCCGCGGACGGTGGGCTGATGGCTGCGGTGGTCGAGCTCGCGCACGCGCTGGGTCTGCGCGCGGTGGCCGAGGGCGTGGAGACCTCGGCGCAGCTCGCCGCGCTCCAGGCGCTGGGCTGCGACGGGGCGCAGGGCTACCTGTTCGGACGGCCGCTGCCCGCCGCGGAAGCCGAAGCGCTGCTGCTCGTCTGACCGCGCTAGGCCCGTAGCGCAAAGCCCGCCCCTCTGACGGTGCGGATCAGCGGCGGGTCACCGAGCTTGCGCCGCAGCCGCGTCACGTAGCGGTCGACCACGTTCGGCTCCGCCGCACCGGCCCAGATCTCGTCGATCGCCCGCTCGCGTGTGACCGTTCGCCCCGCCTCCCGCAGCAGCAGCTCGAGCAGCGTGACCTCCCGGCCGGTGAGCTCGATCGCCCGCCCCGCCCGGGTGGCGGTATGGCGCTCGGTGTCGAGCACGAGGTCCGCGTAGGACAGGAGGCCCGAGGCGTCCAGACCGCGCCGGGTCAGGGCCCGCACCCGCGCGATCAGCTCCTCGACCGCGAACGGCTTGACCAGATAGTCGTCGGCGCCCGACTCGAGCCCGGCCACGCGGTCGGGCACGGAGTCCCGCGCGGTCAGCATCAGGATCGGTGTCGCCAGTCCCTTGGCGCGCAGGCGGCGGCAGACCGCGAGCCCGTCGAGGACCGGCATCGCGACGTCGAGCACGATCACGTCCGGAGCCGAGCGCTCGGCGGCGAGGAGCGCGGCGCCTCCGTCGCCGGCCACGGTGACGTCGAACCCCTCGGCCCCGAGGGTCCGCTCGAGCATCCGCCGCAGCGGCGGATCGTCGTCGACCACCAGCACGCGCTCCGCCGGAGCGGGCGCGTCACCCACCGGCGACGTCACGGCGCAGGAACACGAGGCAGGCGGCGATCAGAGCCGGCACCCCGTAGAGCGCGCAGACCCAGGCGGCGCGGACGATCGGTGCCCAGTCGATCGGTGTGCGCAAGAGGCCCTGCCAGGCGTTGAACTGCGTGCTGAGGAGATAGGGCTGAAGCCCGGTGAGCCCGGGCAGGATGCCGATCAGCTGGATCAGCAGCGAGAACATCAGCGTCCCCACCACGGCGGCGGCGCTGTTGCGCGTGATGACCGACAGCAGCAGGCCGATGCAGACGATGGACAGGATCGGGATCAGGTAGACGAGCAGGCTCGAATACACGAGGCCCAGCGCCTTCGGAGCCGAGACGGTCGTCCCCGACAGGCTCTGGAGCGGGTTGAACCCGGACTGCAGACAACCGGCGATCACCGCCACGGTGCCGCTGATGAAGATCGCGACGATGCCATAGGTGGCCGCGGTGAGAGCCTTGCCGGCGAAGATCTGCCAGCGCTCGAGCGAGCGCGTCAGGATCGTCTTCAGGGTCCCGTTGTGATCCTCGGAGGCGAAGATGTCGCCGGACACGAGCGCGGTGATCAGCGGGAACATCCACACCGCCCCGAACAGCAGGATGATCAGCGGAATCGCCAGCCCGCTGCGGCTGATGTAGCTGCCGAACGGCACGTCATCGGGCCCGTGATGGCGAAAGTGGGTGGCGATCACGAACAGGATCGGGACGAGCACCGCCGCGCCCAGGCCGAGGTAGGTGCGCTTCTGGTATCGGAGCTTGCGCAGCTCCCAGCGGTACACCGTGAGCACGCCGGGGTTCACGGCGCGATCCCCGCGAGGCGTCCGTCGGGCGCAACGGCGGCGGTGCCCTCGGTGAGCGAGAAGAACAGATCCTCGAGCGTGACCGTCTGGGGCGCCAGCGCGTGGATCAGCGCTCCGGCCTCGACGAGCGCCTGCGAGAGCTCCGCCACCGCGGGCTCGTCGGCGGTGAAGCAGATGTGCTGGTGCTCGATCCGCACCTCCGCGATCCCGGGCTGCGCGCGGCAGATGGCGATCGCACGCTCGTCGTCGGTGGTGGCGAGGCGATAGACCGCTCCGGCGCTGCGCTTGAGCTCGGAGATCAGGCCCTCGTAGACGATCCGCCCCGAGCGGACGATCGCGACGCGGTTGCACAGCTCCTCGACCTCGGCCAGCAGATGGCTGGACAGCACGACGGTCATGCCGTGATCGGCGAGGCGGCGGATCAGCAGTCGCATGTCGCGCATGCCCGCCGGATCCAGGCCGGTGGCCGGCTCGTCGAGCAACAGCAGCTTGGGCCGGCGCAGCAGAGCGCCGGCGATGCCGAGCCGCTGGCGCATCCCGTGCGAGTAGCCGCCGACCCGATCCTTGGCGCGGTCGGCGAGCTCGACCGTCTCGAGGGCTTCGTCGATCCGCCCGCTCGCGCCGTCGCCGTCGTAGGCGGCCAGCAGATCGAGGTTCTTGCGGCCCGACAGATACGGATAGAAGGTGGGCGCCTCGACGAACCCGGCCACGCCCTCGAGCGCGTGGACGGTCTCGATCGGATTGCGGCCGAACAGCCGCACCGTGCCCGCGGTCGGCGTGATCAGCCCGAGCATCATCCGCAGCGAGGTCGTCTTGCCGGCTCCGTTGGGGCCGAGGTAGCCGTAGACATCCCCCTCGTTGATCGTGATGTCGACCCCATCGACGGCGCGGAGCTGGCCGTACTCCTTGACCAGCCCGCGAACCTCGATCGGAACGGCGCCCTGGGCGCTCACACCGCTACAGCCCCCGTGCCGCCGCGTCCGCCGCCGCCGCCGGCACCGAACCGAGCACCGTGTAGGCGACGCCGCCGCGGGTGAACCGCAGGACCGTTCCGAGCGCCGTGTCGAGCTCTTGCCCGGTGGCGCCGTTGATCGACACGGTGGGCAGGCTCAGGCCCCGGTGATCGCCGCTGGCCTGACTCGGCGCCTTGGCCGAGTCAGCCGGCTGCTCGATGACTGCGATGCCGCCCAGGTTCCGGCCGTAGGTGACGAGCGCGGCCGGGGTCCCGCCCCAGTCGAGCAGCCGCACTGACTGCCGCGGCAGGCCGACCAGCGTGTTCGGTGCCACGAGCGCGAAGTGCAGGTGCGAGGCGACCGCGGCGACGCCGCTCACCTGCGCCTGCTTGGGCAGCCGGTGGGCGCGCCGGGCGGCGCGGGTCTTGGCGGCCTCGGGGCCCGTGCCCGCGGGCACCGACACGGTGACGACCTTTGCGCCGGTGAGCCGCGAGACGGCGAAGTCAGAGGCCGAAACCGAGCCGAAGGAGATGTCAGTCGCCTTGAGCTCCAGCACCGGGGTGGGGCTGCCCTGGGCGTAGATCGCGAACCGCAGCGGCACGCCGCGGGTCGCGTCCCAGGCGAGCTCGCCGGCCCCGAGCAGGCCGCCGTCGTGCTTCGGCGAGATGCGCACCGTGTACGCGGCCTGGCCGGCCACGTCGCTGGGGATCGCTCCGCTCAGGTTGACGTGTGCCATCACCTGGTTGAGCTCGGACTGGATCGAGGCGACCGTCGGAAGCGCGTGGTCGGGTGTGGCGCTCGAGTGCTTGCCCGTGTCGGCGGGGATCTTGCCCCGGTACACGGTCTTCGCCGTCGGGTCATAGACCCAGAAGGAGTCGTTGTCGACGACGACCTGAGCATCCCCGTTGTCGGACTGCAGCTCCAGTCGCAGCCGGTGGTGGACCGGATCGAGCCACAGACGTCCGGAGGCACCGGTGAGGATCGGATCCGATCCCTGGATGCTCGAGGAGTCGATCAGGTGGTTGGTGAACGTGATCCGAGCCGTGATCCCCGTCACCGGAGGCGCGGCGAGGCCCTGGTGGATCGCCTGCGCGAGCGGCTTCGGCGCCGGCACCGCCCCGGTGCCGGAGGCGGCGACGGCAATCGCCGTTCCGCCGGCCACGATCACCAGCGATGCGGCGAGCAGAGCGAGCAGACGACGAGTTGAGACTGTGCGCAGGTATTTCATGACGACTCCGCCTTTCTCAGAAGCTGGAGTCCAAGATAGGCGAGAACCCTGAAACAACTCTGACAGATGACCGGCGCGGGCCGGCCGGGCGGGCTACAGCCGCTCGTAGGCCTCCAGGATCCGCCCGCGAGCCTGAACCCAGCGGCGCTCCACCACCGCCGCCGGCTCGGTGAAGCGCAGCACCGCCAGACCGCGCATCACCGCCAGCCCCATATCGAGCAGCTCGGCCGCCCCCGGCCTGCGCATCAGCTCCGGGAAGAGCTCGAGGGAGATCTCGGCCATCAGCCGGGAGATGTCGCGGGCGACCTCGGACACCGCGGCCCGGATCTCCGGGTCGGTGCGGGCGGCCACCCACAGCTCCATCGTGGCCTGAAAGACGGGTCCGGTGTGGATCTCCCACACATGGTCGAGCAGCTCCTCGAGCCGCCGGCGCTCGCTGCGGGCCCGGAGCGTCTCCTGCTCGCGCAGCTCGTCCACCAGCCTGACCGCGACGTGGCGCACCGCCTCGGCGACGAAGTCGACGCGGGTGGGGAAGTAGTGCATCTGCGTCCCCTGCGAGACGCCCGCCCGGTCGGCCACGTTGCGGGTGCTCAGCCCCGCGTAGCCGTCCTGCACGAGGCAGTCGAGCGCAGCGTCGAGCAGGGCCGCCCGCGTGGTCGCGCGGCGCTCGGCCTGCGTACGGCGCGGCCGGACCGGCGCTCGCGAGGTGGGCGCGTCAGCCACTCGCGTACTGCGCTCGGAGATCGCGCTTGAGGACCTTGCCGGTCGGGTTGCGCGGGAGCTCGTCGATGAAGATGACGTCGCGCGGGACCTTGTAGCGGGCCAGGTTGCGCTTGACGAACTCCCTGACGTCGTCCTCGCTCATCGTGGCCCCCGGCCGCAGGACGACGAAGGCGGCCAGCCGCTTGCCGAAGTCCGCGTCGTCGACGCCGATCACCGCCGCCTCCTCCACCGCCGCGTGGGTGATCAGCAGCTCCTCGACCTCGCCCGCGAACAGGTTCTCGCCCCCGGAGACGATCATGTCGTCGTCGCGGCCATCGACGAACAGCCGCCCCTCGGCGTCGAAGTGCCCGACGTCGCCGGTGCTCATCAGCCCGTTGATCTGCTCCTTGTTGCCGCCGCCGGTGTAGCCCTCGAAGGCGAACCCGTTGCCGACGAAGATCCGCCCGGTGCGACCCGGACCCTCGATCGCCCGCCCCTCGGTGTCGAACAGTCGCACCACGGTGCCGAACGGCGCCCGGCCCACACAGCCCGGAGCCGCGCGCAGATCCTCCGGCGTGGCGAATGTGGCCCAGGCCACCTCGGTCGAGCCGTAGAAGTTGTAGATCGTGTCGCCGAGCACGCGCAGCGAGCGACGCGCCAGTTCGGCTTCGAGCTGGGCGCCCGCCACCAGCACGATGCGCAACGAGCTCGTGTCGTGGCCGCCGGGCTCGGCCTCGAGCAGGTTGACGATCCGCTGCAGCATCACCGGAACGACGATCAGCGCCGTGGCGCGGTGACGCGCCACCGACTCGAGCGCGCGCTCGGGCCTGAAGCGACGTTCGACGATCACCGTGCTGCCGAGGCCGATCGCCACGATCGTCTCCGCGAATCCGAGCGCGTGGAACATCGGCGCCGCGATGTGGGTCGCCTCACGGGCCTTGAACGGGACCTTCGAGAGGATCGCCCCAATCGGCGCCAGCGAGCGACCCTGGTGGCGCGGCGCTCCCTTCGGGGCCCCGGTGGTGCCGCTGGTCAGCAGGACCACGGACGAGCGCCGCGCGGGCGCCGGCGCCACCTGACCGGCGTGGGCGGCGATCAGCGTCTCGAGCGTGTCGTCCCCGTTCGAATCGTCGGTCCACCCCAACAGCGTTCCGAGCCGCGGTCGGGTCGGCGCCACCAGCTCCTCGTACTCCTCGTCGTGGACGAGCAGGGCCACCTGCTCCCGCGCGCACACGTCGTGCAGCTGCGGCCCGGCGAACTCGGTGTTCAGGTACAGCGCCCGCGCGCCCAGCTTGGCGACCGCGAAGGTGATGTCGACGAAGCCGCGATGGTTGCGGCACAGGATCCCGACGGTGTCCCCCTCTCCGGCGCCGCGCGCCCGGAGCGCGCAGGCGAGCGCGTCGGAGCGAGCGTCGAGTTCGCCGAAGGTGAGCGACCCGAGCTCGTCGATCAGGCCGATCCGGTCGGCGTGCTTGATCCCGGCGATCGCGATCGCGCCGCCGATCGGCCCGAGCCGATCGAGCGCGCGGAAGACGGCGACGGTGCGGCTCGGGCGTTCCGGACCGAGCATTCCCGCTCGCCAGGCCTGGGTCAGCGAGTATCCCTCCACCACGCCCCGTAGGCCGAGCTGGGCGGGCTTGTTCAGTACCGGCGGCATTCTGAGCATCGCGCAACTGTACCCAGAGTTATCAATCGAACGATTTGTTTGATCAGGCGGCGGGGGGCGCGGCGGGCGCGGTGTGCGACCATCGGAGCCGAGATGAGCGCCCCATCCGCCGGCCTCCCCCCTGGTCCGCGCCTCCCGCGTCTGCTACAGACCGCCGGCTTCGTGCTCGCCGGCCCGCGCTTCCTCGAAGCCTGCCGGCGCCGCTACGGGGATGTGGTCACGTTCAGCACCGTGTTCGACTCGAGCTTCGTGATGGTGTTCGACCCCGCGCTGGCCAAGGAGGTGTTCCAGGGATCCAACGCGCAGCTGCACGCCGGCGAGGCCAACGCGCTGCTCGGCCCCGTGGTCGGCGAGCGCTCGGTGCTGCTGCTCGACGAGGCCGAGCATCTGCGCCACCGGCGGCTGATGCTGCCGCCGTTCCACGGTCGCCGGCTGCAGGCCTACGAGCAGCTGATCCGGGACACGACCGACGCCGAGATCGATTCCTGGCCGGTGGGCGAGGAGTTCGCGCTGCTCGGAACGATGCAGTCGCTGACGCTGCGGGTGATCCTGCGCGCGGTGTTCGGGTACGAGACCGGACCCGCCGAGGCGGAGCTGCGTCGGCGGCTGCGGGCGATGGTCGAGCCGCTGGCCCGGCCACGGCGGCTGCTGCTCCTATCGGCGATTCGCTCGCGCGACCGCGGCGCCGTGCTGCGCTTCGAGGCGCAGCGCCGGGCGGTGGACGAGATCCTGTACGCCGAGATCGCGCGCCGCCGCGAGGAGCCGGGGCTCGAGCAGCGCGACGACGTGTTCTCGGCGCTGCTGCTGGCCGTGGACGAGGAGGGCGCCCGCCTGAGCGACAGCGAGGTGCGTGACGAGCTGGTCACGCTCCTGCTCGCCGGGCACGAGACCACCGCGACCGGCCTGGCCTGGACGTTCGACCTGCTGCTGCACAACCCTGCCGTCCTCGCCCGCACCAGCGAGGCCGTCGAGGGCGGCGACGACGACTACCTCGACGCCGTGGTCAAGGAATCGCTGCGCATCCGCCCGGTCATCCCCGGCGTCGGTCGCGTGGTCAAGGGCGGGGCCTTCCGGCTCGGCGGCTACGAGATCCCGCCCGGCGTCGAGATCAACCCGTCGATCCGGACGATCCATCGGCGCCCGGATCTGTATCCCGATCCCCGATCGTTCCGTCCCGAGCGCTTCCTCGGAGCCGACGCTCCCGACACCTACACCTGGATCCCGTTCGGCGGCGGCACCCGTCGCTGCCTCGGCGCGAGCTTTGCGCTGACGGAGATGCGAATCGTGCTGCGGCGCGTGCTCGAGCGGATGCGGCTGCGTCCCGCCGACCCGGCGCCGGAGAAGGTCCAGTTCCGCGCCATCACCCTGGCCCCGCGCAAGGGCGTGCGCGTGCTCCAGGACCGGCCCCCGTCGGCGGCCGTCTCCGAGCCGATCCCCGTGTAGCGCGGGCGCCCCGGGACGTGAAGGCCCCGAGGGGGATGTGCGCACCACGCAGCTGCATCTGCTGCTGAGCGCCGACGTTCACGTCTGACTGAAGGCCGGTCCCATCCGGCCCAGCGCCGCGCCCCGCGCCGTCCGGTGCGGGGCTCGCGCGCGTCCCGCCGCCGCGATCGCACGGTCGCGCGCTACCGCTGTCCGGTCGCGTAGCGCAGGATCGAGAGATCGGTGAGCCATTCCACCGGCGCGCGATCGTCGGTGTAGACCGACCCGCCCTTCAGCGCCGGCCCGAGCCGACCGGCAACCGTCGCCGCGAGGTCGCGCAGGTCCGGCGCGAGACTGGGGATCGCCGCGCTCAGCCGGCGCGAGGACAGCGGCGAGGCGCTGGCGGCGACCAGCGTGTTCGTCGCGCTGACGGGATCGCGCCGCACGATCGCGAATACCGAGCCCAGCGTCGCCGAGACCACCTTCTCGAGGCCGTCGGAATTGGGGATGTGCCCGACGTTGACGATCACCACGCCACCGGGGCGCAGGTGGGCCCGGATATCGGCGAAGAACTCCCGCGTGATCAGGTAGAACGGGATGTAGGGCTGCCGGTAGGCGTCGAGCACGATCGCGTCGTAGCGTGCGGTCGAGGCCGCCAGCCACGGACGGGCGTCGGCGGTGTAGAGGTGGAGGTTCGGGCCGCGCAGGCCGAACCAGCGCCGGCCGATCACGTTCAGCTCGCCGTCGAGCTCGACGGCGTCGACCCGGGTGGCGGGGAAGTAGTGTCCGTAGGCGCGGGCGACCGTGCCGGCGGCGTCGCCGAGGATCGCGACTCGCCGCGCCGGAGCGTCCGCGGCAGCCCGGGGCAGCACCAGCAGGTCGTCCCAGTAGCCGCCGGTGAGGAACGTCCAGGGCCGGTACAGCGAGTGCACCGCAACCCCCTCGTTGAGCTGCAGCCACCGCTCTCCGTCGGCGAACTGCAGCACCCGCGCGTACTGGTAGGGCGTCTCGGTCTCGTAGATCACGCGCGCGCCCGGCACACCCGCGCCGACCGCCGCCGGCGGCACCGCCAGCAGGCAGGCGACGGCCACGGGCACGAGCAGGAACTTCGGCGACCCGACGAACGGCGCCGCCACGAGGGCGAGCGCGAGCGCGAACACGAGGAACGTCCGGTGGGTTCCGATCAGCGGGATCAGCAGCAGCGCCGCGAGGAACGTGCCGAGCAGCGACCCGGCGGTGGAGATCGCGTACAGGCGGCCGGTGACCGTGCCCGCGTCGGAGACCCGGTCCAGCGACAGCCGGTTGGCGTACGGAGCGACCGTGCCGAGCAGCATCACCGGAACCGCGACCAGCACCAGCACCGCGGCCAGCGACCCGACGAACCCGCCCACCGACAGCGATCCGAGGGCCTTGACCGAGAAGCGCAGGAACGGCCCCGACACGAACGGGACCATGGCCAGCAGCGCTGCGGCGACGAGCACGATCGCGCACAGGCCGCGCAGGTCCGCGCGGCGGTCGGCCAGGCGCCCGCCCAACGCGTAGCCTGCCGAAAGCGCGACGAGCACGGTGGCGATCGTGTTCGCCCAGATGATCGTCGAGGCCCCGAAGTAGGGGGCCAGCAGCCGAGCGGCCGCGATCTCGGCACCGAGGCTCGCCGCGCCGACCACGAACGCGATCGAGCGGATCACCGCTGTCGGGACCGCGGGCGCCGGGAGGATGGCCGCGCCGGAGACGGCGCCTTCGTCGGCGAGCACCGGGGCGGCGGCGGTCGCTTCGGAGTCGGTGGGGGGCGGGCCGGGCCCGCGGCTGGACATTGTCGAAGGGTAGGGTCTGCCTGTGCTGCTGTACGACTCGGGCCTGTCGGGCAACTGCTACAAGGTGCGACTGCTGCTCGCCCAGCTCGGCCTGCCCTACGAACGGCGCGAGGTCGACGTGTTCGACCGCTCCGACCGCGCGAGGATCCTGGGTGGCCTCAACCCCGCCCAGCGGGTGCCGACGCTGGTCTTCGACGACGGCCGGGCGCTGGCCGAGTCCGGGGCGATCCTCAACTACTTCGCCGAAGGGACGCCGCTGCTGCCGGCCGATCGCTTCGAGCGCGCGCAGGTGCTGCAGTGGATGTTCTTCGAGCAGTACAGCCACGAGCCCTACATCGCCGTGGTCCGCTTCTGGGCCCACGCCGGGATCGAGCCGGAGCCGCACGAGCGCGAGGCCAAACACCGCGGCGGGATCGCGGCGCTCGAGGCGATGAACGCTCACCTCGAGCGGCGCGCCTACCTGGTCGGCGAGCGCTACTCGATCGCCGACATCGCCCTCTACGCCTACACGCACGTCGCCGCCGAGGGCGGGTTCGACCTCGGCCCCTACGAGGCGCTACGCGAGTGGCTGGAGCGGATCAGGCGCCAAGCGGGTCACGTCCCGATCACCGCCTGACCCGGGTGCCGCGCCGCCTCGCAGCGTGAGAGTCGAAGGGTCTCCTCAGCGCTTGCGCGCGTCCCGGACCCGTCTGGATGTCTCGGCGGCCTGCTCGCGCGCCGCCGGGGACCGACTGGCCCGACCGCGCACGAGCAGCTCGGGCAGCGGGATCGGCGACAGCTTGTCGGCGGCGCTGCCGGCGAACAGCCGCGGCTCGGCCTTGGCCACGAGCGTCGCCAGCTCGTCGCGCTCGGTCTCGTTCAGGTTGCTGCCACGTCCGCGGCCGCGCCGCACGAGCGTGATCAGCCGCCGACGCTCGGACGGATCGAGCTTGGTCAAGTGCTCGCGGGCGAGCAGGGCGATCTCGGCGAACGCCAGCAGCTTCAGCATCGGGATCCGACGCAGGCCGGGAACATGCCCGGCGGCCTTGCTGATGGCCAGTGTCACGACGCCTCGTTGCATGGTGCCGAGTGTAGGGAGCAGGCCGCGCCGGCGACCCTCGCGCGGCACTCCGGGTAGCGTTCGGAGCGATGGACGTCAGGGAAGCGATCCGCAGCCGCCGCACCCACAAGGCGTTCGCCCCCGATCCCGTCCCGCGCGAACTGCTGGACGAGCTGCTCGAGCTGGCGCGCTGGGCTCCCAACCACCACCTCACCAACCCGTGGCGATTCCGCGTGCTCGGTCCCGGCGCGCTCACCGCGCTGAAACGTGCCGCGGGGCCGGAGGCCGCGGCCAAGCTCGACCGCGCGCCGACGCTGGTCGCGGTCACAGTGCTGCGCTCCGACGATCCGGTGCAGGACGAGGAGGACCTGTGCGCCGCCTCGTGCGCCACCTACGCCGTTCTCCTCGCCGCCCACGCCGGCGGCCTGGCCGGCTACTGGCGCACGCCCGGCATCCTGCGCTCCGACGCGGGCCGGGAAGCTCTCAGCATCCCGCCCGAGGAACGGTTCGTGGCCCTGATCCATCTCGGCTGGGCCCGCCAGGAGAAGTCGCCGCCGGAGCGAGCGCCCGCCGACGACGTCGTTCTCTATCTCGAGTAGCGGCGATGAGCCCTCTCGTCTATCGCGAGCGTCCTGCCGCCGGCGAGCCGGAGGGGCTGCTCGTCCTCCATCACGGGCGCGGCACCGACGAGAATGACCTGATGGCGCTCGCCGACGTGCTCGACGCCGAGCGGCGGCTGCACGTCGTCACCCCGCGGGCACCGCTACAGCTGCGCGGCTCACCCGGCTACCACTGGTACCTGGTGCCGCGGGTCGGCTACCCGGATGGGGCGACGTTCCACGCCGCCTCTGCTGCGCTCGCCGAACTTCACGACGAGCTGTGGCGGCGGACCGGGATCCCGCCCGAGCTGACGGTGCTCGGCGGCTTCTCGATGGGAACCGTGATGAGCTACGCGCTCGGCCTCGGTCCCGACCGCCCGGCGCCGCGTGGCCTCTTGGCCAACTCGGGCTTCATCCCCACCGTCGAGGGCTGGCAGCCCGACCTCACCGGCCGCCCGGGCACGGCGGCGTTCATCACCCACGGCCGGCGCGATCCCGTGATCGAGGTCGCATTCGCGCGGCGCGCGCACGAGCTGCTCCGGGCCGGCGGGCTGGAGACCGAGTACCACGAGTCCGACGCCGGGCATCACATCGATCCGACCCAGATCCCGGTAGCCGTGGACTGGTTGGCGCGTACGCTGGCGCCGGCCGGCGCCTGACCGGCGCCACGTCGCGCGGCGCGAGGTCGCCGAGCGTCAGCGGAAGACGACCAGCGCGGCGCGGGGCGGACCGCACGGTCCGACCTGCGCTCGCAGCCGCACGCCGAAGGTCATCCCGGGCCGGACGAACACGCTCGTTCTCGCCGTGCCGCCGCTCGCCGCCTGGCTGATCGCCGCGGCCAGCCCGGCGGTGCCCTGCGCCTCGGCGTCGGCCGGCAGCAGCAGCGACGTGACGGGACGGTTGACGGCCTCGGCCTCCTCGACGGCCAGCAGCTGTTCGGCCGCCTGCGACATCGCCTGAATGGTCAGACCGGCGTCGACGATCACGAACGCCTCGTCGACGGTCGGCGCCGCATGAGCGGGCGCCTGCTGCATCAAACCGAAGCCGCAGCTCTCGCACACACGCTGGTGCGGGGCCGGCATTCCGTGGCTCGGCGGCGCCGCGCAATGGCCGCAGAACCAGCTCCACGAGAACGTTTCCTCACCAATGCCCGGCCTGACGAGCTGCAAACGGGATCGCCTCGTATCAGAGCTCACACCACTAAGTATGCGGCATGCCGCGGCTGAACCGTTAGCGCTGCGTTACAGACGTCGATCTGGCGCTCCGGCGTGAGGTCCTCCCCCGGCCCCACTCCAGCCCCGCCCCATCCCTGCCTACGCCCGCGGCCTTCTACGATCAGCCCTCGATCGCACCAAGGAGCCCGCGCAATGAGCACAGCACAGCCGAGTCTGGACGCCGCCGCCGCCACGCCGACGCTTCGCGAAGTCGTCGAGGCGCTGGCGCCGCTCGAACGGGGTGCCGGCTCTGCCGGGGAGAAGCAGGCCGCCCAGTGGCTCGCCTCTCGCCTCACGCTGGCCGGGTGCGTGCATACGGGGATCGAGGAGGAGCCGTTCCATGACGGCTATGCCCGCGTGATCGGGACGCTGGCCGCCGCCGGCGCGGTGGCCGGCGTCGCCGCCCTCGGCCGGCGGACCCGCAAGCCCGCGGCGATCGCCGCCGCCGCCGTCACGGCCGCGATCGCCGACGACATCTCCAACGGGCCGCGCGTGTTTCGTCGCGCGATCACCCGGCCCAAGCCGACCTGGAACGTGATCGGCGACTGCGGCGATACCAGCTCCGACCGGACTCTGGTCGTCCTCGCCCACCACGACGCGGCCCCGACGGGGCTGATCTTCGACGACCGCGGCCAGGCCTGGGTCGGCGAGCGCTTCCCGGGGATCATCGAACGCATCGATACGTCGCTGCCGCTGTGGTGGGCGATGCTGAGCGCCCCGGCGCTGGTGGCACTCGGCGCATCGCGGGGCAAGCGCGGGCTGATCGGCGCGGGGCTGGCGGGGTCGGTCCTCGGCACCGCCGTGTTCGCCGACGTCGAGCGCAGCCCGATCGCGCCGGGGGCCAACGACAACCTGACCGCCGTTGCCGTCCTGGTCGCCCTGGCCGAGCGCCTGCGCGAGCAACCGCTGGCGGGCCTCAGGGTGATGCTCGTCTCCTGCGGCGCGGAGGAGGTGCTGCAGGGCGGGATTCACGGCTTCGCCGCCCGGCACTTCCCGTGCCTGGACCGCGATCGCACCTGGTTCCTGAACCTCGACACGGTCGGCTCGCCGCGGCTGATCATGCTCGAGGGCGAGGGACCGGTGGTGATGGAGGACTACCACGACCGCCGCTTCCGGGACCTGGTCGCCCGCGCCGCCGACGGAGCCGGCGTGCCCCTGCGGCGCGGCATGCGTTCGCGCAACTCGACCGACGCGGTGATCCCGAGCCGCAGCGGCTACCCGACGACGACGATCACTTCTGTCGACCGCCACAAGGCGCTGTCGAACTACCACAAGATGACCGACACGCCCGCGAACGTCGACTACCGCACGGTCCTGCAGGCCTTGATCGTGACCGAGTCGCTCGCTCGCGAGCTCGCCCACAGTCCGTGGTTCGGGCGCTGAGCGGCGAGCCGGTCAGCGGTTCCAGCTCGGGTCCGCACCGTGGGAAACGAGCACGGTGGGGCGACCACCGGCGAACGGCAGCGTCTCCACCGTGCCGTTGGAGGGCACGTCCATGAACGCCCCCTGATCGACCAGCACCGTGGCGCCGCTGCTCGAAATCCCGGCGGCGTCGACGTCCTGCCCCCCGGCCATGAGCCGGTGCAGCGAACCGCTCGACGGCACGAGTGTCCAGGTCTGACTCGTGTCCTGGCCCTGGTAGCTGGTCAGTAGCCGCGCGCCGTTGCCCGACCAGGCGACCGGGACGAGCCCGTCGAGCAGGGTCGGCACAGTGATCTGGGTGATCGGGTGCTTGTGCGTGCCGTCGGTCCGCATCAGCCAGACCTGGTACACGGGCGCGTCGCCCGGCCGCAGCGTCTGATGGTCGTAGGCGATCCAGCTCGGCCCCCAGACCGGATTCATGTTCAGCGCGTCGTAGGTGATCCGCTTGCGCCCGGTGCCGTCCACGCGGGCGGTGTAGATGTCGACCGGTCCCGCCGGGTTGCCGATCCAGGCCTGACCCCAGGCGATCCGGTCCGGGGTGTGCGGCGCGAAGCTCGCGCCCGCGATCTCTCCGTAGTCGACCATCGTCACCGTGCGGCGCCGCGTGTCCACCACCGCGAGGCCGGCCAGCGGATCGCTGTCGCTGGCGACGCTGTAGAGCTCGACGGCCACGTAGCGCGAGTCCGGCGACCAGGACGCGGCGGTCGCGCTCAGCCGGCTGACGTCGAAGTAGACCGTCGGGCGCCCTCCGCCGGCCGGGTAGATCGCCAGGGCGTGCCCGGTCGCCCCGAGCAGCGAGGCGGCGACCAGCCGGCCGTCCGGGGACACGAGCGGGGCGATGCCCGAGCCCAGGCGCCTGCGGTGGGTCCCGTCGGCGGCGGCGATCCAGACCTCGTCCTCGCCGCTGACGCCACCGGTCGCGAAGCCGATCCGGCCCGGCGGCCGGATCGTCCCGCGGGCGAGGGCCGGCGCCGGGGCGCAGAGCACGACGAGCAGCGCGAAGAGGACCGCGCTCACACGCCCGGCAGAGCTCATCGGTCCGTGCCTTCGGTGGGGTAGGCTCGCCGCGTGCCTCTCGTCGCCGAGCTCGACCTGCCGACGTTCGACCACACCGATCCCGACCTCCGCGGCGACGCATACCGCTCCGCGATGAGTGGGCTGCGGGGCCACGACGGGTGGCTGGCCGCGGGTCCGTTCGGGTTCATCGTGCTCGATCGCGAGGCTGGGGAGTTCTTCCTGCGCACCAGGGACGCCGTCTTTCCGGGACTGACGATCGGGGAGCTGTTCGGGATCGAATCCGGGCCGTTGCACGAGGAGATCATCCACAACATCATCAACATCAACGGGGACGACCATCGGCGGCTGCGCAATCTCGTCAACCCGGCACTGACGCCCCGGGCGGTCGATCGCTACCGGCCGCTGATGGGCGAGTTCCTCGCCCAGCTGCTCGACGCGGTGCCGCCGGACGGCCGCTGCGACTTCGTGGAGACGTTCGCCAAGCCGTATCCGTCGCTGACCATCGCCGCGGTGATGGGCGCGCCGCTCAGCGACGCACCGCGGCTGCACCACTGGTCGAACTGGATCCAGCGGCAGTTCGACGCCACCAGCCTGATGACCGAGCGCGAGCTGATCGAGACGGCGGTGGCCGAGTTCTACGACTACGCCGACGGGCTGATCGCCGATCGCCGCCGCTCGCCCGGCGATGACCTGATCTCGACCTTGATCCGAGCCGTGCACGACGGCGACCGCCTCGGCGATGCGGAGCTCCGCGACCTGGTGCTGAACATCCTCGTCGGCGGCGTGGACACGAGCCAGAGCCAGCTCGCTCACGCCGTCCGGCTGCTCGCCGAGCATCCCGAGCAGTGGGAGCTGCTGCGCTCGGATCCGGTCGCCTACGCGCCGCGCGTGGTCGAGGAGTCGATCCGCTACGAGCCGATCACCCCGTTCACGGCCCGGATCACGATCGCCGAGACGGAGCATCGCGGGATCACGTTCCCCGCCGGGACGATCGTGCTGATCTCGGCCTGGCACGCCAACCGCGCCACCCCCGACGCATTCGACATCGCCGCCGAGCGCAGCGGCCGGGTGCTCACGTTCGGTGCCGGGATCCATTACTGCGTCGGCGCCAACCTCGCCCGCGCGGAGATGTACGAGGGGATCGCCTTCCTGGCCCGCACCGTGCGGGCGATCGAGCTCGACGGGGAGCCCGATTACGGCACGCCGTCGGGGATCTATGGCCTCTCCTCGCTTCCGGTGCGGATCGAGGCCGCCTGAGGCTCTCAGGCCGCCCACCGCGCTACGTGGCGGCGCGCCACAGCGCATCGTCGCCGAGCGGCGTGCGCACGGCCTCGCCGGACGCCACCAGCTCCAGCAGCGCGGCCTCCGCCCCGTCCCGGTCGGGGGCGTCGTTGCCCACCGTCAGCAGCGCCGCCACCTCCTGCGTCGTCAGCCCGTCGGAGAAGCGCTCGAGCAGCGGCGCCGGCGTCGATGGAGCCGGCTCACGCCGCAGGGCCGGATCGAGGTTGGCGATCAGCACGTCGTAGGCCTCGACGGGCTGGAACCCGCCGGCGACCAGGCGCCGGCCGTCGCGCTCGAAGGCGATCGACGGCGCCGTGAACCGCACCGGTCCGTCGGTCGTGGCCGTCTTGCCCTGCAGCTCGGCCGCGGTGCCGGCCGCCGTGCGCGTCTCGGCCTTGTCGCGTTCGTAGGCCTCCGTGACCTCGCTCGAGTCGAGCCGCGACACGATCCGCCCGGCATCGAGGCCGTCAATGCCTGCGAGCACGGCCTCGAGCTGCCGATCGTCGTCGAGCACCAGCGGCGTCGTGAAGTTGGCCAGCTGCAGCGCCCGGAACACCCGCCACTCCGAGCCCGGGGCGATCGACCGCGCGGCCACAACCGCCCGGCAGGCCCGGGCGGTGGCACTGACGCGCGGCTTCGGCGCCGGCGCGAACGGCATCCCGTAGCGCTTGAACCGTAGCTGGCCGAGGGCTCCGCGCAGCGGCGTGTAACCGCGCGCGACGTACTGCGAGGCATCCTCGGTCAGCCCGATCAGGACCAGGCGCCAGTCGAGCTGCGCGCCGTAGCGCCACTCGAGCACGCGCAGCGCCGGCGACTCGGAGTAGGCCCACGGACAGGCCGGGTCGTTGTACAGGGTTGCCTCGATGCTCACCGAACATCAGCTTTTATCACGTGCGCGAACCGGGCTCCCGAATCGGTGTCCGGCCGGTTGAGGATCTCGGCCGCGGGGCGCACCGCGGCGCGGGCGAACCCGGCGCCGTGCAGCGCGTCGGTCGCCTCGGCCGCGCCCGCGAAGTGCAGGTGCACCTGCCCGCGCACGAACGCGGAGAGACCGAGGCCGAACGCGCGCACCACCGCGCTCGTGCGCCCTCCGAGCGGGAGGTCGGAGAGGTAGCAGCCGTCCGGGAAACCGGCCAGCTCGCGGGCGAAGCGCCGCCACACGGCCTCCACGGTGGCGCGATCCAGGTACCCCAGCAATCCCTCGGTGATGATCGCGAGCCCGCGGTCGGGCTCGAACGTGCCGGCGATCTGAGCGAGGCTGCCGGGCCCGAGGTCGCGCAGCGCATCGATCGCCTCGACGCGATGGTGCTCGCCGAGTGAGCCGATCCGCACCAGCGCCCGGCGCTTGCGGGCCGCCATCCCCGGGAGGTCGGCCTCGATGTAGGTGATCCGATCGCGGTGGCGCTCGGCAAAGCGCCAACCGCGCGGCGAGAGCCCGCAGGCGACCTCGATCACCTGGCTGACGCGGCCATCCTCGATCGCGCGCTCGAGCAGCGCGTCGATCGCCCGGTGGCGGGCCAGGAGATATGACTCCAGCGTCGGGGCGCCGAGCACGCCGCTGATCGTCAGCAGAGGCCGCATCGCCTCGTACAGGACGCGCCCCTCGCGCGTGATGAGCACGGGATGTGAGAGCCCGTTGCGAGCCCACACGTAGCCGGTGTAGTGCGCGGTCGGGCTGATCGCCTCCGATCCGTGCGGCGAGTCGTCGGCCGCCGGCATCTTCATCGCGCCGCGATCCTACGGGCCCAGGGCCGCGTGCAGCCGATCGAGCAGCTCGGCCTGCGCCGGAACGATCCGCTCTTTCGCCTGCGCCAGGTCGAACCACTCGGCGCGGTCGATCTCGGGGCACTCGCGCAGCCGGCCCGAGCGGGGCGGCCATTCGAGCGTGAAGGTGTTGCTGAGCACAGCCCCGACGTCGAGATCGCCGGCGAGCGCCCAGGCCCGTACCAGCTTGCCCGACCTCTGCCGGATCTCGCCGAGGTCGAGCGCCTCGCCCCCGGGCGGCGCGGCACCGAGCTCCTCCTGGAACTCCCGCCGCGCAGCGCTGAGCGGCTCCTCGCCCTCGGCGTACTCACCCTTGGGGACCGACCACGCGCCGGCATCGCGGCGGGCCCAGAGCGGGCCGCCCGGATGGACGAGCAACACCTCGAGCGTCCCTCCCGACTCCGATCGGCGGTACAGGACGATGCCGGCACTGCGTGCGGAGGTGGCCATCGGGCCATCGTAGATCGAGCGCCTTGACAGGGGTGGCAGCCCCCTCCAGACTCGCCGCCATGGGACCGCGCCGCGCCGGATGGATCCGGGCCCTTCTGCCGATTGGTGCACTCGTGCTCGCGCTGGGCGCCGCACCCGCGCGGGCGCTCGCGGACGGCTACGTCAACGCTGACTACTCGGGCACCTGGGACGAGGCGTACGTGGAGCCGTCGAACCCGGCGTCGAACACGCAGTCGATGCACTTCGTCTGGGACGAGCTCGAGACCGCGCACGTGTTCGGTGGGACGTCAGGCGGCGTGGCCACGGTCACGGTGCTGTCCCGGAAGCTGACCGTCACCGGCACGATCAGCCAGCAGTACGGACCCGTGAATGCACAGTACAACTGCTCCGGGACCTTCTCGCTGCGCCCCAAAGGCCAGTTCCCGTTGTCGGTCCTGGCCGGGACGACGAGCAACCCGTCGATCGAAGTCTCAGCGATCGTTCCGCTCCGCGGGATCTACTCGCAAACCACCGCCGGCGGCCTGTGCACCTATCCCGTGAACGGCGAAGCGGGGATCTCCTCCGGCCTCCTGCGAACGAACAACTTCACGACTGCGCTGACGCCCCTGTTCACCTTCAACCTCAACCGGCGCAGCTACAGGCGGACGTTCAAGACACTCGACCTCGCCGTCGGCGGCAACGCCCAGACCGCCGTCAATGCGGTCTTCCGCGCCGCAACCAACGCGACGCACCCGCCGAACCTCCCGCCGCCCCCGCCGCTGCCCACGCCTGTCCGGGACCAGATCAAGCGCAATGCGCTGAGAGCGCTGCGCCAGAGCGTCGTCCAGGCGCTGTACCCGTGCGGCGTCGGCGTCGGAGCGCTGTGTACCCGCGTCGGCGCCGCGGCGGCCGGACTGCTCAGCGCGGTCAGGCACGCCGAGGTGATCGCCGTGGCGATCGAGGCCACGATCGGTCGCGACACCGCCGCCGCCGCAGCGTACAACCAGGCGGCGGTCAACCTCC
>DATMGZ010000184.1:0-7673 GCA_035555155.1 Solirubrobacteraceae bacterium | reverse complement strand
AGCTACCCGAGCACGGGAACGTCGCCGGTGATCACCTCGTGCCCGCTCTCGGTGATGAGGACGTTGTCCTCGATCCGGATGCCGCCGAACCCGAGTATCCGGTCCACGCGGTCCCAGTCGACCTCGCGGGCGTGGCACCGGCGCCGCTCGGCATCCTCGAGGATCGCCGGGATGAAGTAGATCCCCGGTTCGACCGTCACCACCATGCCCGGTCGGAGCGGCAGGTCAATCCGCAGGTTCGGGAACGGCGGCGGGTCGTCACGCCGCTCGGCCAGCGTTCCCCCGGCATCGCGGACACCGAGGCCGACGAGGTGCCCGATCCCGTGAGGGAAGAACAGCCAGACGGCTCCGGTCTCGAGCAGGGTGTCCGGCGCGCCGCGCAGGATCCCCAGCGCGACGAGGCCGTCGGCGATCACCCGGGCGGCCGCGAGGTGCACGTCTCGCCATTCGCGCCCCGCGGTGCAGAGCGCCATCGCCTCCCGCTCGGCGGTGTGGACGAGCGAGTGCAGTTCCTGCTGCTCGGCGCTGAGCTCGCCGCCGACCGGGTAGGTCCGCGTGATATCGCTGGCATACCCGTCTCGCTCGGCGCCGGCATCGATCAGCACGAGCTCGCCGGAGCGGAAGCGACGGGAGCTCGGAGCGAAGTGCAGGACCGCCGCATTGGGGCCGGAGCCGACGATCGTGTCGTACGCCATGGCATCTCCGCCGTGCCGGAACGCCGCGGCTTCGAGCTCGATCTGCGCTGCTCGCTCGCTCGTTCCCTCGAATAGTGACGGTACGACTGCGGCGAAGCCGGCGCGCGTCGCGCGCTCGGCCAGGCGCATGCGCTCGAGCTCGACCGGGTCCTTGACTCGGCGCACGTGATTGAGGCCAAAGCGGATTCTGTCGGTCAGCTCCGCGTCGCACCGCAGATCGGTCAACCGCTCGCCGAGACACGCGATCGGGCGACCGCGCCTCGATGCCAGCCACGCGTCGAGCTCGTCCGCCGGCAGACCATCCGGATCGCCGGCGGGCGCCCCGGACCACAGGCGCTCGCTCGCCGAGACCGGGACCACGAAATCGAACCAACCCTCCTGCGGGTCGAACGCCAGTGTGCCGCCCGGCCGGTTGCGGTCGGTCAGGTAGAAGTATTCGGAATGGGCGCGGAACGGGTACGTGATATCACCACGCCCCGGCACCTCGATCGGCTCGCCCGCGCCGATCAGGACGGCCTGGTCGGTCAGCTCCCACGCCGCGGCGGCCGCGCCGCGCCGGCGCGCGAGTTACCGCGCGATCGTCGTCTGCACTGGCGAGTCGGTCACGCCCGCGAGTCTAGGCACCGGCCGCTCGACCGCGGCCGTTCACGTCACCGCGCGCACCAGCGCCGCGGTCGCCGCGGCTCCGAGCACCACGACGAGGAACGGGGCCCGCCGCCACACGAGCAGCGCCGCCACGCACAGCGCCTGTGCGCGGGCGTCGATGACCAGGCGCCGCCCGCCGTCGAACGTCTGGACGAGGATCGGTTCGGCGAGCACCGGCACCGCGATCAGCTCGAGCACCTGGTTCAGGTCCGCAGGCAGCGCGCGGCGGCCGACCACGAGCGCGAGGGCCAGCAGCGCGCCGCAGATCGCCGCGGTGCGTGCGGCCGGCCCGGTCAGCTGTGGCGCGAGCAGGGCGAGAAACGCGGCCGGGAACATCGCGTCGAGGCCGAGCCGGCGGGGATCGCCGATGCTCCCGCCCAGCAACGCGCCGGCCAGGGTGCCGAGGTTCCAGAGCAGGGATACGCTCAGGCCGGTCAGGAGGAACGGCCGGTCGCGTCGCGCGTAGGATGCGCGCGATGAGTCAGCCTGATAACTCCGACGCGAGAGCGAAGGCGATCGCGGAATTCAAGAAGGACCTGGTGCTCTACGTCGCCGCGGTGATCGTCGTGGTCGTCATGGCGCGGCTCCGCGGGTCGGGCGTGGTGAGTGCGCTCCGGTGGGTCGTCGCCGTGCTGGCGCTCGTGCTCGCCGTCGCCGCCCGGGTTGTGAGCCGCCGCCGGTCCCGGGTCAGAGCCGCCTCCTCAGCGGACCCGAAGCCGTAGCTCGGCCGTCTACACGGAAACGACCACCTGCAGAGGAGCGCAGATGCAGATCCAGAGCCGCCTGGCCATCAGTGCCGATGGTTACGTGAGCACACCGGACGGATGGCCGGCGCAGCTCGCGGACCCGGCCTTTGCGCCCGGCACGAGCCACGGTATCCCGGAGTCCTCGTCGGCAAGGAGGCGGCACTGATGGGCCGCACGACCTTTGAGCCCGCGCTCGGGGCCGACCGCTGGCCGTGGCCGGACCTCGACGTGTTCGTGCTCGCTTCCGAGCGTCCGCCCGGCACGCCCGACCACGTGGTCACCGACAGCGATCCCGCCCGGTTGCTGGAGCGGATCCGCGCGGCCAACCGGGGTGGCGACGTCCACCTCATCGGCGGACCGCAGACGATCGAGACCTTCCGCGGGCTCGGGGCGCTCGACAGGCTCGAGCTCGTCGTACTGCCGCCGTTCCTCGGCGACGGCATGCGGTTGACCCCGCGCTCAGTCGACACCGGCCTCGTGTTGGAGTCCGAGCGCGCGCTGCCCGGGGGCTCAGTCGAGATCGCCTACGGCTGCGCGTGAGCGCGGGCCACGGCTCGGATCGCGTCCAGATAGGGCTCATCGGCAGCCTGCACGTCCGCGGTGAGCTCGTCGAACGGCTTGAGCGACTGGTGCCCTGGGTCCTGCCCGCTCATCCACGCCGCCCACGCGTCCAGCACGTCCTCGAGGGTCACGCTCTCGCCCTTGGCCAGCGCGAGCACGGCGTAGAGGCGGAAGAGCGGCGCGGTATCGCCGCCGGGCGTCAGGTCGGGCGGGATGCGGCGCTCGATCGCCGCGGCGAGATCGTCGATGTAGCTCAACTGCTCAGCTGCCGGATCAGCTCGATCGTGTAGATGGCGGCGAAGGCCAGTGGGACGACCCGCTCCACCGTACCCAGCTCGTGGTAGCCGTTCATCCACGCCCACAGGTCGCGGGGCGGCCACAGTCGCCGGGGGGCCTTCGTGCTCTCCAGATAGCGCCACTCCTCCGAGAACAGCTGAATCGGCAGGTCGGGCTCCAGCGCGGTGATCACCCTGAACTTGGCCGAGCTGAGCCTGCGGTAGCAGCAGCCACCACCACGCGAGGGCGAAGACGATCCCGGCCGCGGCCACGTACCAGCGCAGCGCCGTCCCGCCGAGCAGCGCGGCGAGGCCCGGTTGACGGTGAGAAAGAACGTACTGCTTACGCCAACGCCGGCGATTCTCTCAGGAATCGTGGCGGGCCACAACAGTGCGAGGAGGGGAAGTCGCGGCCGCCAAGGCGTCCTCCATCATCATGACGACGGTAACCGTCTCGCAATGGGGCGACCTGCGTCAAGGGAGGATGAAATGGCTGAGATCCCGACTCTGTACGTCTGCCACGGTGACAACGGCGGCCCCAAGATGCATCCGTGCCGCCGCGTGCAGGAGGCGCTGCGGGCGAAAGGGATTCGGTACGAGAAGGTGATCGCTGCCCACGGCAACCCGCTGCCCTTCCTGCGCAAGGGCTCGCGCGACGAGCTGCGTGAGGCAACCGGCACCACGAAGCTGCCGGCGCTCAAGCTGCCCGACGGGACGGTGATCACCCACTCCAAGGCCATCATGGCCTGGATCGACGAACAGGAGTGAGTGGTTCCTCCCGCTGCCTGGTCAGCGCGTCGCGGCCGCCAGCGACTCCGCCTCGGCGATGCCCACCAGGCGACGCTCTGCTCCCAGCCCTCGGCGCCGCCGTCCTGCGGGGTCCACTCGGGGTGCAGCGTCTCGAACCGCCAGAGGCCGGGGAGAATCTCGCTGGTCGAGCCTGCCATCGCCAACTAGGCCGACGCCAGGTTGCGGCGCAGGTTGCGGTGATAGGCGGCGAACTGGCGGGCCATCACCCGCTTGAAGATCGGCTCGAGCAGACGCATCGGTCCGCCGAGCTCGCCCGCGGCGGTGAACCCGACCACGGTGCCGGCGCCCGAAGGCTCGAACGTCCAGGTTCCGTCGACCGGATACGGGCCCTCGACGATGTGCACGTGAAAGCGTTTGGGCCGATCGAACTCGGTGAACTCGACGATCTGCTCGAACTCCTTGGCGCCAGGTGGCTTCGTGCGCTCCCGCACACGCGTCCCGAGAGCGGGCGGGCCATCGGTGAGCTGCTCCACCAGCGTCTTCGACGTCTGCCAGTCGGCGAGATTGGCCGGGTTGGTCATATAGTTGAACACGACCTCAGGCGGGGCGCTGACCTCGAATGTCTCTGTGATCCTCACGATCGGGACAGTTCTATCACTGCGGCCGAGCGACCGCGGCTGTGCCGGTTCGCGGCTACAGGCCCGCCGGGTGGCGCACGGAGAACGTCGACAGGTCCGGCTCGTCGGCTGCCCGGTCGGACCAGCGGCTCCCGGTCTCGGCCAGTGCGACGGTGTCGAAACGCAGGCCGGCGACGTACATGAACGTGTGCCCGGCGTTGGCGAACACCGTGATCCACTTACCCGGTCCCGGAAGGCCGTAGTGGGCGAGCTCCCCGGACACAAGCGTCGTGTTGAGCAGGCCCGCAGCGGCGAACACGAAACTGATCGACCCCGAGCAGTCGTAGCCCGTGTCCTCGTATCTGCCGTGGCCGCCACCCCAGATATAGGGGAGGTGGGCGATCTGGTTCCCGGCCGAGATGATCGCCTGGACCTGCGGCGGCGCGCTCACCGGGGCGATCGCCAGACGATTGGCGGTGAGGGTGGCCTGGCTCGAGCTCGCGGTCAGGCCACTGGCAGCGAGCTCCTGGCGGATGACCGTATCGGAGACCGGCTGGGCCAGCCCGCGGCTCGGGGGCCCGACACTGACCGAGGACGGGTCGGAAGCACCGGCCGCCCCGGACGCGGATGCTGCCCCGGCGACCGGTTCGATCGCCTGCGGGTGAGCGTGGAGACCGAGCGAGTTCGAGCCCGGGACCGCGTCGGAGACACGCGAGGGTGACGTCGGGGCGCTGCCGGCGCCCGATCCGGCCTGCCCGCATCCCCCAGCGGTCATCGCGATCGCCGCCAGCATGGTCAGCCCGCGTGCACGCACGAAAGGAATCATGACGTGATTGGTATCGGCTCGCGATGGTCGGCCCTTGACGGAACCGTACGCCGCCGCTCCGCGGCACCGGGACCGTCTCCTAGACTTACCCGGTCCGCCCCCATGGTGTAGCGGTCAGCACGCCAGCCTTTCACGCTGGTAGCGGGGGTTCGATTCCCCCTGGGGGTACTTCGTACCGTCCCGGAATGCGGCGACCGTGGTGCGTGGCGCGGCGCGGCGCGGCACTACGGGCTCGGCGGACGCTCCGGTCTCGGGATGTGGAACAGCGAACCGAGCCGAGCGGCGAGCATCATGTCGCCCGCGAGTCCGATGCGGCCGCTGAAGTAGGCCTGCATCGGATCAAGGTCACCGATCGCGAGATGGAGCAACTCGGTCCCGCCGAGCGTGATCGTGACGCGCGGATCCGGCCCATCGGTGCCTCGGTTCACGCGGCACCGTCCGTCGGCGATGTGCAACTGGTAGGTGTCCGCGCCGCCGTCGGCGCGGCCGGTGATCCGCCAGCGGACGACCGCGTTGACACCGGCCGCCTGCTGCGCCACCAGGTGCTGTGGCATCTGCCGGAAGATCCCCTCGAGCACCGCACGCCGCACGGGCGAGGTGCGCATGAGCTGCTCGAGCCGGGTGTCGGGTGCTCGCCGGATCGCCCGCGCAAGGCGGTCGGCGACGCGGAGCGGGGCACCCTCAATTCCGCGCCGGGCGGCGAGGAGCGCATTGTGCGCGTCAACCCTGAGATCGCTCATGCCCAGAACATACTACAGCGGTGTAAATAATCAGCCGAGCAGCTCAGACAGCGTGACCGGCCGCAGGCCGCGCTGGCGCAGGATCTCGATGATCCGCGGCAGTGCGAACGAGGTCGCGGGGTAGTTGCCGTGCATCAGGATGATCGCCCCGGGCTTGGCCCAGTGCCTGATCGCTCCGAGGATGTAGCCCACCGTGCGCACGTTGGAATCCGCCACCGTCCCGGACCACATGATCACCTTCGTGTACCCGAGCTGACCGGCAACCGCGAGCGCGCTCGAGTTGTAGGCGCCGTAGGGCGGTCGGAAGAACGGGCGGGCGCTGACACCGAACGTGTGCTCGATCCAGTCCTCGTTGCGGGTGAGGTCGGTCTCGAGCGCCGAGGAGGGCTCCTCCAGCGCCGACATGTGGAGGAAGGTGTGGTTGCCGATCGTCAGCTGTCCCGCCGCGACAAGCCGCCGGATCGCGGGAGCCACCGGATCCCAGGCGGTGGAGTAGCGACCGTTGGGGAAGATCGTCGCGTGCGCGTGCGTACGCTCGAGCGAGCGCACGAGACGCGCGACGCAGGCGCTGCAGAACCCGTCGTCGATCGTGAGCGCGACCTCCGGCCGGGGCGGCCCCTGCTGGTAGACGGTGGCGACACCGGGGCGGGCGGGCTGGATCGGAGGCAGGACGGGAGCCGCCCGATGGGCGTGATGAACGGAGCGGTGCCCGGTCGACGTCTGCGCTGCCGAGGCGTGGGCAACCGAGGTAACCGGCGCCACGGTGGACGACGCCGAGGATCCGCTGATCACGATCGCCGCCACCGTGACGGCGATCAGGGCCGCCCCTACTCCCGCCGCAACCATGCGCCGGCGCACCCCCCGCCGGCGCGCAGCCTCGCGCCGGGCGGCGAGATCGCTCGGAGACAGATACGACACGGGTGGCTAGACGCTCCTCGTCAGGCCGCCGTCGACGAGCAGCGCCACCCCGTTGATGTAGCCGGCAGGGTCGGAGCAGAGGAAGGCCGCGGCCGCCGCGAACTCTTCGACCGTGCCGAGACGCCGCGCCGGAAGCTCCCGCAGGCGCTCGGGCGTATCGGCGCCGAGCTCCTTGGTCCGATCCGTCGCGATCAGGCCGGGCAATAACGAGTTGACGGTCACGCCGTCGGCGGCGACGAACCGCGCGATCGGCTTCAGAGCGGCGAGCAGGCCTGCACGGTGAGCGGTCGAAAGCACGAGATTGGGACCCGGCTCGCGCACCTGGCTCGATGACAGCGACAGGACGCGTCCCCACTTGCGCTCGCGCATCCCCGGCAGTACCTGTTCGATCAGCGCGATCGCCCCCAGCAGGAGCAGGTCGTAGGCCTGGCGCCATTGATCGAGGGTGAAGGCGAGCGGATCCCGGGTCGGCGGAGGACCGCCGCTGTTGGACACGAGGATGTCGATCGGCCCCAGCTCCGCCTCCACCCGGCGCACGAACGCCTCGGTCCCGTCGACGTCGGATGCGTCGTGCACGAAGGCCGTCGCAGCGATCCGCGCTGCCGCGGCCTCGATCGCCTCCGGCGAGCGCGAGCTGATCGCCACCCGCGCGCCCTCGGCGACGAGCGCAGTCGCGACCCCGAGGCCGAGGCCCTTCGAGGCGCCCGTCACGAGCGCGGTCTTTCCGGCAATCCCTAGGTCCATGGCGCCAGGCGATGGTAGCGGCCGTCTCAGCCGTCCCCGATCATGTCCGGCGCTCGGCCGTGCTCGGTACCATCACGCCGTCCGGGCGGTTAGCTCAGCTGGTAGAGCGCCTGCCTTACAAGCAGGAAGTCGGCGGTTCGAGCCCGTCACCGCCCA
>DATMGZ010000183.1:0-2421 GCA_035555155.1 Solirubrobacteraceae bacterium | reverse complement strand
TCGAGTGCAGACGTAGACCCGCCGCGGCGTGCCGCCGTCGTCGATCCTGACGCGCTGGAGGTTCGGGTCGAAGCGCCGCTTCGTCGCGACCATCGAGTGGCTGCGGCTGTTGCCGAACGCGGGACCCTTCGCACATACATGACAGACCTTTGGCATGGCCTGCGAGTATAGACGGCTCGTCCTGGGTACAGACCTCACCTTGACCGTCCACAGACTCGAAAACATCCAGCTGCCCGAACGCTATGAGCTCGTTCGCCATCTCGCGAGCGGCGGCATGGCGTCCGTCTGGTGCGCCGAGGATCGCGTACTCGGCCGCCGGGTGGCGATCAAGCTGCTGGCCCCGCGGCTCCAGCACGACCCGGGCGCCGTGGCCCGGTTCGGGCGCGAGGCGCGAGCGGCGGCGCGCCTGTCCGCCCACCCGCACGTGGTGACGATCTACGACGTCGGCGAGTCCGGCGGGAGCGCGTTCATCGTCATGGAGCACCTCGCGGGTGGCACCGTCGCCAACGCGCTCACCCACCGCTCGCCGGACCGCGCCGAGACGCTGCGCTGGATCCGCGAGGCCGCGCACGCGCTCGACTACGCGCACAGCCGTGGAGTGATCCACCGTGACATCAAGCCCGCGAACATGCTGCTCGATCTGGGCGCCGTCCTGCACGTGGCCGATTTCGGGATTGCCCGCCTGGCCACGGAGAGCACGATCACCTCGCCCGGCGAGCTGCTCGGCACCGCGGCCTACCTCTCACCCGAGCGCGCGCTCGGCGAACCGGCCAACGCGGCCGCGGACCGCTACTCCCTCGGGGTGGTGGCCTTCGAGCTGCTCGCCGGCCGGCGCCCGTTCACGGCCGAGCATTTCGCCGCCCAGGCCCGCCAGCACATCGAGGACGCGCCGCCGCGGGCCAGCTCCGTCCGCCCCTCCCTGCCCCCGGCGCTCGATCCCGTGCTCGCCCGCGGGCTGGCCAAGCGGCCGGAGCGGCGCTGGCCCAGCGCCACCGCGATGGCCGACGCGATCGAGGACGTGATGGCGACCCGCGAGTGGGCCGCCGTGCCGTCGGCTCCCAGTGCCGGCCCGCTGCGCGTTCCCGCGCCGGCCCCGACGCGCGCCACCGCACCGGCCCGGAGCCGCACGCGCGTTCCGCCGCCTCCGCCCCGTTCACCCCGGCGATCCGTTCCCCCGCCCCAGCGCGGCGCCGGGCCGCTCGGTGGCCGCATCCGAAGCCGCGCCGGCGTGCTCGCCGCCCTGGCCGGCGTCGCGCTCGCCGCCGGGGCCGTGGTCGGCGCCGGCTCGCAGTCGGGCGGCATCCCCTCGGCGTCGCTGAGCGCCCGCACGCCGACGTCCGGCACGGCCGTTGCGCCGGCGACCCGTCACGTGGCCACCGCGGCCCCGGCGCGGCGCCGGCGGCCCGCGGCGGTGCCCCACGCGACATCCACCGCGACCGCCACCCAGCCCGTCCCCACCCCGCCGCCGGCACCCGCTCAGACCCCGGTCACGGCCGGGACTCCGGTCTCGCTCGAGGCCCGTGGCCACCAGCTGATGTTGGGCGGCGCCTACGGACCGGCGATCGACGTCCTGCGCAAGGCCGTCGCCAGCGCCCCCAAGAGCGACGTCACCTACGCCTACGCGCTGTATGACCTCGGCCGCTCATTGCGTCTCTCCGGTGATCCCCAGGCGGCGATCCCGGTGCTTCTGGCCCGGCTGCAGATCCCCAATCAGCCCGACGCCGTCCGGCGCGAGCTGCTGCTGGCCGAGGCCGGCGCCCATGGGGTGCCGACGGGCGACGGGACCGGGCGCGGCCACCACCGGGCGCATCCCCAGCGCGACTAGGTTGCGCGCAGGCCACCGGCGCGCCTAGGCCCTACGCCCGGGCGAACCCGGTTGGCCCGCGCCGTGCCGACAGGCTGTCCTTGACCTTCAACGAGGCCAGCACGGCCTCGACCGCATGGCGGCCGGTGTCGCGCTTGGCGCCGCCCTCGACGCGGTCGAGCGCCTGCTCCATCGTGTCCACGGTGAGCACACCGAAGCCACAGGGGATCCCGGTCAGCAGCTGGACCTGGGAGATTCCCCGGGCAGCCTCGCCGCACACGTAGTCGTAGTGGTCGGTCTCGCCCCGAATCACCGCGCCGAGGCAGATGATCGCCTCGAACCGGCCCGACTCGACCGCGTACTTGGCCGCCAGCGGCAGCTCGAACGCGCCGGGGACATCGAAGCGCTCGACCTGGTCGACGCCCGCCTCGGCGAGCGCCGCCCGCGCACCGGACTCGAGCTTGTCGGCGAGCTCGGTGTAGAAGCGGGCCACGCACAGCGCGACCCGACGCTCGTCACTCATGCTCGGCGCCCGTCCCGGGCTCGCTCGCGTGCTCCTGGCGGAACCGGTCCTGCTCCTGCTCGGAGCGGATCATCTCCTCGTCGAGGGCGAGCCC
>DATMGZ010000182.1:0-25118 GCA_035555155.1 Solirubrobacteraceae bacterium | reverse complement strand
GCCTGCGAAGGCGCTACTGTGCGCGCATGAAGGGCCATGCGGCCCATGGAGCTGACGTGCGGGGAATTCGTGGTGGATCGCGAGTCGTACTCGCGTGGGTACTCGCGGGACTCGGCATGGCGGCCTGCGTCGGCATCGCGGCGGTCCAGGCTCACCTGGACCACGGCGAGCTGCTCTCAGTCGTGCTCGCCGTGGCCGCCGTCGCGGCCGGTGCATCGGTCGCCTCGGCGGGCGGGCAGACGTCGATTTCGGCGTCGTTCCTCGTCGTCGTGCTCGGCGCGACCTTCCTCGGGCCCGCCTCGGCCTGCGCGCTCGCGGCGATCGCGGAGCTCGCCGCCGCCGCCAGGCGTCGCTCGGCGCCGCTGCTGATCGCGGTCAACCTGGTCGCCGGCATGGCGCCGGCGCTGGTCGCGGCAAACGTCATCCGCCTGCTCGGCGACGGGCACACCGGCAGCGCCGGCTTCTACGCCGCGGTGCTCGCCGGCGCGCTGGCCGACTTGACGCTCAACTACTCGATGGTCGTCGGCTTCGGCCTGCTGCTGTGGGGTCGCACCGCCTGGGATGCCGGCGCTGCTCGCTCCTACCTGCCGAGCCTGGCGCTCAATCTGGTGCTCGTGGTCGCGGGGGCGAGCATCTACGTCAAGGTCGGCCTGGGCGGCATCGTGTTCGCGCTCGCCGCCGTGTTCGCCTTCACCTACATGGCGCACCTGCTCGAGCAATCGCGCCACCGCGCCGAGCAGTACGTGTCGCTCTCCTGGGGCGTGCTCGCGGGGCTCCTGCGCGCGCTCGACACGCGTGACCGGCGCGCCGCCCGGCATGCGGCGGCGGTGGCGCGGTTCGCCCGCGACATCGCCGAGCAGGTGGGTATGGGCAAGCAGGACTGCGAGCTCGCACACACCGCCGGCCTGCTGCACGACATGGGCCACTTCGCCCTCTCGGACCGCGTGCACGAGCGCGGTCGGACGCTCACCGACGAGGACTGGGTGGCGATCCAGCGCCATCCCGAACTGGGCGCGGAGATACTTCAGGACCTCGGCATGTACGGGCCGGTGTCAGAGATCGTGCGTGCCCATCACGAGCGCGTCGATGGTCGCGGCTACCCGGGCGGGTTGCCGGCGGCGGAGATTCCCGAGATCGCGAAGATCATCGCCGTGGCCGAGGTATACGACACGCTCACGGCCAGCGACACGTACCGCACCCCGATGAGCTCGTTCGAAGCGCTGAATGAGCTCCGTCGCGTCGCCGGCACCCAGCTCGATGCGCGCTACGTCGAGGTGCTCGCCAAGCTCTTGAGCGGCGAGGGGATCGAGTACCGCCACGCCGACGCGGCCCACTTCGATACCGAGCTGAACATGGAGCGGCGGATCAACGAAGCCGGCGCGTGAGGCGCCGGCCCCGTCCGTCATCGGGGGCTGGGAAGGCTGCGCGATTTGCGCAAGGTTCACCAACCTCCTCCAGCAATTGCACAACCTCTTGGGGCGAGGATGGCCGTCACGGGAGCGGAATGCGACGATGCAGGCCGATGCGGCTGCGTCTCTACCACCACCACGACGGCGCCCGCGTGGCCTACCGGGAGACGGGCACCGGTCCCGGATTGGCGCTGTTGCATTCGCTCGGGCTCTCGCACCGTGAGTGGGAGCCGATCGTGGCGCCGCTGTCGGGCCGCTTCCGGGTCGTGCTGCCCGACCTGCCGCTGCACGGAGACTCCGAGGATCGTCCGCGCCACCCGTACACGCCGGACTGGATGGCGGAGGTGATCGCCGGCTTCTGCCGCGAGGTGGTCGGGACCCGGCCGCTGGTGGCCGGACACGACCTCGGCGCCGAGGTGCTCCTGCGGGCGGTGACGTCGGGTCGGCTTGAACCCTCGCGGTTCGTGCTGATGCCCAACCGCCTGCATCGCCGCGACGAGTTCGTGATCGGCCACGCCAGCTGGCGCATGGCCTGCCGGGCCGCGGCGCTGCCCGGCCTCGATCGCCTGCTCGCCCATGCCGCGACCGCCGTGTTCCGGCCCTCGGTCGGGGAGCGGCTCTCCGCGCAGCACAACCCCGCCGCCCGCGACCTGATGCGCCACGCGTTCGCCGATCTCGGCGGCAACGGCAACCGCGCGCGGGCGTGGGCCAAGTTCGCCCGGCGCTGGCCGGTCGAGCCGCAGCGCGACCTCCTCGATGCCTATCCGCGCATCGCCTCGCCCGTACTGCTCCTGTGGGCCGACGAGGACGCCGCGCACCCGCTCGAGGCCGCCCGCGAGGCGCTCGACGTGCTGCCCGACGCGCAGCTGCGGATGCTCGCGGGCACCGGCTTCCTGATGGCCTACGACGATCCGGTCGGCGTGGCCCGCGAGCTGATCTCGTTCTGCGGCTGATCCCCGGCGCGACTTCGTCGTCCGACGAGGACGGTCGTGGGGTAGCGTTGTGGTCACTGAATACGACAGCGAAAGGACCAGCCATGGGCGTGCAGGAGAAGGAGCAGCTGTGGGGTGGCGAGACAACGAAGGCCGTCGCCAATTTCCCCATCTCAGGCGAGCCCGTGCCCGTCCCGGTGCTCCGCTGGCTCGGCCGCATCAAGGGAGCGGCGGCCCGTGTCAACGCCGAGCTGGGACTGCTTGACCCGGCGCTTGCCGACCGGATCGCCGCCGCCGCCGACGCGGTCGCATCGGGTGAGCACGACGATCAGTTCCCCGTCGATGTGTTCCAGACCGGTTCCGGCACCTCGTCGAACATGAATGCCAACGAGGTGATCGCCAACCTCGCCGGGGACGCCGCGCATCCGAACGACCACGTCAACATGGGGCAGTCGTCCAACGACGTGTTCCCCTCGGCGGTTCATCTCGCCGCGGTGGACGAGGCCACCAACGACCTCCTGCCCGCGCTGCAGCAGCTCGAGCAGGCGCTGAGCGCGAAGGCGAGCGAGTTCCGCGACATCGTCAAGTCGGGGCGCACGCATCTGATGGACGCCGTCCCGGTGACGCTCGGCCATGAGTTCGGCGGCTACGCCGCCCAGGTTCGCCTCGGCGCGCTAAGGATTCGCAACACGCTGCCGCAGGTCGCCCAGATCCCGCTCGGCGGGACCGCGACCGGGACCGGGCTGAACACCCACCGCGAGTTCGCCACCCGCGTCCGGGCCCGGCTGACCGAGTCCACCGGTCTCGAGATCCGTCCGCCGGAGGATCCCTTCGAAGCCCAGGGCAGCCGCGATGCGCTGGTCGAGCTGTCGGGGATGCTCAAGGTGCTCGCCGTCTCGCTGACCAAGATCGCCAACGACCTGGCGCTGATGGGCTCCGGCCCCCGCGCCGGCCTCGGCGAGCTGTTCCTGCCCGAGCTCCAGAAGGGCTCCTCGATCATGCCCGGCAAGGTCAACCCGGTCATCCCCGAGGTCGTCCTCCAGGTGTCCGCTCAGGTGATCGGCAACGACACGGCGATCACGCTCGCCGGCTCGCAGGGCAATTTCGAGCTCAACGTCCGCGTTCCGCTGATCGCGCGCAACCTGCTCGAGTCGATCCGGCTGCTCGCCTCCACCTCGCGCATCTTCGCCGAGAAGTGCGTCGACGGGATCAGGGCGAGCGAGGAGGGAGCCAACCGCTCCGCCGAGGCCACCCTCGCCGCCGCCACCGCGCTGAACCCGCACATCGGGTACGACAAGGCGGCGGAGATCGTCAAGGAGGCCGCCGGCTCGGGCCGCCCCCTGCGCGAGGTCGCCTACGAGATGGGCGTCGACGAGGAGACGTACAACACGGCGATGGACCTGCGGAAGATGGCGCAGGGGAATCTGTAGGGACTGTCGTCCGACACGCTACGCGGCGTCCCCGATTGCGGGCGGCGCTGCGTGGCGTCAACGGCGTCCAAATGCCGCCTCGGCCGGGCGCCCAGTCCTACGTGGCGGTCACGATTCGCTGATCGGCACAGGATCTCTACGCTGGGGCGATGGCCGCCCCGCTGCTCGCCGTCGACGCCCCATTCCTGCTCTACCGGTCGTTCTTTGCACTGCCCGAGTCGATCACCGGGATCGACGGACGCCCGGTCGGCGCCCTGCTGGGCGCGACCAACGCGATCCTGCGCGTCGCCGCCGAGCATGAGCCGCGCGCGGTGGCGTTCTGCTTCGGCGCCGAGGCGGCGGACTACCGCGTCGCGCTGTATCAGCGCTACCACGCCGACCGCCCGCCCGTGCCCGACGCGCTGGCGTGGCAGTTCGACGTCGCGCCGGAGCTGTTCGCGGCGTTCGGATGGAGCTCGCGATCGGTGGACGGGCTCGAGGCCGACGACGTGTTGGGTTCGCTGGCCGCCGCCGAGACGGAGGCCGGGAACTCGGCCCTGATCCTGACCGGTGACCGCGACCTGTATCAGTGCGCCGCCGATGGGGTAACGGTCCTCTACTCGAAGATGGGCACGAGCGGCTTTGAACAGATCGATCCCGGCGAGGTGGTGGGCCGCTACGGCGTCACCCCGGAGCTGGTGCCCGATTTCATCGCCCTGCGCGGCGATCCGTCGGACGGGCTCCCCGGCGCACCGGGGATCGGCGCCAAGACGGCTGCGGCGCTGCTCGAGCGCCATGGCTCACTGGAGCAGGCGATCGCCGGTGCCGACGCTGAGCGCCCTCGGATCGCCGCCGTGCTGCGCGATCACGCGGATCAGTTGCGGGCGTTCAAGGACATCGCGACGCTGCGCCAGGTCGAGGTCGAGTTGCCCAGCGACCAGGCCACGAACCTGGCCGGCGGAGCCGAGGCGGCCCGTGGCCTCGGCATGCGGAGGCTGGCCGAGCGGCTGGAGAGCGCGGAGACACTTCGCGACCTGTGAGGGCGACGCGTTCCGTCATCATGTTCGCCTTGCGACGCACGCTGTTGCTGCTCGCGGGGTGCGGCCTCGCATTCGTGGTCTCGGTGGGCGCATCCGCTCCGGGCCGGAACGTGACCCGTCGCGCGGCGGTCGTGACGGCCGCCGCGACGATCAGCGCCCGTCCGCCGGGCGGGATCGCGCTCACCGACGGCTGGCGCTACCTGGCCGACCCGGGCAACGTCGGCCTCGCTCGGCACTGGGCGACGGGCGGAGCGGCCAAGCTCGGGTGGAGCCGCGTGGCGGTGCCGAGCGTGTTCAACCCGGTGATCTCCAACACCTCCTACCACGGCACCGTCGGCTGGTACAAGGTCTCGTTCATGGCGCCGCCGGCGTCTCAGGGACGCTCGTGGGAGATCCGCTTCGAGGAGGTGCGCAGGCGGGCCGAGGTATGGCTGAACCGCACGCAGCTCGGGTCGAGCTCCGACGCGTATGCGCCGTTCAGCCTGCCCGCGACGAGCCTCGTTCCCGGCCGCCTGAACACGCTCGTGGTCCGCGTCGAGGACCTGATCGGGCGGGGCTCGTTCCCCGAGGACTGGTGGAACTGGGGCGGGATCGTGCGCCCGGTGACGCTGGAGCCGCTGGGCCGGCTCGTGTTCCACGATCTCGGCGTGATGCCCGAGCTGAGCTGCAACTACCGCTGCGGTGACCTGCTCGTGGAGGGCACGGTGCAGAACATCTCGAGCGTGCCCCTCACCCCTGGCATCGAGGTCAGATCCGCCGCCCCCTCCGGTCTGACGCTGACCTGGTTTCACCGCGCCGGTCTCCTCGCGCCCGGGGCCTCCGTCTCGGTCAGGTTTCGCGTGCCCGTGCACGGGCCACCGGACCTGTGGGCCCCGGGGCACCCGTCGCTGTACAACGTCAACGTGATGACGTTCGCGCAGAGCCGGCTCGAGCAGGCGAACAACCTGCAGGTCGGGATGCGCAGCGTCCGGGTCCGCAACGGGGTCCTGTACCTCAACGGCCGGCGGCTGTGGTTGCACGGTGCCTCGATCCACGAGGACATGCCGGGCCGCGGCCCCGCGCTGACGAGCGGCGACATCGACACGATTGTCTCGGAGCTGCGCTCCGCGGGGGCCAACATCACGCGCTCGCACTACCTGCTCAACCCGCGGTTGCTCGACGCGCTCGACGCCGCCGGGATCATGGTCTGGAGCCAGCCGCCGGTCGACCACGCGGATCCGGTCCTGCGCACCGCGGCGGGCCGGGCCCAGGCGCTGGAGATGCTGAAGGCCACGATCCTGGGCGAGCGCAGCCACGCATCGGTGGTGATCAACTCGGTCGGCAACGAGCTCTCGCCCAACCCCGGCGCGACGCCCGGCACACGTGCATACCTGGATCAGGCGATCCCGTTGGCGCGCGCGCTGGACCCCACCAGCCCCGTCGCCCTCGACATCTACTGCTACCCGGGCTTCCCGGTGCAGCGGCTGTATTCGAAGCTCGACGTGATCGGGATCTCGAGCTATTTCGGCTGGTACACGGGCGTACCGGGCCACACGATCACCGACTTCTCCCAGCTGTCCCCATTCCTGACCCAGACCCACGCCCGCTATCCGGCTCAGGCCCTCGTCGTGGCCGAGTTCGGCGCCGAGGGACTGTTCGACGGCGATCCGAGCACCAAGGGTAGCTACCAGTTCCAGAGCGCATATCTGCAGAACACGATGAACGTGATCAGCCAGCTGCCGTTCATGAACGGCGCGATCTACTGGACGCTGCGCGAGTTCGCCGTCAATCCGGGCTGGACCGGCGGCGCCCAGCTGCCGGCCGACGACCCGCCGGACGGGCTGCACCACAAGGGTCTGATCGCCTACGACGGGACCCCGAAGCCTGCGTACGCCGTCGCCCAGCAGCTGTTCGCCGACCCGCCCGCGTTCGCGCGCTGAGTCTCCGCGCCCCGGGGACCCGGCGGGAACCCGCCGGCGCCGGCGGCTACGGCGTGAACTTCACCGTGATCACGTCGCCGTCGACGACGACGTAGTCGCGCCCCTCGAGCCGCAGTGTCCCGCGGTCGCGGGCGCCCGAGTACCCGCCTGAGCCCACCAGCTCCTCCCACGAGACCACCTCGGCGCGGACGAACCCGCGCTGGATGTCGGAGTGGATCTGGCCGGCGGCATGCCACACCGACAGGCCGCGACGCAGGTGCCAGGACTGGGCCGGCTTGTCCTCGCCGGCGGTGAAGAAGGCGACCAGCTCGAGCAGCGCGAACGCCCCGCGAACCACCGTCTCCAGCCCCGACTCGGCCAGCCCGAGCTCGGCGCGCATCGAGGCGCCCTCCTCGTCGTCGAGCTCGGCCAGCTCGGCCTGCAGGCGTGCCGACACTGCCACCGCGCCGGCGCCCTCGGCGCGGGCATGCTCGAGGATGGCCGGCGGAACCTCGTCGCTGCCCTCCTCGACGTTGGCCACGAACAGGACGGGCTTGGCGGTCAGCGGCTGCAGCAGCCGCATCGCGTCGGGCGCATCATCCGGCGGCGGCACGGTCCGCGCCGGTCGCCCGGCTCCGAGCGCGGCGATCAGCTCGGTCAGCCACGCCGCCTCGGCGATCGCCCGGCGGTCCCCGCTCTTGGCCGTCTTGGCCACTCGATCGAGCCGGCGCTCGGCCTGATCGAGGTCGGCGTACACGAGCTCGGTCTCGATGGTGTCGACGTCGGCGAGCGGGTCGACCCGACCCTCAGGGTGCACCACGTTGGGGTCCTCGTGGGCGCGAACCACGTGCACGATCGCATCGGTCTCGCGGATGTTGGCCAGGAACTGATTGCCGAGGCCCTCACCGCGATGCGCTCCGGCGACCAGGCCGGCGATGTCGTGGAAGGCAATCGTGTCGTGGACGATCTTGGACGCCCGGACCGTGCTCGCGACCGCCTCCAGGCGCTCGTCGGCCACCGGGACCACGGCGACGTTTGGCTCGATCGTGGTGAACGGGTAGTTGGCCGCCTCGGCCGCGACGCCGGTGAGAGCCGAGAATAGCGACGACTTGCCCGCGTTGGGGAGCCCGACGATCCCGACCTTCATCGCCTCGCCCGTCCGCCGATGACGCTGCCCAGCACGGCGCCCGCGACGACGTCGCTGGGATAATGCACGCCGAGGTAGGGACGGCTGGCCGCGAACGCGCCGGCGGCGCTGTAGAGCGCGCCCGCGGGGACCAGACCCGAATACGCGCGGGCGGCGGCGAACGAGGTGGTGGCGTGGGCGCTCGGGAAGGAGAGCCGCGAGACCGTGGGCGAGAGCTGCGGCAGGTCGCTGAGCTCGGGCCGGCGCCGGCGTACTGCCACCTTGACCGCGTAGTTGACGCCGTAGGCCACCGCGACCGCCTCGATCCCGCGGACCCACCGGGGGCGCCGGGCGTGGTCGAGCGCTGCGCCGGCTGCGCCGAGGGCGAACCAGCACGCCGCATGTTCCCCCAACCGCGAGTAGGCGCGCGCCGCCCGTTCCAGCGCCGGCGAGTGCCCGCGCGTGCGGGCAAGCCTCAGGCAGGCATGGTCGAGCGCGAGCAGTCGTCCGGGCATCACGGCCGCCAACTGTACGGTGGGCCGCGCTCCGGACTCAGGTGCCGAAGCCGACGCGGTGCTCTTCGTCCTCGACGAGCACGTACACGACGCGCGCGAGGTCGAGGGCCACGGTGCCGTCCTCGGCACTCAGCTCGTGCCAGCCGGTGGAGCCGAGGGCCCCGCGCAGGCGGGTGAGCTCGGCCGGCGCGACGCGGGCGCCCAGCACCTGGCCGCCGAGGAATCCGACGCTGATCTTCTGAGGCTTCTCGTTGGGCACTAGTGGTCCTCCGCGGGCTGGACGATCTCGGTCAGGACGCCTCCGGTGGAGGCGGGATGCAGAAAGGCGACGCGTGAGCCACGGATGCCGATCCGCGGCGTCTCGTCGATCAGCCGCAGTCCCGCCGCGGCGAGGGCGGTGAGCGCAGCGTCGATGTCGTCCACCCGGTAGGCGACGTGGTGCAGGCCCGGTCCCTTCTTGGCGAGGTACTTGCCCACCGGGGTCTCGGGACCGAGTGGCTGCAGAAGCTCGACATGGCCGTGCCCGACGTCCAGGAGGGCGGCATCGACGCCCTGCTCGGCGACCGTCTCGCGGTGCACGAGCTCCATGCCGAACGCGGTGCGATACAGGCCCAGCGCGGAGTCGATGTCCTCAACTGCGACGCCGACATGGTCGATGAGGGACAACATCCGGCCGCGGAGTGTAGTCCTGAGGAGAACAAGAGCATGATCTCGACGAAGCTGACCTATGCGCTGAACTGAGGGCTACCGCCGCGCCGGCGGGTCGGCCGGCGACACGGCGGTGGCCGCGGCCAGGCCGAGCTCGCCGCCGCCGATCCGGCGCGGGGCGGCGCTGGGCGTGTCGCCCATGATCCGGTTGATGTCGGCGCGCTCGAGGACCTCGTTGCTCAGCAGCGTGGCGGCCAGCTCGTCGAGCTGCGGACGGTGCATGTCGATGATCTTCGTCGCGGCGCGGAAGGCCTCGTCGGCGAGCTCCCGGACCTCGTCATCGCGGAGTTTCCGGGTCGCCTCCGAGGCGGTCTCCGAAGCCATCCGCAGCGAGGTGATGCCGGTACCCATCGCGTACTCGTGGATCATCGACTGGGCGATCTCCGCGACGCGCTTGAGGTCATCGGAGGCGCCGGTGGTGATCGAGCCGAAGACGATCTGCTCCGCGGCGCGTCCGCCGAGCAGCATCGTCATGAAGTCGATCAGCTCTTCGCGGGTCTTCAGGTAGCGATCCTCCTCGGGCAGGTTGAGTGTGTAGCCGAGCGCGCGGCCGCGAGGGACGATCGAAATCCGGTGCACCCGGTCCACCGATGGAAGCAGCTCGCCGCACAGCGCGTGCCCCGCCTCGTGGTAGGCGACGACCCGCTTCTCGTGGTCGGTCAGTGCGCGCCGGGACTGCATCCCGGCGACGACGCGCTCCAGCGCGGCGTCGAAGTCGGCCATCAGCACTTCGTCGCGGTGGCTGCGGCCGGCGAAGATCGCTGCCTCGTTGCAGATGTTGGCCAGGTCGGCGCCGGTCAGCCCGGAGGTCTGGCGGGCCAGCAGCTTCAGATCGACGTCGGCGGACAGCGGCTTGTTGCGCGAATGCACGGCCAGGATGCGCTCGCGGCCACCGACGTCCGGGGGCGAGACGTAGATCTGGCGATCGAAGCGGCCAGGCCGCAGCAGCGCCTGGTCGAGCTTCTCGAGCAGGTTCGAGGCCGCGATCACGACCACGTCCTTGCGCGCGGTGAAGCCGTCCATCTCGACCAGCAGCTGGTTGAGCGTCTGGTCGCGCTCACCGGAGACGTCGTGGCCGCGGTGGCCGCCGACGGCGTCGATCTCGTCGATGAACACGATCGCCGGCGCCTTCTTGCGCGCGGCCTTGAACAGCCGCCGGATCCGGGCCGCGCCGACACCGACGAACATCTCCACGAAGCCGGCCGCCGAGGCCGAGAAGAAAGTCGCGCCGGACTCGTGCGCGACGGCCTTGGCCAGCAGCGTCTTGCCGGTGCCGGGCGGTCCGTGCAACAGGATGCCCTTGGGGACCTTGGCGCCGAGGTCGCGGAAGCGCTTGGGATCGCGGAGGTAGTCGACGACCTCGCGCAGCTCCTCCTTGGCCTCGTCGGAGCCGGCGATCTCGCTCCAGCCGATCGAGGGCGTCGAGTCGGGCTTCGTCTCTGCCGGGCGCGTACGCGGCATGAACCGCATGAGCGCGAACACGGCCACCACCAGAAGCCCCATGAAGATGATGGGGAGCCAGTCGTGAAGCCAGGAGTAGAGGTCGGGGTACCCGAGGAAGGTTGCGACGTTCATCAGCTGCCCACCGTTCTCATCGGCACTTCGGCGCGTTCACTGAACAAGCTCGAGACGGGGATTCGGCGAAAAGGCACGTCCCACCTTCGCGCACGGCCGGCCGTCGACGATCACGACGTCGGCGGTGAAGTCATTCTGCCCGCGAATCAGCGAGGAGCCGACCCCGAATGCGTCCACCGGTACGTCAGCGGCCTCGAACTCACGGATCCGAGCCGCGGTGAAGCCACCGGAGGCGACGATCCGCACGAACCGAAAGCCCGCCCCGTCGAGCGCCCCGCGCACCCTCTCGACCAGGCGCGGGTTCACGCCGGTGGGGCTGAAGCCGCCCATCTCGTCGAACAGCGAGCGGTCGACCAGCTGCTCGCTGGTGTCCAGGCGGACCCCCCACAGCCTCGGCCCGAGCGCAGACGCGACCTCGAGCGCCGTCCGCACCGAGTCGTTCTCGAAGTCGACCAGGACGGTGATGTTCATGTCAGCGTGGAAGCGCTCGGCGAACTTCGTCGCGGCGGTGACGGTGTCGCCTCCGTAGGCGGCGATCAGCCCGTGCGGGACGGTGCCGATGCCGCGCCCGCCCCACCACGAGGCCTGCGCCTCGGTGGAGACACCGATCGCTCCCGCGACGTGGGCGCCCCAGCCGTCGCCGGTCTGCACCAACCAGTGGTCGTGGCGGGCGGGGAAGTAGAAGATCGGCTTGCCGCGCGCGGCCTCGACGACCTCGGCAACGTTGCGCATGATCAGCGAGCGCCGGGCCAGGCAGCCGAGGTACACGGTCTCGAGGTGGGCGAACAGCGCATAGTCACCCTCGATCGTGAGCACGGTCTCACCGGGGGCGATGCGGTCGCCCTCACGCAACGCGTGGACGGTCAGCTGATCCCAGCCCGGAATCCAGGGGCCGTCAGGAGCGGCGTGGCCGGAGCAGGTGCGCAGGATCGCCAGCGCCTCGTCGATCCCGCCGAGGACGGAGTCGCGCTTCTGGAACACCTGCATCGTCACGCGCGGATGATGCTGCTCGGCTTCGAGCAGCGCCTTGGTGTGGACGAAATAAGCGTCCGAGTAGTGGCCCTCGCGGATCTTCTCGACCGGTAGCCGAAAGATCGCCGGATCGAGGCGCGCCGATACCTGCGTCGCCATGGGGACAAGAGCTTAGGGCCTGGGTGCCAGAGCGAGCACGCGCTGGATCCGCCGCGCTGGACATCGCGCGCTCGGTTGCTAGTCTCAACCGGCAATGTTGGCTGGCTGAACACTCGATCCCGACCGTCCCTTTGCACCGCCGCAGCGGTGCCGTCCTTCGAGAGTCCAGCTGTGAGTTCGTACCTGCGCGTCCTGCGCCATGGAGATTTCCGCCTTCTGTTCCTGGGCCAAGCCGCGAGCGTGGTCGGCGACCGCGTGGTCATGGTCGCGCTGGCGCTGTACATCACGCAGTGGACCGGCTCGCCCACGGACCTCGGCCTGGTCCTCGGCGCCCAGACCCTGCCGCTCGTCGCCCTGCTGCTGTTCGGCGGCGTGTGGGCCGACCGGCTGCCGCGGCACCGCATCATGATCGCCACGGACGTGACGCGCGCCGCGCTTCACGCGCTGCTGGCCGTCCTGATCCTCACCGGCGCCGCGCGGATCTGGCAGCTCGTCGTCATCGAGGCGCTGTTCGGCGCCGCGCAGGCGTTCTTCCAGCCCGCCTATAGCGGTCTGCTCCCGCAGACCGTTCCCGAGTCGCTGATCCAGGACGCCCGCGCGCTCACCGAGTCGGTCTCAAACGTGGCCTATCTCGTCGGTCCGGCGCTGGCCGCCGCGCTCGTGCTCGGCGTGGGCGCCGGCGAGGCGTTCGCGTTCGACGCGGCGACGTTCGTTCTCAGCGCGCTGCTGCTCGCGCGTGTCCGCCCGCGCCGGCGGGGTGGGGCCACGGAGGCGCCGGCGGAGTCGGGCTCGGTCCTCGGCGACCTGCGGGCAGGCTGGCGCGAGGTCCGCTCGCGCGCATGGGTGTGGGTGACGATCGCCGTCTTCACCGGCGCCGTTCTGTGCGTCTACGCCCAGTGGTACTCGCTGGCCCCGGTGATCGCGCGCGAGGTGTACGGCAACGCCGCGGTGTTCGGGCTGCTCGAGGCTCTGGCCGGTCTCGGCGCGGTGTGTGGCGCCGTGGTCGCGCTGCGCTGGCGCCCGGCTCATCCGCTCCGCGTGGGCCTGCTGCTCGTGCTCGCGTGGCCCTTGCAGGACGCCGTCTTCGCGCTCGGCGCGCCGCTGCCGCTCGTGATCGTGTGCGCGTTCGCGACCGGCTTCGGGTTCTCGCTGCTGATGATCTGGTGGGAGACGGCGCTGGCCCATCACATCCCCGCCCACGCGCTCTCGCGGGTGAGCGCGTGGGACTGGATGGGGTCGCTGGCGCTGCTCCCGGTCGGCTACCTGCTGGCCGGGCCGCTGGCGGCCGCGTTCGGCGCCCGGACGGTGCTCGGCGTCGGCAGCGCGATCGGGCTCGGGTTGCTGCTCCTCGCCCTGCTTCCGCGCTCGACCCGCCGGCTCGGCTCAGCCCAGGAGCTCCCGGGCCAGGTCGGCGTAGCAGGAGGCGGCGAAGCCCAGGTCGCGGATGTCGATCCGCTCGTCGGCGTTGTGCACCAGCGGCGCGGCCTCGAGCAGCGACTGGTGCCGCTGAGGGAAGAACCCGTAGGCCACGCAGTCGGGGAAGGCGTCACGGAACCAGCGCGAGTCTGAGAAGCCGGGGAGGATCACCGGCACGACCACGGCACCCGGATCGTTCGCGTCCACCCAGCCGGAGATCGCGTCCATCAGCGCTGACTCGGCCGGGGAGCGGTTGCCGGTGACCGTCTCGTCGAAGGCAATGTGGGTATCGGCGCCGCCGTCGCCGAGGACCTCTTCGATCCGTCGCCGGGCGTCCTCCTCGCCGAGGCCGGGCGGCACGCGGCAGTCGATCCTCAGGGTCGCCCGGGAGGGGATCACGTTGACCTTGTCGGAGGCGTGGGCCATCGTCGGCGTGAGCGTGACGCCGAGCATGGGCTCCAGCAGCGGCACCAGCTCGGGCGCGGAGGCGGCCATCCGCTCGAGTGCCGCCTCGGGCGCGGCCGGGTCCTCGCCGAGTCCGCGCAGCAGCGCCGCCGGCCCCTCGGTGACATCGAACGACGGCTGTCGCGTCGCCAGCCGCTCGAGGATCGGCCCGAGCTTGAGCAGGGCGTTGTCCCCGGTCTTGGGCAACGAGCCGTGGCCGGCCACCCCCTCGGCGGTGATCGTGAACCGGAACACGCCCTTCTCGGCGCAGCAGACACCGTAGTGGCGGCGCCCCTGATACTCGAACACCTCGCCGCCACCCTCGTTGAGCAGCATCTCGCAGCGGACCTTGTCGGGGTGGTTGCGGGTCAGCCATTGCGCGCCCAGGTCCCCGCCGGTCTCCTCGTCGGAGACGAACACGAGCTTGAGCGCTCCGCGCGCCGGGCGCCAGCCACCACGAGCCAGCGTGGCCGCGGCCACCGCCTCGGCGGCCACCTGTGACTTCATGTCGATCGCGCCGCGTCCCCACAGATAGCCCGCGGCGAGGTCGCCGGACCACGGATCGTGGCTCCACTCAGAGGGATCGGCGAGCACGGTGTCGACGTGGCCGAGGTAGCACAGCGTCGGACCCGCAGCCGCGCCCTCGAGGGTGGCGATCAGGTTCGGGCGCTCGGGTTTCGCACCCAGCAGCTCGGTGCGGTAACCCGCCTCCGCGAGGTAGCCGGCCAGGTACTCGAGCGCCTCGCGCTCGTTGCCGGGAGGGTTGACGGTATTGAAGCGCACGAGGCGCTGCAGCACTTCGACCGTCTCCCGCTCGAGCTCGCTCTGCTCCATCCCCCACCAGCCTAACGGTCGCGCGCCCCGGCGCGCCGTAGGATCCACCACGGTGAGCACCATCTCCGATGACCTCGCGCTTGCACTCGAGCTGGCCGACATCGCCGACTCGATCACGCTGTCGCTGTACCGCGCCGTCGACTTGGTGGTCGAGACCAAGCCCGACCTGACGCCGGTGACCGAGGCCGATCGCGCCGTCGAGCAGTCGGTCCGCGAGCACCTGGCTCACGAGCGTCCCGGCGACGCGGTCATCGGCGAGGAGTACGGATCCTCGTCGGGCGACACGGACCGGCGCTGGATCGTCGATCCGATCGACGGGACGAAGGGCTACGTCCGCGGGACCCCGGTCTGGGCCACGTTGCTGGCGCTGGAGGTCGCGGGGGAGCTCACCGTCGGCATCGTCTCGGCGCCGGCGCTGGCGCGCCGCTGGTGGGCGGCCCGCGGTGCGGGTGCGTTCGCCGACGACGGCCTCGGCGAGGCGGCACGGCGGCTGCGGGTCTCGGGCGTGCGCGAGCTCGCCGACGCCAGCCTCTGCTTCGGCGGGCTCGAGGACTGGGACGGCGTCGGGCGCCTCGATGCTCTGCTCGAGCTCGGTCGCGCCTGCTGGCGCACGCGCGGGTACGGCGATCTGTGGTCCTACATGCTCGTGGCCGAGGGGAGCGTGGACATCGGGCTCGATCCCCAGGTGTCCGTGTGGGACCTCGCCGCGCCGCAGATCATCGTCGAGGAGGCGGGGGGACGGTTCACCGATCTGAGCGGTCAGCGCCGCGCTGACGGCGGCGACGGCCTGGCGACCAACGGCTTGCTGCACGCGGCCGCCCTGGAGATCGTCGGGCGCTAGGGGACCGTTAGAGCATGGAGCGCCTGTTCGGTGGCGAGGAGGAGGACGACCGCGGGCCAGGCGCCGGCCGTGACCACAGCGGCGCGGCGCCGCTCGCCGACGCACCGCTCGCCACCCGTCTGCGCCCGCGGACGCTGGACGAGTTCGTGGGGCAGGATCAGCTGCTGGGCGCCGGGTCGGCGCTGCGGCGCGCGATCGAGGAGGGCAGTCCGCGCTCGATGATCCTACACGGCCCCCCCGGAAGTGGCAAGACGACGCTGGCGCGGATCATCGCCGAGACGGCCCGAGCCGCGTTCGAGGAGGAGAGTGCGGTGGCCGCCGGCCGCGCCGAGGTGCGGGCGGTGATCGAGCGCGCTCGCCATCGGCGGAGCATGACCGGCGAGCCGACGGTGTTCTTCCTCGACGAGATTCACCGCTTCAACAAGGCCCAGCAGGACGCGCTCCTGCCCGCGGTGGAGGATGGCCTGGTGACGCTGATCGGCGCCACCACGGAGAACCCGTACTTCGAGGTCAACTCGGCGCTGCTGTCGCGCTCCAGCGTGTACGAGCTCGAGGCGCTCAGCGCCGCCGACGTCCGGACCCTGCTCGATCGGGCCCTGGTCCGGGGCGAGTGCGGAGAGGATCGCGATGTCGCCGAGGAGGCACTCGAGTTTCTCGCAGAGCGCTCCGGCGGCGACGCCCGCACCGCGCTCAACGCGCTCGAGCTGGCCTGCGACAGCGCCGGGCCCGACGAGGTCGTCTCGCTCGCCCACGCCGAGGACGCGCTGCAACGCCGGGCGCTGCTCTACGACCGTCAGGCCGACCGCCACTACGACACGATCTCGGCCTGGATCAAGGCCACCCGAGGCTCTGACCCGGACGCCTCGCTCTACTACCTGGCCGTGATGCTCGAAGGCGGCGAGGACCCCCGTTTCATCGTCCGCCGGATGGTCGTGCTGGCCTCCGAGGACATCGGCAACGCCGATCCACAGGCGCTCGTCCTCGCCACGGCTGCTGCCGCCGCCGTCGAGCACGTCGGCCTCCCGGAATGCCAGTTCGCACTCGCGCAGGCGGCCATCTACCTGTCACTGGCGCCGAAGTCCGACGCCGCCAAGCGGGCGGTGTTCGCGGCTCGCGGATACATCCGCGAGCAGGGCGCGAGCGCGCCGCCCGCGCACCTGCGCTCATCGACTCGCAGCGACGGGGAGTACGACAACCCCCACCGGCGCCCGGAGCGAACCTCGCCGCAGGAGCTGATGCCCGACGCCGCGATCGGGGCGCGCTTCTACGAGCCCGGCGACGTCGAGGCCGCCCTGCGCGAGCGCCTGGAGGAGATCAGGCGGCGGCGCGGCCGGGCATAACACCGGGCGCCCCGGTGCCGCGATGCCCGACCGCGGGGAGGGGCTAATGTCTCGAGCCGTGGAGACTGCCACAGCCACGTCGCAGCTCGAGTCCTTCAACCCCGCGACCGGCGAGCGCCTCGGGGCGGTGCTGCACACGCCCCCCGAGGCGGTGCAGTCGGTTCTCGACGCCGTCGCCAAGGTGCAGCCGTTCTGGGCCCAGCTGACGCTCGCCGACCGGGCCCGGTACCTCGAGCGCGCTGCGCAGGTGCTGATCGACGAGGCCGACGACATCCGGGACCTGATCGTCCGCGAGCAGGGCAAGCCGCGCAACGAGGCGTTCTCGATGGAGGTGCTGCCGACCATCGACGCCCTGCACTGGATCGGTCATGCCGGCCAGGACATCCTGGCCGACGAGGAGATCCCGATGTCGCAGTGGTTCTTCAAGACCAAGAGCTCGGTGTTCACGTACGAGCCGCTCGGCGTGATCGGCGTGATCTCGCCGTGGAACTACCCGTGGTCGATCCCGTTCGGCGAGGTCGCGCTGGCCCTGATGGCCGGCAACGGGGTCGTGCTCAAGCCGTCCTCGCTGACGCCGCTGATCGGCGAGCGGATCGCCCAGGTGTTCGAGCGCGCCGGCATTCCCGAGGGCCTCGTCCGCGTGCTGCACGGACCCGGCACCGGGCCGGCGCTCGTGAGCTCGAGTGTCGCCAAGGTGTTCTTCACCGGCTCGGTCGAGACCGGCCGGGGCGTGGGCGAGGCCTGCGCTCGTCAGCTCAAGGGCTCGGTGCTCGAGCTCGGTGGCAAGGACCCGATGCTCGTGCTGGGCGACGCCAAGCTCGAGCACGCGGTGGCCGGGGCGCTGTGGGGCGGATTCGCCAACGCGGGCCAGACGTGCTCGGGGATCGAGCGGGTCTACGTCATGCGCGCGATTTCCGAGCGCTTCATCGCCGGCGTCGTGGCCGGCGCCCAGGGTCTCGCCGTGGGTGATCCGCTGGGCTGGGAGACCGAGATCGGCCCGATGGTCTCCCGTGAGCAGTTCGAGCTCGTCCGCGAGCTCGTCGACGACGCCGTCGCGGCCGGGGCGCAGCTGCGCTGCGGCGGCCCGGTCGAGGTGCCCGGCTTCGAGCAGGGCGCGTTCTTCGCTCCCACGGTGCTGACCGGCGTCACGCACGAGATGCGGATCATGCGCGAGGAGATCTTCGGCCCGGTGCTCCCGATCGTGATCGTGGACTCCGAGGACGAGGCGGTGGCGTTGGCCAACGACTCGTACTTCGGCCTCGGCGCCTCGGTCTGGACCTCGGACCGCGCCAAGGGCGAGCGGGTGGCGGGCGAGCTCGAATCCGGCATGGTGTGGATCAACGACCACATGTTCAGCCACGGCGCCTGCCAGTGCTCCTGGGGCGGGGTCAAGAACTCGGGGCTGGGTCGCACGCACTCCAAGTTCGGGCTGTACGAGTGCGTCAACGTCAAGCTCCGCGTGTGGGAGCCCTCCGCCGTCCGCAGCGCCTGGTGGCACCCGTACGACGAGACACTGGCGAAGGCGCTGCGCCAGAGCGCGACCATCCTCTACGGACGCCCGTCGATCCGCGCCGCCGCGATTCGGGACGGCGCCGCGCCCCTGCTGAAGCTCACCGCGCGCCTCGCGCGCGACGCGATCAAGCGCTGATCGCCCGCCTCGGCCCCGCCCCCGGGGTGTGTGCTATCGAGCACCTCCGGTGTCGGGATCGAACCCGTTCTCACAACTTGTTAATCCGGGGAATGTTCCATTCACGGATGGTGTCTGTGAGGGACAAGAGATGAAAGAGATCGACGAACCCGGCCCCCAGCTGTATCGCTCGCGCCGCCAGCGCCTCGTCGACGAGATGGTCGACGGCTACGTGGCCTGGCGCGAGGCGTGCCTCGCGGTCGCCGATTCCTACGCGCGATGGAGTCGCTCGGCGGTCGCCGAGCGGGCCCTCGCCTTCACCGCCTACCTCGCCGCGCTGGACCGGGAGGAGAAGGCGGCGCTGGAGTACCGGCGGGCGGTCGAGCTGCTCCCGGGGGCCTGAGCGGTCGGGGCCGCCGAGCCGGTCGCGTACCCTTGGGCGTGCAATGCCCGCCCAGGCCTACAGCGGTAAGGAATGCGTCTGCCAGCTCCGGCGGGGGATCTGCGACCAATCGTGTGTGCGCGGCATGCTCGAGACGCCGTTCTACATCGCCTGCCTGCGGCTCACCGGCCGTAAGTGCCTCGTCGTGGGCGGCGGCGACGTGGGGCTCGAGAAGGTGGAGGGCCTGCTCGCGTGTGACGGCCGGGTGACGCTGATTGCCCCGGAGGCTCAGCCCGACCTCGTGGCGCTGGCGCACGAAGGGTCGATCACCTGGGAGCAGCGCGAGTACGAGCCGGGCGATCTCGAGGGCGCTTTCATGGCCATCGCCGCCACCGACGACACCGACGTCAACATAAGCGTGTTCGACGACGCCGAGCGCCGTGCGATGCTCGTCAATGTCGTCGACGTCCCGCCGCTGTGCAACTTCATCCTGCCGGCGATCGTCCGCACCGGCCCGTTGGCCATCGCCATCTCCACCGCCGGAGCCTCGCCGGCGCTGGCCAAGCGGATGAAGCGCGAGATCGGCGAGCTGTTCGGTGAGCACTACGCGCAGCTCGCGATCATGCTCAACGACGTCCGCGGCTGGGCCAAGGCGACGCTGCCCACCTACCAGGACCGCAAGGAGTTCTTCGAGTCCATCGTCGACGGCGACCCAGACCCGGTGGAGCTGCTGCGCGCCGGCGACGCCGGCGCTGTGCGCGACCTCATCGCCGCCGCGCAGCGGACGCACGCGCCGGCGTGACGGGCGAGCCCGCGTGAACGAGCAGCCGGCGCAGCTCACGCACCTCGACGAGGGCGGCAGCGCGCGGATGGTCGACGTCGGCGAGAAGCCCGCGACCGAGCGCCGAGCGCTGGCCCGCGCCGTGGTTCGCGTAAGCGCCGCCACCGCCGCGGCCGTGATCGCCGGCGACGCGCCCAAGGGCGATGTCATCGGCGTGGCCCGGATCGCCGGGATCCAGGCCGCCAAACGGACCTCGGAGCTGATTCCCCTCTGCCACCCGCTCGCGCTCTCCTTCGTCGGGGTCGAGGCTGCCATCGACGCGGCCGGGGGCGAGATCGTCCTCACCGCCGAGGCCCGAACCACCGGCCCGACCGGGGTCGAGATGGAGGCGCTGACCGCTGCATCGGTCGCGGCGCTGACCGTCTACGACATGGTCAAGGGGATCGAGCGCGGGGCCACGATCGCCGAGGTGGCGCTGCTCCAGAAGTCGGGCGGACGCTCGGGGGAGTGGCGGCGCGGCTGAGCACGCCCCGGTCGCGCGTGATCGCGACCGCCTCAGCGCTGCTCCCGCTGGCGCTGGGCGCGCGCGTCTCCGACGCCGGCCCGCCCATCGGAAGCGACCGCGGGATCCCGACGGCGGAACCGGGCTGAGGAGCAATCCCACCGGGTCGCACGCCTGGATGCGAGACGCCCCAGCCGTACGCCCTACCGGCATAGGCCCTAAGCTCGCCCGCCATGAAGACGGCGATCATCACGATCTCGACCTCGGTCGCGGCGGGGGCGACCGAGGACACCTCCGGCGACATCCTGGCCGAGCTCGCCGGCGCCGCGGGCGCCGAGATCATCTCCCGCGTGAGCGTCACCGACGATCGCGAGGCGATCGAGCGCGCGCTCCGCGCGCATGCCCGGCCCGACGTCCCGCTGATCTTCACCACCGGCGGCACCGGACTGACCCCCGACGACGTCACGCCCGAGGCGACCCGGGCCGTGATCGACCGCGAGGCGCCCGGATTCGCCGAGGCGATGCGCGCGGAGTCGCTGCGCCATACCCCGCTCGGCATCCTCACCCGCGGCGTCTCGGGGATCGCGGGCCGCACGCTGATCATCAACTTCCCCGGCAATCCCAAGGCGATCAACGAGCTGTTTCCCGTGATCGCTCCCACCCTGCGCCACGTCGTGGCGACGCTGCAGCGCGAGGGTGGACGAACCGGCGCCCATGGCGGGCACGCCGGCCATTGAGCTGCGCGGCCTCGCCCGCCACTTCGGCGAGCGAACCGCGCTGCGCGACGTCTCGGTCGTGGTGCCCGCCGGCGCCACGCTCGCCGTGCTCGGCCGCAACGGGGCCGGCAAGTCGACCCTGCTGCGGATCCTGGCCACGCTGCTGCGCCCGCATCAGGGCGAGGTCTCGGTGCTCGGCGAGCCATTGCCCAAGCGGGCCTTCGCGGTCCGGGCCCGGCTGGGGTTGCTGGCCCACGAGCCGCTGCTGTACCGCGACCTGAGCGGGCGCGAGAACCTGCGCTATCACGCGCGCCTGTACCGCCTGCCCGAGGAGCGCGTCGAGCAGGTGCTCGAGGCGGTGAGGATGGGGGGCCGTGGCGATGACCCGGTGCGCCTGCTCTCGCGCGGGATGATCCAGCGGCTGGCCGTGTGCCGCGCCGTACTGCACGACCCGGAGGTGCTGCTGCTCGACGAGCCCCGCGCGAACCTCGATCCCGCCGCGACCGGGTTGGTCGAGCCGCTGATCGGGCGCGAGTCCGGCCGCACCCGGGTGCTCACGAGCCACGATCCCCAGGCCGCGCTCGCCGAGGCGGACCTCGCGCTCGGCCTGCGCGACGGGCGGACGGCGTGGCTGGGCCCGGCGGCCACGGTCACCCCCGAGCAGGTGCGGGAGCTGTACGCGTGAGAACGGCGCTGGCAGTGCTGCGCAAGGACCTGCGGCTCGAGCTGCGCACGTTCGAGACGGTGCCGGCGATGGCGCTGTTCGCCGTCACGACGTTCGTGATCTTCCATTTCGGCCTCGGCCAGGCGACGATCAGCGGACAGCTGGCGGCCGGGGTGCTGACGGTCACGGTGCTGTTCTCGGGCATGCTGGGCATCAACCGGCTGTTCGTGACCGAGCGCGAGCAGGGCGGCTTCGATGCCTTCCTGCTGGCGCCCGTCGACCGCACGTCACTGCTCCTGGCCAAGGCCGCCGCGCTGTTCACGTTCCTCGTCGTGCTCGAGCTGATCGCTGTCCCGGCCTTCGGGCTGCTGCTGCTCGGTCCGTCGCTCGGACCGGCACTGCCGGGCTTGGCGGTGGTGCTCCTGCTCGCCGACCTCGGGATCGCGGTGATCGGGACCCTCGTCTCGGCGATCGCGGTCCACACCCGCGCGCGGGACCTGATCGGGCCCGTGATCGGCCTGCCGCTGATGATCCCGGCGCTGATCGCGATGGCCCGCGGGGCAGCTGCGCCGCTGGCCGCCCACGGTGCCGCATCGGTGCCGCTGAAGTGGCTCGAGGTTCTGGCACTTTATGATGTGGTGTTCGCACTGCTCGCCTACGCGGTGTTCGACTTTCTGCTGGAGGAATGACTCTCTTGCCGCCCACGCCCAATTATGGGAAGGGCCTTCGCGGCCTCTCCCTCGCCACCGTCGCGACGCTGAGCGTCGCCTTTGCGCTGGTCTTCTTCTACGCGCCGCTCGACGCCGATCAGGGGTTCGTGCAGAAGATCTTCTACCTGCACGTGCCGCTGGCCATCGTCGCGCTGTGCGGGTTCATCCTCGGCGGTCTGTTTGCGATCGGCCACCTGCGCACCGGCGACCGCGCCTGGGACATGCGCTCCTATGTGGCGATCCACATGTCGCTGATCTTCGCCCTCGGCGCGCTGATCACGGGCTCGATCTGGGCCAAGGCCTCGTGGGGGCACTGGTGGGTCTGGAACGAGCCCACGCTGGTCTCCTTCCTGATCGTGTTCCTGCTCTTCGCCACCTACCAGCCGCTGCGCTTCTCGATCGACGATCCCGAGCGCCAGGCCCGCTACGCGAGCGTGTTCGCGATCGTCGCCGGCGCCTTCGTGCCGCTCAACTTCATCGCCGTGCGACTCGCCCAGGGGTTCGTGCACCCGCGCGTGCTGACGCTCGGCGGTGGCAACCTGCCCGGCCCCATGCGGCTCACGTTCCTGGTCTCGCTGGTCGGCATCGCGCTGCTGTTCGCGACGCTGTGGAAGTACGAGCTGACGGCCAAGAGCACGCGCATGCAGTTGCGGGCCCTGCGCCGCCGGGTGCTCGGGGACGATGCGATCCGGCCACTCGGACGCAGCGCGGCGCCGTCATGAGCGGGCTCGTGCTCGCCGCGGCCCCCGCCCTGCCGCTGCACACGGCCGGCAAGTACGTGGCGGGCGCCTACATCGTCTTCGTGGCGCTGCTGCTGATCTACGTCGCGATCATGGGGATCCGGCTGAGCCGGACCGAGCGCGACCTGGTCGAGCTCAACCGCGCGCTCGAGCAACGAGCGCAGGAGGACTCGGGGCGCGACCTCGAGCACGTGCCGTGAGCGAGCTGCTGGCCATCGGCGTCTCGCACAAGACGGCGCCGGTCGAGGTCCGCGAGCGTCTCGCGCTCCCGGACAAGCGCTCGGCAGAGTTCCTGCGTGACCTGCGCGGTGCGGCCGACGTGCACGAGGCAGTGGCGATCTCGACCTGCAACCGGACGGAGATCTACCTCGTGGTCGGCGATCCGGTGGAGGCGGAGAGCGTCGTGCTCTCGATGCTCGCCCGCCAGGCCGGGATCCGACCGACGGGGCTCGCGTCGGCCATCTATTCGCACCGCAACTGCGACGCCGCCCGCCACCTCTACCACGTCACCGCCGGCCTGGACTCGATGATCGTCGGCGAGGCGGAGGTGCAGGGCCAGGTCAAGCGCGCCTACGACGGCGCGCTGGGCAAGGAGACGGCAGGCCCGCTGACCAACCACCTGTTCAAGGCCGCCCTGGCCACCGGCAAGCGCGTCCGCACCGAGACCGGCATCGGCGAGCGCCAGCTCAGCCTGGCCGGCGTCGCCGTCGGACTGGCCCGCGAGCAGCTCGGCGAGCTCGCCGGCCGCCGGGTGCTGCTCGTCGGCACCGGCGAGACCGGCGAGCTGACCGCGCGGGCGCTGGCCGGCAGCGGCGCCACCACGGTGTTCGTCGCCAACCGCCGGCGCGACCGGGCGATCAGCCTGGCGCGGAAGTTCGGTGGCGAGACCGTGCCGTTCGATGAGCTCCCGCGCGAGCTCGAGACCGCCGACATCGTCGTCACCGCGACCTCCTCACCCCATCTCGTGCTCGAGGCCCAGGAGCTGGCCGAGGTGATGGGCCTGCGACGGCACCGTCCGCTGCTGCTCGTCGACCTTGCGGTGCCGCGGGACATCGACGCGTCGGCAACCGCCATTCCCGGCGTGTCGCTCTACGACATCGACGACCTGCAGGCGGTGATCGCCCGCAACCGCAGGGTGCGCCAGGCCGAGGCGCGCAAGGCGGAGGGGATCATCGAGGAGGAGATCCAGCACTTCGCCACCTGGCTCGGCGGGCTCGAGGTGCTGCCGACGCTGGCCGCGCTGCGGGTGCGCTCGACCGAGATCGCCGAGCAGGTCGTGCGTGAGAACGCCGGCAAGTGGGAATCCGCCTCGGACCGCGACCTCGAGCGCATCGACGCGCTGGCCCGGGCGGTGGTCAACCGGCTGATGCACGAGCCGACGGTCCGGATGAAGGAGCTGCGCGACGATCGCGTCCATGCCCGGATGCAGCTCGTCCGTGAGCTGTTCGCGCTCGAGGACGACGAGGGGACGCTGATCTCCGAAGCGGATTCCGTCTCCGATCCCGAGGCCGGACTCGCCGAGGTGAGAAGCCTCCCGGCGCGTCACCGCCAGCGGCCCTGATGCGGATCGGGACGCGGGGGAGCGCCCTCGCGCTGGCCCAGGCGAGATGGGTCGCGGATCGGCTGCGGGGTGACGTCGAGCTGGTACCGATCGCCACCTCGGGCGATCGCGGCGCGGCGATCGCCGACAAGTCGCGCTGGGTGTCGGAGCTGGAGCGGGCGCTGCTCGCCGGCGACATCGATCTCGCCGTCCATTCGGCCAAGGACGTGCCCGCCGAACTGGCTCCCGGGCTCGTGCTCGTGGCGATCCCCGAGCGCGCCGATGCCCGCGACGCGATCTGCGGCGCGGAATCGCTGAGCGCGCTCCCCGAGGCGGCGACGGTGGGGACCAGCAGCCTGCGCCGCCAGGCCCAGATCCGGGCCGAGCGGCAGGACCTCGAGGTGATCCCAATCACCGGCAACGTGGATACCCGCCTGCGCAAGCTCGCCGAGGGACAGGTGGACGCGCTCGTGCTTGCGCTGGCCGGGCTCGAGCGCCTCGGCCGCGCCGGCGAGGCCGACGGCGTGCTCGACGAGTTGATCCCTGCCGCTGGGCAGGGCGCCCTCGCGCTCGAGGCCCGCTCCGGGTTCGTCGACGCGGCCGCACTCGAGCGCCTCGTCGATCCCGGCGCGACCGTGTGCGTGGGCGCCGAGCGCGAGCTCGTTCGCGCGCTGGGCGCCTCGTGCAACACAGCCGTCGGCGCCCACGCTCGCCGCGTGGACCAGGACCGGCTGGAGCTGCGCAGCTGGGTCGGTGCGCCAGACGGATCGGCCTGGCTGATGGATCGCGTGCAGCTCCCCGACGCCGAGTTCGCCGGTGCCGGCACGCTCGTCGCCGA
>DATMGZ010000181.1:0-10944 GCA_035555155.1 Solirubrobacteraceae bacterium | reverse complement strand
GGGGCCCCGACAGGGGGCCCCGCCACAAGAACCGCCTCTACCCCGCCACCCGCTCCGGCTCGCCCACGGCGGCCTCGATCCGCTCGGCGATCCGCTCGCCGGTGAACCCGACCTCCTCGTGCAGGAGCTGCGGGGAGCCGTGGGTGACGTAGCGGTCGGGCAGGCCGACGCGAAGGATGCGCGGCGCGAGGCCGGAGTCCGACAGCGTCTCCCAGACCGCGGAGCCGAAGCCGCCGGCGAGCACGCCCTCCTCGACGGTGACGAGCAGTTCGTGCTCGGCCGCGAGCTGCGCCGCGAGGCCGGCGTCGATCGGCTTGGCGAAGCGGGCATCGGCGACGGTGGCCGAGATGCCGTGGCGGGCGAGGATGTCGGCCGCCTCGAGGCCCTTCTGGACGCCCGTGCCGTAGCCGAGGATGGCCACGCGCTCGCCCTCGCGGAGGATCTCGCCGGTGCCGATCTCGATCGCCTTCGGCCGGGCGGGAAGCCCGACGCCGATCGACTCGCCGCGCGGGTAGCGCAGCGCGATCGGGCCGTCGTCGTACGCGATCGCCGTGCGCAGCATGTGGACCAGCATCGCCTCATCGCGCGGGGCCATGAGCACGATGTTGGGCAGGCAGCGCAGGTAGGCGATGTCGAACACGCCGTGGTGGGTGGGGCCGTCATCGCCGACGAGGCCGGCACGGTCCATCGCGAACACCACGTTCAGGTTCTGCAGGCACACGTCGTGCACGATCTGGTCGTAGGCGCGCTGCAGGAAGGTCGAGTAGATCGCCGCGACCGGCTTGGCGCCCTGGAGGGCGAGCCCGGCGGCGAACAGGATCGCCTGCTGCTCGGCGATGCCGACGTCGAAGTAGCGGTCGGGCAGCTCGCGTTGCAGAACGTTCAGGCCGGTACCCGAGTTCATCGCGGCGGTGATGCCGATCACGCGCTCGTCACGACGGCATTCCGCCACGAGCGCGTCGCCGAACACCTGCGTGTACTGGGGCGGTGGGGTCTTGGTGCCGGCGGGCTTGGCCACCTTGGCGGCCGGGGCGCCGTTGGCGATCGACTTGGGCTTGGCGGCGTGCCACTGCTCCATGCCCTCGAGGCCGCCCTCCTCGGCGGGGGCGAAGCCCTTGCCCTTGACGGTCGCGACGTGCACGACCACGGGCCGCTGGGCAGCCACCGCCTCGCGCAGCGCCTCCCGCAGGGCGCGGACGTCGTGGCCGTCGATGATCCCCATGTAGGCGAAGTCGAGCTCCTCCCACCACAGTCCCGGCGCCCAGAAGGCCTTGATCGACTCCTTGAAGTGGGGGCCGAGGCGCTCGAACGCGGATCCGATGCCCACCGGCAGCTTGGTCAGCCCGCCCTCGACGCCCTCGCGGGCGTGCCACAGCTTCGGGTTCAGGCGCACGCGGTTGAAGTAGCGCGAGAGCGCACCGACGTTGGGCGCGATCGACATGCCGTTGTCGTTGAGCACGACCACGATCGGCGTGCCGGCGCCGCCGGCCTGGTGCACGGCCTCGAACGCCACACCGCCGGTCATGGCCCCGTCGCCGACGACCGCCACGACCTTGCCGTCCTCGCCGTGCCCGGCGAGCATCCCCGTCTTGATCCCGACCGCGTAGCCGATCGCGGTGGAGGCGTGGCCGGCGCCCATGATGTCGTGCGGGGACTCGGGGATGGAGCAGAACGGGGCCAGACCGCCGTACTTGCGGATCGTGTGCAGCTCGTCGCGACGGCCGGTGAGGACCTTGTGCGGATAGGCCTGATGGCCCACGTCCCAGAGGATCTTGTCGCGCGGGGAGTCGAGCACCGAATGGAGCGCCACGGCCAGCTCGCAGGTGCCGAGGTTGGCGCCGAAGTGGCCGCCGATCTCCCCGACGGTGTCGATGATGTGCTCGCGCACCTCCTGGGCCACCGTCTGCAGCTGCTCGTCGGTCAGCGCGTGCAGGTCCCTGGGTCCCTTGACGTTGTTCAGCAGTTCGGCCATCAATAGGTTCGGGTCGCGATGAAATCGGTGATCTGCTCGAGCTCCGCAGCGCCTGCCGGCGCGGCGTGAGCCAGAGCCGTCCGGGCTCTGTGGTGCGACTCCCGGGCGAGGGCCCGGGCTCCGTCGAGACCGAACTCGGTCACGTACGTGCGCTTGCCCAGCCGCTCGTCGCTGCCTTGGGGCTTTCCGAGCGTCTCCTGAGATCCGGTGACGTCGAGAATGTCGTCAACGATCTGGAAGAGCACGCCCAGCTCGCTTGCAAAGGTTTGGAAGGAGGACATTGTGCCACTTTCGTTCCCTGCGCCCAGAAGGAGTACGCATTCGATGCTGGCCCCGATCAGGCGACCGGTCTTCAGCTCGTGCAGGTGGCGCAGCCCCGCGGGCCCGTCCGGAGCGGTCCCGGCCACGTCGATGAACTGCCCGCCGACCATCCCCTGTACGCCGGTCGCCACCGCCAGCTCGCGCGCCGCGGCCAGCAGGCCGGCCGGATCGCCCTCCTGCTCGGTCAACAGCAGCCGGAACGCCTCGGCGTAGAGGCCGTCGCCGGCCAGGATCGCCACGTCCTCGCCGAACGCCACGTGACACGTCGGACGGCCGCGGCGCATGTCGTCGTCGTCCATCGCGGGGAGGTCATCGTGGATCAGGGAGTAGGTGTGGATCAGCTCGAGCGCGCCGGCCAGCGGCAGCACGGAGCGCGGCTCGCGCCCGACCGCGGCGGCGGTGGCGAGGGCCAGCACGGGCCGGATCCGCTTGCCGCCGGCCAGCAGCGAGTAGCGCATCGCCTCCTCGAGGCCGGCGCAGGCCTCCTCGGCGCTGAACCGCAGATCCTCCAGGAAGCGGTCCACCTCGATGCGGAGGTGGTCGGGGTACGCCGGCGCCAAGACCGTGGCGGAATCAGCCGGCGGGGAGCGGAAGCTGCCCCGGAAGGTCCGGCAGCGGCTCGAGCACGGCGCGCATCTGCTCGTCCACCTGCGCGCTCGCGTCCGCGGCCAGCTGGGCCAGGTCTTCGATCTGCGCGAGCGTGGCGTCAGGATCCAGCTGTCCCGCGCGGAGCCGCTGAGCGGTGGCCTCCAGCCGCACGGTGAGCTCGATGAGGGCATCGGTCACGCTTCAGAGGGTAGCGGGCGCGCCCCCCGAGGGGAGCGCGGGACCGGCCGGCCCGCTAACCCGCGTCGAGCGCAGCGTTCACGAGCTCGTCGGCGCGGGCGTTCTGTGCCCGCGGCACGGAGCGGATGCGCCAGGCGCCGAAGCCGCGCAACGCCTCGATCGCGTCGAGGTACAGCGGCTTCATGGCCGGGTGCTTGACCTTGTAGGCCCCGGTCAGCTGACGCGCGACGAGCTCGGAGTCGTTGACGATCTCGATCTCGTCGGCGCCGAGGGCCCGCGCCCGCTCCAGGCCGCGGATCAGCGCCTTGTACTCGGCCACGTTGTTGGTCGCGACGCCGATCTGCTCGCCGAGCTCGTCGATCACGGTGCCGTCGGGCTCAGACACGACCACGCCGATCGCCGCCGGCCCCGGGTTGCCACGCGCCCCGCCGTCCACGTGGACGACGAGCTTCACCGTCGGCCCCTTCACTCGACGGTCAGATCCGGATGATCTCCGGGCACGCGCAGCCGCCGGCGGTCGCGCACCTGGCGCTGGCTCCGGTCGGACTCCTCGCCGGTATCGCCCGCACCCCGGCGCGAGGGCCGCCTGCGGTCGACGATCACGGTCACATTGGGGTCGTCGGCGTAGTAGTCGGTGAGCTTGCCGAACAGCTCGCCGGCCATCGATTCTGGGACCACGCAATAGATCACTGAAGCGAGATGCTAATTGACCGGTGCGATGGCGTGCCATCGAACCTACGTCCACGAAGCCAACGGCGGCGCCTGGCCGCCCCCGCGACCCGCTCAGGCGGTCAGCCGACCGCGATCGTCCGCGACCGCGTTGGGCTCGCGTTCCTCGGGCGGCAGCTCGTCGAGCTCGTAGCCCTGTCCCGCCACTCGCACGCTCGGCTGATCATCGGACAGGTCGACCTCGTAGCGGTACCAGCACAGCTCCCACGACACGACCACGTTGACCTGGCTCGCGCGCTCGCCCGAGGGTCGCACCGAGACGGTCGGGGCACCGAGTGAGCGGGCCACGCCGGCCACGGTCTTGCAGTGCTCGGAGCCGTTGAACAGGTCGATCGCCGAAGCGACCTTCTGCTCCACGCTCGTCGGCACGGCGCGCACGTGGCGGGGCTCGCGCACGGGCTGCGGGACGGGCTCGCGGATGCGCCGGGGAGGCTCAGAGTAGGGCTCGCTCGCGATCGGCTCCTCGAGCCCGGGGTCGATCGGGTCGCCGTCCGTGGTCTCGCGGCGGCCGCGCCAGCGGCTCAGCAGCGAGCGGCGGCGCTCGGTGCCGGTGGTCGAGTCCGCGAACGCGGGCATCGTTCCCTCCCGTACCCAGCCCTCGTGCAGCGCCCGCGAGGTGCACAGCTCGCACACCGAGCGCCGGTCGCCACCCGCGATGTAGACCTCGGCGCGCTCGCCGCGCAGCAGTGTGCGCCCGCACACGTCGCAGGCGACGGCGGGGGCCGACGTTCTGATGTCTCTGGTACTCACGGCCGACCGAGGGTACCAGCGCCGCCCAGCGCCATGGCGAAACCGGCGTCGGCGGGACCGATCAGGCCTTGACCGCCTCGCGCTCGGCGCGGGCCTCGTCGACGACCTTGCCGGCGAGGTGGCCGGGTACCTCCTCGTAGCGGAGGAACTCCATCGTGAACTCGCCGCGACCGCCGGTGATGGAGCGCAGATCGGGGGCGTAGGAGAGCATCTCGGCCATCGGGACCTCGGCCTTGACCTCCTGCATCCCGGGGCCCGAGGGCTCCATGCCCATCGGCCGGCCGCGGCGCGAGTTCAGGTCCCCGATCACGTCGCCGACGACGTCGTCGGGCGCGCTCACCGTGACCATCATGATCGGCTCGAGCAGCACCGGGCCGGCCTGCTCGAGCGCCTGCTTCATCGCGATCGATCCGGCGATCTTGAACGCCATCTCCGAGGAGTCGACGGTGTGGTAGGAGCCGTCGTAGAGCCGCACGCGCACGTCCTTGACCGGGTAGCCCGCGACCGCGCCCTCCCCCATCGCCTCGACCACGCCCTTCTCGACCGCGGGAATGAACCCCGACGGGATCACGCCGCCCTTGATCGCGGTGATGAACTCGAACCCCTCCCCGCTCTCCAGCGGCTCGATCTCGATGTGACAGTCGCCGAACTGCCCCCGGCCGCCGGTCTGCTTCTTGTGGCGGCCGTGCGCCTTGGCCGAGCGCCGGATCGTCTCCTGGTAGGGGACGCGCGGCGGCTTCAGGGTCACCTCGGCACCGAAGCGCGACTTCAGCCGCTCCACGATCACCTCGACGTGGACCTGTGAGAGCCCGGCCACGATCTGCTCGCCGGTCTGGGCGTCGCGGTGCAGGTCGATCGTCGGGTCCTCCTCCTGCAGGCGGCGCAGCGCCGTGAACACCTTGTCCTCGTCGCCCTTGCTCTTCGGCTCGACCGCGAATGCCATCACCGGCGCCGGCAGCTTCACGCTCGGCATCTGGATCGGCTCGTCCCGAGAGGCGAGCCAGTCGCCCGCCTTCGTCTCCTTGAGCTTGGCCACGGCGCCGATGTCGCCGGGGCCGAACTCGGTCGTGTGTCCCGTCTGGCCGCCCTCGAAGGTGACGAGCTGGCCGACGCGCTCCTTGGCGTGGGCGCGGGTGTTGAGGACGTGGGAGTCCTGCTTGAGCGTGCCCTGGTAGACGCGGAACAGGTTGATGCGCCCGGCGAAGGGATCGGCTCGGGTCTTGAACACGTAGGCGAACAGTTCCTTGTCCTCGACCGGATCCAGCGTCACCTCGCCGACCTCGAGGCCACCGTGCTTGACCGGCGAGGGAAGGTCCTCGACGATCGCGTCGAGCAGTCGGTTGGTGCCGAGGTTGCGGGTGGCCACGCCGCAGGTGACGGGGAACATGGCGCCGTGGTTGGTGCCGTCCTTGAGCGCCGTGACGATCTCCTCGTGCGAGATCTCCTCACCCTCGAGGTAGCGCTCCATCAGCGCGTCGGAGTTCTCGGCCACCTCGTCCATCAGCTTCTCGCGGTACTCCTCGGCCTGGGCCCGGAGCTCGTCCGGGATCGGGACCTCACTGCAGTTCTCGCGATCGGTGCCTTCGTATCGGTAGGCCTTCATGTCGACGAGGTCGATCACGCCCGAGACGTCGTGCTCGGAGCCGATCGGGATCTCGGTCGCCACCACGTGCGGGCCGAACACGGCCTTGAGCGAGTCGAGCGCGCGGAAGAAGTCGGCGCGCTCGCGGTCGAGCATGTTGACGAAGATCAGCCGGGCCAGGTCGAGCTCCTCGGCGCGTGCCCACAGCCGCGTGGTGTGGACCTCCACACCCATCACGGCGTTGACGACGAACACGGCGGACTCGCATACGCGCAGCGAGCCGAGGGCGTCGGCGACGAAGCTGGAGTCGCCCGGTGTGTCGATCAGGTTGACCTTGCGATCCTGCCACTCGAACGAGGACAACGTGGCGGAGATCGACATCTGGCGGGACTTCTCGTCCGCGTCGGAATCGGAGACGGTGGTTCCGTCGACGACGGAGCCCAGACGGTTGATGGCGCCGGACTGAAACAGGAGTGCCTCGTGCAGTGAGGTCTTGCCGCTGCCCCGGTGGCCGACGAGAGCCACGTTGCGAATCCGATCCGCGGCCTTGTGCATACCAGAACTCCTCTCCTCGTTGCCGAAGTCGCGACGATAGCGCCTCGGACCCCCCGCGCGCGAGGCAATCTCCGGCCGGCCAACTGTTCGGTTCGGCGCATGCGCCGAACCGCCGGGGCGCGCATGCGCGCCCCGGGGCCGGGGTGCATGCACCCCGGCCGCGATCTCCTACTGCAGCTCGGTCGCCAGCTTGGAGCGCAGCCGCAGGACGGCCTTGGTGTGCAGCTGCGAGACCCGGGACTCGGTCACGCCGAGGACCTCGCCGATCTCGCGCAGGGTCAGGTTCTCGTAGTAGTAGAGCGCCACGACCAGCTTCTCGCGCTCGGGCAGGGCCGCGATCGCGTCGGCGATGCGGTCGCGCAGCTCGCCCTGATCGACGATCGCCTGGGGATCGGGCGCGCCGCGATCGGGGAGGGTGTCGAGCAGCGACACCTGGTCGCCGGTCGAGTCCGACACCGTCCACAGCTCGTCCAGCGCGACGATGGTCGAGCTGGAGATCTGCAGCAGCGCGTCCTGGAAGTCCTCGATCGTGATCTCGAGCTCGGTCGCCATCTCTTCGTCGCTCGGGGCCCGCTGCAGGCGCGCCTCGAGCTTCATGTTCGTGCGCTCGAACTCGCGGGCCCGCGCCCGGACCGAGCGCGGCACCCAGTCCATCGAGCGCAGCTCGTCGATGATCGCGCCGCGGATCCGCGGGATCGCGTAGGTCTCGAACTTGATCTCCCGGGCGAGATCGAAGCGCTCGATCGCCGAGATCAGGCCGCCGAGGCCGTACGAGATCAGATCCGTCTCCTCGACGTGTGAGGGCAGCCCGGAGCTCATGCGCCCGGCGACGTACTTGACCAGCGGTGAGTAGGCGACCACGAGACGCTCACGCGCGCGCTCGTCCCCCGACGACTTGTAGCGCCGCCAGAGGTCGTGCAGCTCGATCGCTTTTACGTTGGTTTCCAGCGTTCCCCCAGAAATGTCCTACGCACGCGGATGGGCCCGGGCATACGCGGATCTCAGTCGCCGCGACTCTACCCGAGTGTAGACCTGTGTCGTCGAGATGCTCGAGTGTCCGAGCAGCTCCTGGATCGCCCTCAGGTCCGCGCCTCCCTCGAGCAGATGCGTGTCGAATGAATGCCGCAGCGCGTGCGGATGTGCATCGGCTAGCGCCGGGATGAGGGACGCCGCCTGGCGCGCCCACGTCTGCAGCCGCCGGCGGACATCCGAGGTGCTGAGCCGCCGGCCGGACTTGGACAGGAACAGCGGCGGCCCGCGGGCCGGCCGGCCCGCGGATCCGGCGGCGGGCTCATCGCCGAGCGCGAGCGCCGGGCGAGCGCGCGCGAGGTAGCGCTCGAGCGCGCGCAGGGCGTGCTCGCCGGTCGGCACGAGCCGGGTCTTGCCGCCCTTGCCCTCGACCCGCACCGTCTCGGCGTCGAAGTCGACGGAGGAGAGGTCGAGTGAGACGAGCTCCTCGGCCCGCAGCCCCGAGGCGTAGGCAAGCTCGAACAGGGCCCGGTCGCGCAACTCGAGCGGCGTCGCGGCCGGGATCCGGTCGAGCAGCGCGGCCACCTCGGAGGGCTTGAGCACCCGCGGCAGGCGCTGCGCGCGCTTGGGCGAGCTGAGCAGGTCGGCCGGATTCTCGGTCCGCTGGCCCAGCTCCACCAGCGCCCGGAAGAAGCCGCGCATAGCGGCGAGCTTGCGGGCCACCGTGGCGGGTGCCTGCCCGCGCTCGGTCAGGCTCGCCGCGTAGCGGCGCAGGGCACGCACGTCGATCGAGTCGGGCTCGAGGCCGGCCGCCGAGGCCCACGCCGCGAATTGCCTCAGGTCGCTGCCGTAGGCGTGGCGCGTGTTGGGCGAGACGGCACGGCGGCCCAGGTCGCGGTGAAACGCTGACAGCGCGACCGCCCACGGCTCGCAGATCGCCGGCGGATGACCACTAACCTCCGCGGGCATGGGCATCTTCTTCATCGACACGGCCACGGGTCAACTCGCCACCCTACGCCAGCTCGGCGACGCCGGGGTCATCGACGCGGGAGCGATGCCCGAGCGCCCCTGGCACCGGATCCAGGGACCCAGCGACGCCTCGACCCTGTGGTACGCGGTGCTGCGCAAGAAGGTCGGGCGAAACGAGGACACATTCATCGGCGCTCTGGCTATTCGTCACCAGCCGCACCATGCCTCCTTGCTCGAACGGGGATGGGAAGACGTGCCGATCGACGAGATCGGGGCAGGGATCGGCACGCTCGGGCATCGGGCGCCGTAAGACGAACGACCGACCGCCTCAGGCGACGTGCACCAAGGTCCCGATTGGGGTGTCCGGGTAGACGGTGCCGGCGGAGCCCACCGACATCTCCACGCAGCCCAGGCTCTGGGGGAACCCGTACTGGGCGCGGGTGAACGCGTGCAGCGCGTCGCCACCGTTGAAGTAGCTGATGAACTGGATGCCCGGATCGTTGTAGTGGCTGCCGTCCGGGTTGGTGCCCGACATCGTCCCCGACGGGATGTGCTCGAACACGGGGTAGGTGCCGGTCGCGGTGGGCGCCGACGCGATGCCCGTGTTGACGGGGGTGCTGAAGACCGTGCGGCCGCTGTGCCACAGCTCGAGCTTCTGGGACGCGATGCTGACCGACACGTACGTGTAGCCGAACGAGGAGCGCTTGCCCGTGACGACCGCGGCCATCAGCGACCGCCACACGGCCGGGCCGGCGACGCCGTCGGTGGTCAGGCCGTGCTCGTTCTGGAACGCCATCAGCGCACCGCGCGTGATGACGCCGGTGGCACCCGGCGCCCAGAACCCGCGCAGCGACGCCGGCGTGTCGGCGTAGCGCCAGTTGAACGAGCCGGCCGGCGGGTTGACCGCGGCGGCCTCCTGCGCGGCGACGGTTCTGGCCACCCCGCCGCCGGTGTACTTGAAGGTCAGCGGCATGTACCCGAGCAGCGCCAGGATCTGCTGCTCGCGGAGCGTCGATCCGCCGGGCACGGTCCAGCTCGGCTGGCCTCCGACCACTTGCACGCCGCCCGGCAGCTGCATGTGCACGGTGGCGGCGAGGCCGTAGCCGTAGCCCTGGGGCTGGAACACGATCGTGTGCGTGTTGAGCGTGCGCCAGGTTCCCTGCGTGGCCGGCGAGATCGGCGGCCGGGCGGAGCCGAGCGCGGCGCTGACCGGCTTCGAGAAGGTGAGGGTGATCGGCGTGTTCGGCGTGATCCGGCTGCCCGGCGCCGGGGTGGCGACGGCGCTGGCCGCCGACGCGCCGGCCGGGAACCAGCTCACGAACGCGGAGCGGGAGGTCTCCCACGCACGGGGAGCGACGGCCACGGCGATCGTGCCGGCCTCGGCGCTGCGGGGCAGGTTCACCTCGGTGACCGGGCTCGCGAGCACGTGGCGATACATGTGTCCGGGTGCGCCGTAGGCGATCACCTGGATCGGCTTATTGAACTGCAGCTGCAGCGGCGCTCCCGCCTTCAGGGTCAGGTAGTGCGCGCGCAGGGCGGCGCTCGGCGCCTGGATCGAGAGATGCATCGTGGTGCGCGAGCCCGAGAGCCAGGAGATCCAGCCCGGCCGCTTGACGACGACCGTGACCGACACCACCGTCCGCGCCGGAACCAGCTTCCTCGGCCACAGCTGATCACCGCGGACCTCGAGCGGGATCGCCCGGCCGGCGGCGGTGGCGGTGGCGCTCTCGATCGTGCCCCCGCCGAGCGGCATTCCGACCTTGGCCAGCGCACTCGGGTCGGCGCTCAGGCTCGGGCTCGAGGAGACGAGCAGGAGTCCGGCCACGATCACACCAGCCAGCACGATGACCAGACCGAGCGCGACATAGCGTCCCGCCCCCCCAGGGAGCGGAGCGGCCACGCGACGGCCGTCTCCACTCGCCGGTTTGCCAGGGCTCGCCGTCGTCCGAAGGTATGAAACTGGAGTCACTGCGCACCGACCAAGCGGCTGATGCTACCGATGCGACCGGCGGTCGCAAACTTCTGCCATGAGAATCCTCACACCTGCAAGCGGTATTTCACTGCGTAGCCCCGGATTGGCGGCGACGCGCCAGGTTCCGGTCAAAGGCGGCGAGGACCTCTGCCCGGGATCGGTGGGCGGCCTCGTAGCGGCGTAGCTCGGCCAGCGCGGCGGGCTCCAGCGAGGAGGCGATCTCGATCACCTCGTCGGCGCTGAGATCGTCGTAGGAGGTCAGCGGCGACCGCGTGCCGGGATCGGGGCCAGCGGTCGCCACGCCGTCGGGGATCGCGTCCGCTCCGGCATGCCGGAGCG
>DATMGZ010000180.1:0-5574 GCA_035555155.1 Solirubrobacteraceae bacterium | reverse complement strand
ACGAAGACGTCGACCGCACCGTCGAGCGCCGCCCAGAGCCGCGACCCAGCGGCCCGCGGGGTCACCGCGGTCGAGATCCTCGCGACCTGGCCCGGGGTCCACGCGCTGCTCGCCCACCGCGTCGCGCACACCCTGCACGGCGCCGGCGCGCCGCTCCTGCCCCGGGTGATCGCCTCCGCCTCACGCTCGGTGACGGGAATCGAGATTCATCCGGCGGCCCGGATCGGCGGCGGCTTCTTCATCGACCACGGGATGGGCGTGGTGATCGGCGAGACGGCCACGATCGGCCGCGACGTGACGCTCTATCAGGGCGTCACGCTCGGCGGCACGGGGTTCGCGGCCGGCAAACGCCACCCGACCGTCCAGGACAACGTCACGATCGGCTCGGGCGCCAAGCTGCTCGGGCCGATCACGGTCGGGCACGGCTCCAAGATCGGCGCCAACAGCGTCGTCATCCACGACGTGCCGCCGAATTCGACCGTGGTCGGCAATCCCGGCCACCCGGTCCGGGTCGAGGGCCGCCGCCCCGAGGGCCCGGACGCCGACTGGATCCACCTCCCGGACCCGGTCGCCGATGCGATCAAGGGCCTCGCGAGCCGCATCGCTGCGCTCGAGCAGGCGCTCGAGGCGGCCACCGGCGCCGCCCAGGGGGAGCCGGCCGACGTGCACACCCTGTCGCTTCGGCGCGAGGTCGGCGGTCGCGCCAACCCGGCCTACGGGCCGAACCCGGCGGGCGGCTGAGTGAGCTACGGGCGGGTCTCGAACCGCTCGAGCGGCTCGTCGGTGCGCTCGTGCGGGGCCTCGATGTCGACGTGGGCCTCGGGGTCGGGCATGTTCTTGCGTGCCCGCACGAGATACAGCGGCCGGCCCTTGACCTCGTCGTAGATGCGTCCCACGTACTCGCCGATGATCCCGATCGAGATCAGCTGGATCCCGCCGAGCAGCAGGACCGCGATCGTCACCGACGAGAAGCCGGGGAGGTAGGAGTCGAAGATGCGCAGCGCGATCACGACCGGAATCGCGATGAACGCGATCAGCGAGAAGAAGAACCCGAGCCAGGTCGCCACCTGAAGCGGACGGTGCGAGAACGAGGAGATCGCGTCGAGCGAGAACCGCAGCATCTTCGAGAGCGTGTACTTCGTCTCGCCGGCGTAGCGGGGATCGCGGTTGTAGGGGACCGCGGCCTGCGTGTAGCCGACCCACACCGTCATCCCGCGCAGGAAGCGGTTGCGCTCGCGCATCGAGAGCAGCGCGTCAAGCGCGCGGCGGTCGAGCAGGCGGAAGTCGCCCGAGTTGTGCTGCAGCTCGACCTGGGCCAGCTTGTCGAACAGGGTGTAGAACCAGCGCGCGGTGGCGAGCTTGAAGCGCGACTCGCCCTCGCGCTCCTCGCGCACGGCGTAAACGACGTCGCAGCCCCGGCGCCAGTGATCGAGCATGCGCGGGATCAGCTCGGGCGGATCCTGCAGGTCGGCGTCGAGCATCACGACCGCATTGCCGCCGGCGTGGTCGAGTCCGGCCGTCAGCGCGGTCTGATGGCCGAAGTTGCGCGACAGGTAGACGACCTTGACGCGCGGGTCGGCGCTCGCGAGGCGCCCCAGCGCCGCCGCCGAGCCGTCGGTGGAGCCGTCGTCGACGAGCACGAGCTCGAAGCTCATCTCCTCGAGCGCCGAGCACACCCGAGCATAGAACTCATCGATCGTCGCCTCCTCGTTGAAGACGGGGGCGACGACGCTGAGCAGACCGAGCGAGCGCGGGGCGAAGTCCCCGTTCAGCGCCAGCTCGGGTGCAGGGAGCTCGTCGCTCATGCGTTCATGGTAGGGCGGTAGGTGACCATGCGGGCCGAGAGCCTCAATGGGGGACGTAGCCGATCAGCAGGATTCCCTGGACCAGGCAGGTCAGCGCGATCGCCGTCGTGCGCAGCCGCCGGTCGCCCGCGAGGGCCGCGAAGGGGAGGATCCAGGCCACGTACCACGGCAGCAGCGAGCCGGCGGTGAGGAGCATCGCCGCCGTCGCCCAGCCGACCCCGGCGATCCAGTCCATCTCGCCGCGCCAGACCTTGCGCAGCAGCAGGCAGAAGGCGACGACGAAGCCGCCGGCGAGCACGAAGCTCAGCACGTGGCCGACGTTGCCGAACCCGAGCCGCGTCGAGATGAACCCCGGGATGCTGTGCCAATCGCCGTTGGCCTGGTTGTGCTGCAGCGTTGCCAGCAGATGCAGCGGGCCGGCGCCGAACATCGCCGCGGCCAGCACGGCCAGCGCCGCGCCGGCGACGCCGGCTCCGGTGAGCAGGTCGCGCCGGCGCCCGGGCCGTCCCGCGACCGCGAACGGCAGCATCAGGCCGGCCGTGAGCTTGATGCCCACGGCGACGACGGTCAGCGCCCCGGCCGCTCGGTCGCGTTGGCGCAGCAGCGCCAACAGGCCGGCGCACAGCACCGCCAGCATCAGCAGGTCGTTGTGACCGCCGCCGATGCCGTAGATCACGAGCAGTGGGTTCAGTCCGACGAGCACGGTCGCCCTGACCGGGTCGAGCCCGCGCAGCCGGGCGGCGTTCCAGACGATCGCGACCAGCACCAGGCTCGAGACGGCTGCGATCGCCTTGAAGGCCACCGCGCTGGCGGCGATGTCGAGGGTGGCGAACGGATAGCTGAGCGCGGTGAACAGGGGGCCGTAGGCGGTCGGCGTGGTCACCCACTTCGCGCCCACGAACGCGTACAGCGGGTCGAGCGCGATCGCGTGCGGGCCGCTCAGGTACGGGTTGGCCCCGTACAGGGCCTCCATGCGGGCGTAGGACTGGTAGCTGAAGAGGTCGGTCGAGAGCAGCGGCGGCGCCAACAGCACGAGCGCGTACAGGCCGGCGATCGACGCCAGGACGGCCCGGCCCGAGAGGCGCCCCGCGTGGGTGACCGCGAGGACGTAGAAGCCGCTCATCAGGAACAGCGCGATGATCAGGCCCGCGTGCCCGAGACCGAGTCCCGTGGTGCCGAACGGACCGGCCAGCCAGGTCGGGATCGGGCGGACCGACTCGGGCAGCAGCAGGTCGGTGCCCGACGCCGCCAACGCGATCACGCCACCGCTCAGCAGCACCCCGCTCAGCCCCACAATCCCCGCGTAGGCGCGGTACCGCGAGCTCCGGGTGCGGATGACGGCTGTTCTGAGCCCGTACGCACCGCCCTGCGGCGTGGCGCCGAGCGGCCCGCTGACGCTCATGACAAGGAGGATGCCCAGCTGGCGGAAGAATGCGGTTTGGGCGACATTGAGATTACGTTAGGCTGTCGGATGAGCGGCGGCGTGCGCCGCGATCGCTGCGGGAGCGTTCCGGCGCAGGCGGGGTACCAGCCACATCGCCTCGATCGCGATTCGCGCCGACATCTTGCTCTTTCCCTGGGTTCTGTCTTGGAACACAATCGGAATCTCGCGCACCGTGAAACCGGCCAGCAGCGCCCGGTAGGTGACCTCGATCTGGAACACATACCCCTCGGAGCGGACGCTTGGCAGGTCGATCGCCTCGAGCACCTCGCGGCTGAGGCACTTGAAGCCCCCGGTCAGGTCGTGCACCTGGACGCGCAGGATCGCGCGGGCGTAGGTCCCGCCGCCGCGGCTGATCAGCCGCCGCAGCAGCCCCCAGTCGCGCACGCCGCCGCCGCGGACGTAGCGGGAGCCGAGGACCACGTCGGCGTCGTGGGACGCGGCCAGGAGCGGCTCGAGATAGCGGGGGTCGTGCGAGAAATCGGCGTCCATCTCCACCACGCGCTCGGCCCCGCCCTCGAGCGCGCGGGCGAAGCCGGCCATGTAGGCGTGGCCGAGCCCCGCTTTGCCCGGCCGGTGCATGACCTCGACGTGGTCGAGCTCGGCGGCCAGGGAGTCGGCGATCGCGGCGGTGCCGTCAGGCGAGTTGTCGTCGACGATCAGAATCCGGTAGCCCTCGCCGGCCACGCGATCCAGCTCGGTCGCCGCGGCGCGCACGATACCCTCCACGTTGACCGCCTCGTTGTAGGTGGGGATTACGACCCAGATCCGAGCACACATCGGTGGGGGAGGGTAGTGACAGCAGGCTGCACGTGGAGCGCCGTGCTCACGTGCGTGCACCCGACCGCCCCGCCCGGCATCATGCTCGCGAGGGGGACCGACGATGGACGATCGCGCGACCGCATATAGACGACAGGAGCCGCCCAACCTCCCGGCCGGACTGCTCCACGGCGTCCGCACCCGCAGCCGGCAGTCCCATCATCGGCGCCGTCGCTGGTTCGCGCTCGGGATCGTCGCGGCGATCGCCCTGATCGCCGGCATCTCGTCCGGATCGGGGGGCGGCAGCGTCGTCGACCACCACGTCGTCGCCGGCCCCGGCGGGTACTTCTCGCGGATCAGGGCGCTCGCCGGCACCGGCGCCGGGTCCCTGGCCGCCCAGGAGCAGGTGGCCGAGAACGCGGCCATCGACAAGACGCTCGCCTACACGCCCTACGTCCGCGTCGCCGGGGCGCAGCACCGGGAGATCGCGCTGACCTTCGACGACGGTCCTGGCCCCTACACGCTGCGGGTGCTCTCGGTTCTCGAGCACGAGCGCGCGCCCGGCACGTTCTTCGAGGTCGGCGTGGAGGAGAAGTACTTCCACGCGGGGACCAGCGCGATCGTCGCAAACGGCTTCCCAATCGGTGATCACACCGAGATGCACGCCCCGATGTCCAAGCTCACGGCCGCCGGCCAGCGCACCCAGCTTCTGCAGCAGGTCTCGGCCACGGGCGATTACGGAGCGCCGTTCCCGCGCCTCTTCCGGCCGCCGTACGGACTGTGGGACAACACGACGCTCTCGATCCTCAAGGGCTTCCGCATGCTGATGGTCATGTGGACGGTCGATACGTCCGACTACCGCGAGCTCGGCGTCGCCTCGATCGTCCACACCGCCGTCAGCGGCGCGCGGCCCGGCGCGATCATCCTCATGCACGACGCCGGCGGCAACCGGATCGAGACCGTCGGGGCGCTGCCGATCATCATCCGCACACTCCGCGCCCGCGGCTACCGCTTCGTCACCGTGCCCCGGTTGCTGCTGGACAACCCGGCCCCGGCCAACCAGCAGATCCCGCCGAGCCTGGCCGGCGGAGGCGGCTGAGACCGAGTCGGGGCGGCGGCGGCGGCTGAGATCGAGCCTGGCCGGCGGCGCCGGCTGAGATCGAGCCTGGCCGGCGGCGGCGGAGATCGAGCCGGGCCGGCGGCGCCGGGTGAGACCGAGCCGGGGCGGCGGCGCCGGCTGAGATCGAGCCGGGGCGGCGGCGCCGGCTGAGATCGCCGGTCCCGGAAGCTCGCCGGGACCGCCGCAGCTACCGCCGGCGTCCCACCCTGCCCCACCGCCGGCGGGGGCGTTGGGGGCCGGCGGTGGGGAGGTCGAGCACGAGACGGGCTCCGCGCTCCGTGGGCGCGGCGGCGAGACGGCCGCCGTGGTCGGCGGCGATGGCCGCCGCGATGGCCAGGCCGCGGCCGCGATCTCCGCGCCCGGCGCGGGGACGCCGCGCCAGCTCGGCGACCGGCGCCGGCAGGCCCGGGCCCTCGTCGGTGATCTCGAGCCGGACGCCCGCGCCGTGG
>DATMGZ010000179.1:0-12363 GCA_035555155.1 Solirubrobacteraceae bacterium | reverse complement strand
TGGCCAGCGTGCTGCCGATCTCGACCGACGTGCTCGAGCTCGAGATCACGCCCAACCGCCCGGACTGCCTGGCCATCTACGGGGTCGCGCGCGAGGTCCATGCCGCCACCGGCGCCCCGCTTGAGCCCCCGCCGTGGTTGGAGGACCTCGGCAGCACCGGCCCGGTCGACCCGGCGCTGATCGCGATCGAGGTGAGCGCGCCCGAGCTGTGCCCGCGCTTCACCGCCCGCGTGTTCGAGGACGTCAGGATCGCGCCCTCGCCGCCGTGGTTGAAGGCGCGGCTGATGGCGGCCGGACAGCGCCCGATCTCCAACGTCGTCGACATCACCAACTACGTGATGCTGCTGACCGGACAGCCGCTGCACGCGTTCGACCTCGACCACGTCGTCGGCAACCGGCTCACCGTCCGGCGCGCCGAGGCGGGGGAGCAGGTCGACACGCTCGACGGCCAGACGCGCACGCTCGACGCCGAGATGCTGCTGATCGCGGACGAGCGCGGCCCGACCTCGATCGCCGGCGTGATGGGCGGCGCCCGCTCCGAGGTCGAGGCCGGCACCACCCGCGTGCTGATGGAGGCGGCGACCTGGAACGGCCCCAACATCCATCGCACCTCGCAGCTGCTCAACCTGCGCAGCGAGGCCTCAGCCCGGTTCGAGAAGCAGATCCAGCCCGAGCAGGCGATGTGGGCCCAGGCGGTGGCGACCCTGCTGATGATCGACCTGTGCGGGGCGCGCGTGGCTCCCGGGACGGTCGACGTCGGCGGACCGGGCCCCGACCCGATCACGATCCGGCTTCGCGACGCCCGCATCAGCGGTCTGCTCGGGACTCCGTTCCCCCGCGAGCGCAGCGCCGAGATCCTCACCGCGCTCGAGTTCACCGTTGCCGACGCCGACGACGGCCTCGACGTCACCGTCCCCGCGTTCCGCCGCGCCGACATCACACGCGAGGCGGACCTGATCGAGGAGGTGGCGCGGCTCGGCGCGCTCGATCAGCTCCCCGCGACGCTGCCCTCGCGCCACAACGCCTCGGGTCGCCTGACCCCGCGCCAGCGGTTACGCCGGCGCGCCTCCGATGCGCTCACCGCCCAGGGGCTGCACGAGATCGTCGGGTGGAGCTTCGTCGCCCCCGAGCTCGGCGACCGGCTGCGGCTGCCCGACGACGACGTGCGCCGCGATGCCGTCACGGTCGAGAATCCGATGTCGGTCGAGCACGCCCAGATGCGGACCACGCTGCTCGGCTCGCTGCTCGACGCCGCCCGCCGCAACCGCGCCCACGGCCGCGCCGCGGTGCGCGTGTTCGAGGCCGGCGCCCTATACCTGCAGGCCGGCGCGGAGTTGCCGCGCGAGCCTCAGCACCTCGGCGCCGTGCTGCTCGGCCCGGCCCGTCCGGCGACGTGGCGCGATCCCGATCCCCGCCGGGCCGACTTCTTCGCCGCCAAGGGCGTTCTCGGCGGCCTGCTCGACACGCTGCGCGTGCCGTGGACGGTGACGCGCGTGAGCGAGCCGTTCCTGCATCCCGGCCGCTCGGCGGCGATCGAGGTGGCCGGGCGCCGCGTCGGCTGGCTCGGCGAGGTGCACCCGTTGGTGGCCGCCGAGTGGGAGCTCGAGGAGCCGGTGGCCGGCTTCGAGCTCGACCTCGACGCCGTGATCGAGCACGCCGTGACGGTGCCGATGTACGAGGACCTGACGAGCTTCCCCGAGGTGCGCGAGGACCTCGCCGTGGTCGTACCCGACTCGGTCTCGTCGGCCGACCTGCTCGCGGTGGTGCGCCGCAGCGGGCAGCCGTTGCTGGCGGCGGCCGAGGTGTTCGATGTCTACCGCGACCCGGCGCGGCTCGGCCCCCATAGCGTCTCGCTGGCGCTGCGGCTGCTGTTCCGCGCCGCCGACCGCACGCTCACCGACGAGGAGGTCGCCGCCGCCCGGGCGACGATCACGGCCGCGGTGGCCGATGAGCTGGGCGGGAGGATCCGTGCCTAGCGTCGCGGTGTTCGGAGCGGCCGGATTTACGGGCGCGCTCACCGCGCGCCTGTTGTTCCGTCATCCGTCGTTCGAGCTTCGGTCAGTGACCGCGCGCTCGGACGTCGGCCGGCGCCTGGACGGCCTGTATCCCCATCATCGCGTGCCGCTGACGCTCGAGGAGCTCGACCTCGACCGCCACGCCGACGTCGATGCCGCCGTGGTCGCCTACCCCCACGGCGCCGCCGCGCCCGTGGTGGCCGCGCTGCGCGAGCGCGGCGTGCGGCTCGTCGACCTCAGCGCCGACTTCCGGCTGCGCGACGCGATGGTGTACGGCGCCTGGTACCGCGAGCACGAGGCGCCCGAGCTGCTCGAGGAGGCGGTGTACGGGCTGCCCGAGCTCTATCGCGAGGAGATCCGGGGCGCCGACATCGTCGCCAATCCCGGCTGCTACCCGACCGCGACGCTGCTCGGCCTCGCGCCGCTGGCGCGGGCGGGGCTGATCGCCGACGTGGTCGTCGACGCCAAGTCCGGCGTCTCGGGCGCCGGCCGCGCGGCGACCGAGAAGACCCATTTCGTGACCGTGGACGAGAACGTCGCCGCCTACGGCGTTCCGCGCCACCGCCATACGCCGGAGATCGAGCAGGAGCTGGCCGAGCTCGGTGCCGACGTGCGGATCACCTTCACCGCCCATCTGCTCCCGCTCGATCAGGGCGAGCTCGTGTCCTGTTACGTGACGCCGACCGAGGCCGGGAGAGGGGTCGGCCTGGCCGAGCTCGAGGCGCTCTACGCCGAGGAGTTCGGCTCCGAGCCGTTCGTCGAGTTGGCCGGCGGGCCGCCCGGTGTGCGCGACGTGCGCGAGACGAACATCTGCCGCATCTCGGTCCACCACGACGAGCGTACCGGCCGCGTGATCGTGTTCTCGGTCATCGACAACCTGTGGAAGGGCTCGGCGTCGCAGGCGGTCCAGAACCTGAACCTGATGTTCGATCTCGACGAGGGGGAGGGGATCTCGTGAGTGCGAGTGCGAGCGAGTTCTTCTCCAGCCGCTGGATCGATCAGCCCGAGCACGTGCGCGTGCTCACGGGCGGCCTGCCGCTCGGGTTCCGCGCCGCCGGCGTGGCCAGCGGGATCAAGGCGAGCGGCAAGCCGGACCTCGGCATGATCGTCACGAGCGCCGCCGAGACCACGAGCGCGGCGCGGTTCACCCGCTCCGGCGTGCTCGCTGCGCCGGTCCTGGTGACGATGGAGCGCTGCCGCCTGGACGGGATCCGGGCGGTGGTGGCGAACTCCGGCAACGCGAACGCGGCCACCGGCGGCCGCGGCCTCGACGACGCGGCCAAGATGCAGGGCTCGGGCTCGATCGTGGCCGGCGTGCGCGAGGACGCCGTGGCCGTCGCCTCGACCGGCGTGATCGGCGTGCCGCTGCCGATGGAGGTGGTGACGCGCGGGATCGCCGCCGCCTCCGGCGCGCTCAGCCCCGAAGGCGACGTCGCCTTCGCCGAGGCGATCCGCACCACCGACGCGTTCGCCAAGCGCGCGACGCTCGAGGTGACGCTGCCCTCCGGCACGGTCACGGTGAGCGCCCAGGCCAAGGGCGCGGGCATGATCTCGCCCAACTTCGCCACGCTCCTGTGCTTCGTGCAGACCGACGCCGCGCTCTCGCCCCAGACCTGCGACCTGCTGCTCGGCGTGACCGTCAAGCGCTCGTTCGAGCGGATCAGCGTCGACGGGCAGCTGTCGACCAACGACACGGTGATCCTGCAGGCCAGCGGCGAGTCCGGCGTCGTCGTCGCCGCCGAGACCGAGGACGAGCTGCGCCTCGGCGAGGCGATCGACGCGCTCCTGCGCCAGCTCGCGCTGCGGATCGTCCGCGACGGTGAGGGCGCCCGGCGGGTGGGTCGCGTCGTCGTCCGCGGCGGCGAGGAGGGCGCCGTCGAGGCCGCCGCGCGCGCGGTGGCCGACTCGCCGCTCGTCAAGACCGCGCTGCACGGGGGAGACCCCAACTGGGGCCGGATCGCCCAGGCGGTCGGCATGGCCCTGCCGGGCACCGCGCCGCTCGCGCTCGACATCGCGATCGAGGGGATGCAGGTGTGCACGCGCGGCGCGCGCTCGCCCCACGACGGCGAGGCCCTGGCCCGGCTCGTGTCCCGCGACGAGGTCGAGTACGAGATCGGCCTACCCGGCGAGGGCGCCGAGACCGAGGTGTTCTTCTCCGACCTCGGCCACGAGTACGTGACGATCAACGCGGAGTACACGACCTGATGGCCATGCGCGACGCATCCACCCTGCTCGAGGCGCTGCCCTACATCCGCGAGTTCCACGGCAAGACCGTGGTCATCAAGTACGGCGGCGCGGCGATGACCGACCCGGCGCTGAAGGAGGAGTTCGCCCGCGATGTCGTGCTGCTCAAATACGTCGGGATGCGGCCGGTGATCGTGCACGGCGGCGGCCCGGAGATCACCGCCTACATGAAGCGGCTGAACCTCCCGGTCGAGTTCGTGGACGGCCTGCGCGTATCCGACGCCGCCACTGTCGAGGTCGCGAAGATGGTCCTCGTGGGCAAGGTCAACAAGGACATCGTGCTGCTGATCAACCGTCACGGCCAGCCGGCCGTGGGCCTGTGCGGCGACGACGGGCTCCTGTTCCGGGCCTCTCGCCAGGCCGCCCCGAGCGGCCAGGACATCGGCTTCGTGGGCCGGATCGAGCGCGTCGACGTCGACGTGCTCACCCACGTCGCCCAGGACTACATCCCGGTCGTTGCCTCCGTCGGAGCCGACCGCGAGGGCAACTCCTACAACATCAACGCCGACGAGGCGGCCGGCGCGGTCGCCCGTGCGCTCGGGGCCTACAAGATCATGTTCCTGACCGACGTGGCCGGATGGCTGCGCGATCCGGGGGACCCCTCCAGCGTCGTCTCGGAGACGACTGCGGATGCCGTCCAAGCGGCGCTCCCCGACGTCGGCGGCGGGATGCGGCCCAAGCTCCAGGCCTGCCTCGACGCGATCCACGGCGGCGTCTCTTACGCCCACATCGTCGACGGCCGGGTGCCGCACTCCCTGCTGCTCGAGCTGTTCACCAACGCGGGCCAGGGCACGAAGATCGGACCGGTGGCCTGAGCATGTCCCTGTCCGAGCTCCAGGCGCTCGAGCGCGCCCACGCGATCCCCACCTACGCCCGCTACCCGGTCGAGTTCGTGCGCGGATCCGGCTGCCGGCTCTGGGACGGCGACGGGCGCGAGTACCTCGACTTCCTGTCCGGGATCTCGGTCCTCAACGTCGGCCACTGCCATCCGCGCGTCGTCGCGACCGTGCAAGAGCAGGCGGCGACGCTGCTGCACGCGACCAACCTCTACTACACCGCGCCCGGGCTGAAGCTCTCGGCGCAGCTGGCCGAGAGCTCGCTCGGCGGCAAGGTGTTCCTGTGCAACTCGGGCGCCGAGGCCAACGAGGCCGCGATCAAGCTGATGCGCCGGGCGCGGCCGGGCGGCGAGATCGTCGTCCTACAGGAGGCGTTCCACGGGCGCACCTACGGCGCCCTGTCGGCGACCCCGCAGGAGGCCAAGCAGGCTCCGTTCGCGCCACTGGTCCCCGGCTTCGTCGTCGTGCCCAAGGATCCCGAGGCGCTCGACCGCGCCGTCGGCGAGCAGACCGCCGGCGTGCTGCTCGAGCCGATCCAGGGCGAGACCGGCATTAACGTCCTCTCCGACGAGCTGCTCCTGGCCGGCCGCGCCGCGTGTGACCGGGTCGGGGCCGCGCTCGTGTTCGACGAGATCCAGTGCGGGATGGGTCGCACCGGCTCGCTGTGGGCCTACGAGCAGACCCCCGTCGTGCCCGACGCGATGACGAGCGCGAAGGCGCTCGGCGGCGGGCTGCCGATCGGGGCGCTCGTCACCGGCGAGCGGCTGGCCGACACCTTCCAGCCCGGGGACCACGGCTCCACCTTCGCCGGCGGCCCGGTGATCGCCTCCGCGGCCCTGGTGGCGCTCGAGATCTGCTCCGAGCAGGGGTTGCTCGAGCGCGTGGTCGGGCTCGGGCGGCGGCTGGCGGCCGGGCTCGAACGGCTCGGCTTCGCGGCCGCCGTACGCGGGCGGGGACTGATGCTGGCGGTGGACCTGGTCGAGGGCGTCTCGGCGCCCGATGTGGTGCGGCGAGCGCTGTTCGAGCAGCGGCTGGTCCTCAACGCGACGGGTCCGGGAACGATCCGCTTCCTGCCCCCGCTCGTCGTCTCGGAGGCCGAGATCGACGACGCGCTGCGGCGACTTTCGGCCCTGGTCTAGGCCGGCTCCGATTCAGATGGAAGACTAGGCGCCGCATGGCTCCCGACGCGCACGACTACCTGCTCCCCAGGCAGGTGACGCTCGCCGACGCGGGCGAGCTGCTGGGCCGCCGGCTCGCGCTGCGCGAGGGCGCGACCCGCAGCGCCGAGCGGCGCTTCTACGACACCTTCGACGGCCTGGTGCGCGCCGCGGGGCTCGAGGCGTCGTTCGAGAACGGGCGGCTGTCGCTGACCGACACGGGCGCCGGCTCGGGCCTGGGCGCCGGCTCGGGGGAGGTGCTCGCCGTCGCGGACGTCGCGGAGCCGCCCGAGCGCCTGTTGGCCGACGAGCTGCCGTCGGGGCCGCTGCGCGATCGCCTGAAGGCGGTCATCGACGTCCGCGCCCTGTTGCCGCTCGTCCACCTGGAGAGCGAGGTGCGGGAGCTCGGCGTGGTCGACTCCGACGACAAGCTCGTCGTGCGGCTCGCGCTCGAGCGCCCGGCCGTGATCACCCGCTCGGGGCGCCGGATCGCGCTGCGCGCGCGGGTCCGGCTGTTCGGCGTGCGCGGCTACGCCGAGGAGCTGGCCGAGGTCCGGGAGGCGCTGGCCGACCTGGGCCTGGCCCGGGCCGAGCACACGGTGCTCGACGAGGCGGTGCTCGCCGCCGGCGGCCTGCTCGGCGGAGTCTCGTCGAAGATCGAGGTCGAGCTCTCGGCCGGCGAGCGCTCAGACGTGGCCGGTGCAGCGGTCCTGGGGCGCCTGCTCGAGGTGATCGAGGCGAACCTGCCTGGGACGATCGCCGACGTCGACGCCGAGTTCCTGCACGACTTCCGGGTCGCGGTGCGCCGCTCGCGGGCCGTGCAGCGCGAGCTCAAGGGCGTCTTCCCGCCGGTCCAGCTCGCCTTTCACCGCGGTGAGCTGCGCTGGCTTCAGCAGGTGACCGGTGTCTCGCGCGACCTCGACGTGTACGTGCTCGAGTTCGACGACTTCCGCGCGTCGGTGCCGGAGCAGTTCCGGGCCGATCTCGACCCGTTGCTGGCGGTGCTCCGGGGCCGGCGTCTGACGGCCCGGCGCGAGATGGTGCGCGAGCTGCGCTCCGACCGCGCCCGGGAGGCGATGACGAGCTGGGGCGCGTTTCTGGCCCGCCTGTCGGCGTTGCCCGAAGAGGGCCGGCCGGACGCCGCCCGGCCGATCGCCGAGGTCGCCGGCGAGCGGATCAGCAAGGTCTACCGGCGGATGCTGCGGATGGGCCGCGCGATCGACGCCTCGACCCCGCCCGAGGCCTACCACGAGCTCCGCAAGAAGGCCAAGGAGCTCCGCTACCTGCTCGAGCTGCTCGGCGCGCCGCTGTTCCCGGGCGAGGTGGTCAAGCCGATGGTCCGCTCGCTGAAGGCGCTGCAGGACGTACTCGGCCGCCATCAGGACCGCGAGGTCCAGGTCGCTACCCTGCGCTCGCTGGCCGAAGAGGTCTCGGCGCTGACCGGTGGGGCCGCGGCGCTGATGGCCATGGGCCTCCTCGTCGATCGCCTGCTGATCGATGAGCGCGCCGCCCGCGGCGAGTTCGCTCAGACCTTCCACGAGTTCGCGTCCGGGGAGCAGCGCAAGCTTGTGAAGGACACGTTCTCGTGACGCGCGTTCTTGCCACCTACAACATCAAGGGCGGGGTCGGCAAGACCTCGGCCGCGGTCAACTTGTCGTACCTGGCCGCGCGCGGCGGCGCCCGCACGCTGCTGTGGGACCTCGATCCCCAGGGCGCGAGCACGTACCTGTTCCGGATTCGCCCCAAGGTGCGCGGCGGCGGCCGCCGGCTGATCCGGCTCAAGACACGGCCCGAGGATTCGATCAAGGGCACCGACTACCTCGGTCTCGATCTGCTCCCGGCCGACTTCTCCTACCGCCACATGGACCTCGCCCTCGGCGGCTCCAAGCGGCCGACGACGCGCCTCGCCCGCGTGCTCGCGCCGCTCTACAAGCACTACGAGTACATCTTCCTCGACTGCCCGCCCAGCATCTCGCTCGTGTCCGAGAGCGTATTCGAGGCCGCCGACGCCCTGCTCGTCCCGATCATCCCCGCGACCCTGTCCTCGCGCACCTTCGAGCAGCTCGAGGAGCTCGTCGCCGGCGGCCCCCAGGTTCTCGCCTTCTTCTCGATGGTCGAGGTCCGCAAGTCCCTGCACCGCGAGGTCATGGCCCAGCTCCGCGCCCGCCACGTGACCATGCTCGGCGCCGCGATCCCGTCGGCCGACGAGGTCGAGCGGATGGGCGTCGACCGATCGGTGGTGGCCGAGATCGCGCCGGGCGGGCGGGCGGCGCTGTCGTACGAGGCGCTGTGGTGGGACGTGAAGCGGCGGTTGGATGCGGCGGGGGCGCGGGGCGGGCGCGGGGCCGACGTGAACGGCGCCTGAGGGCGCGCTCGAATGCGCCGGCGATGCGCCCGCGGCCGAGGGTGGGCAGATTCCGGCCGCCATACGTCCGGAATCTGCCCACCCTCAGCTGCCCACGCGGTCAGCCGGTCTGCTTCGGCGCCGGATGGGTGAGCCAGGCGCCGGCGGGGGCCTTGGCGTGCAGGATCACCTGCCCGTCGGGCGCGTACCAGGTGACGGCGGGCTGGTCCGTGCGGTTCAGCGCCACGTTCGCCACATTCCCGTGCGGCCGGGCGACGATCGTGACCGGCTGGCCGGCGCTGCCCGGCTGCCGGTTGCGCCCGAAGGCCCAGCGGACCCAGGCGACGCTGTCGGGCACGATGCCGATGACGCGACCGGCGATCGGGGTCGGCTCGGGCCAGGGCGCGCGATCCCCGCCGACTGCGAGCACGCCGCGGTACCCCGCCCCGCGTGGGTTCGTCGCGGACACGGACTCGAGGAGGACGTAGCCCACCGCCTGGCGCGGGCCGCGGACGGTCGCCAGCCCCCGGGCGAGCATCAGGTAGACGCCGGCGCCGGGCGCGGTGTGGATCATGCGCGTGAGGCTGGGCACAACGGCCCACCGGAATTGCCCGCCGGGACCAGGCTGCACCGCCGGCGCCCTCCGATCCGCCGCCGTCGGCGGCGCGGTCCACCGGCCGAACGGACCGCATCGTCGCCGCGAGCGGCCGCGGCCACAAGCTCGGCGTCGTCCATCGGTCCCATATTGCCGCAGGCGAACCCACCACCACGCCGCCGGCCCGTCACTCCCAATACTCTTCGCCACTGCCCATGCCCTCCGAAGCGGACAACCTTCTCACCGCCACGTACCTCGCCGACCCGGCCGAGGTGCGGCGCGTGCTGTTGCTCTACAGCGGCGGTCTCGACACGAGCGTGATGCTGAGGTGGATCCAGGACCAGTACGGAGCGGAGGTCGTCGCGCTGACGGTCAACCTGGGGCAGCCGGGGGAGGATTACGAGGTTGTCAAGGGCAAGGCGCTCCAGATCGGCGCGGCCGAGTGCCACGTGGTCGACGCGCGGGAGGAGTTCGCCCGCGAGTACGTGCTGCCGGCGATCAAGGCCAACGCGATCTACGGTCTCGGCTACCCGCTGTTCACGGCGCTGGGCCGGCCGCTGATCGCCAAGCTGGCGGTCGAGTACGCGCGCAAGACGGGCTGCGACACGATCGCCCACGGGTGCACGGGCAAGGGCAACGACCAGGTCCGGATCGAGGCCACGGTGGCGACGCTGGCGCCCGAGCTGAAGGTGGTCGCCCCGGTGCGCGAGTGGCGAATGGGCCGCGACGAGGAGGTCGCCTACGCCCGCGAGCACGGCATCCCGGTCAAGGGCGGCAGCGAGTCAGCCCCCTACTCGATCGACGACAACCTGTGGGGCCGCTCGAGCGAGGGCCGCTGGATCGAGGATCTCGACCACGCCCCCGAGGACGACGTGTTTCAGCTCGTCACCCGTCCCGAGGAGGCGCCGGACGAGCCCGAGCTGGTCACCGTCGGGTTCGAGCGCGGCGTGCCGGTGGCGCTCAACGGCGAGCGGCTCGGATTGGTGGAGCTGCTCGAGCGCGCGGCCGAGATCGCCGCGCGCCACGGCGTCGGCATCATCGACCACATCGAGGATCGGATCGTCGGCCTCAAGGTGCGCGACATCTACGAGGTGCCGGCGGCCGCGATCGTGCTGCCCGCCCACCAGGAGCTCGAGAAGCTGGTCGGCACGATCCACCAGAACCAGTTCAAGCCCGGACTCGACCAGAAATGGTCCTACCTGGTCTACGCCGGCCTGTGGTGGGAGCCGCTGCGCACGGACCTCGACGCATACATGGACGTGGTCAACAATCAGGTCAGCGGGACGATCGGCCTCAAGCTCTACAAGGGCTCGGCCCGGGTCGTGACCCGCGAGTCGCCGAACGCCGTCTACGACGCCCAGCTCGCGACCTTCTCCGAGTCCGGCGGGCTGTTCTCGCAGTCCGCGTCCCCCGGTTTCATCGAACTGTGGTCGCTGCAATCCCGGATGGCGTGGCGTGTACGCCATCGTGACGAGGGGTAATCTCGAACTCATGGGTTACAAACTCCTCGGATTCACGGTCTGGCAGTCGAGCAAGCGCATCGCTCGACGGCGCTTCCTGGCCAACCGCCAGAAGATCGCCACGAGCACGGTCGCTTCGGTCGTCATGGCCGGCGTGATCGCCGGTGTGCTCGCCGCCCGCCAGTCCTCACAGCCGCGCTGAGCGGCATCGGGCTGACCTCCGCACGTGCCTGGAGCCAGGCGACGTCTGTCCGCGTATGCGGCTAGCGTCTGGCGCCCGATGAACGACCCTCCCGGAGTCCAGTACCCGCTTGGGGTCGAAACCGTCGAATGGTCGAGCGCGGGGGCCCAGCAGCTGGTCGTGCACGTGACCGGACGCTGGCGTCGCCGGCGCGTGGGCACGACGGGCCGGCCGATCCTGGTGATCGAGTCAGACGGCGCCCGCCACCGTTTCCCCGCCCTGCCCGAGCCACCCGGCGTCGGCAGCGCCCCACCCGGCATGTGGCGGATGACGTTCTCGGTGCCGGCGGTCCTCGCGCCCGCGCTGGGCGGGCGGCTGTCGCTGCTGTTCGGCGGTGCGGCGATTCCCCTCCCGCCTGCCGTGCAGGCCGAGCCCGGCGCCGATGTCGCCGAGGTCGCCGATGTCGCCGAGCTCACGGGCGAGCCGGCCGCGGCACGGGCGAGCGTGGCCGAGCCGCCGGCGCTCTCGGTCGTTCCTGACCCGCCGCTCCCGCCGGAACCACCGCTCCCGCCTGAGCCCGGGCTCGCGTCGGTACCCGAGGTGGACGAGTTCACGATCGCCGATCGTCGCGTCCGGGCCGCGGAGCTCGCGGCCGACCGGGCGCGGCAAGGGATGGCCGAGGCGGAGAAGGAAGCCAACGAGCTCGCGGCGACCCTGCTCGAGCTCGAGAAGAAGCTCGAGGCGGCCCGCACCGAGCCCGAGGGCCTGCGCGCGCAGCTTGCCGAGCAGCACCGGGCGCTCCGCCAGGCCGAGCAGCGCCTCCATTCCGAGCTGGTGCTGCGCAGCGAGCTCGAGCAGGAGCTCGATGAGCTCGAGGCCGAGCTCGAGGTTGAGCGCGGGCGGGTCCGCGGGCAGGCTCGCGAGCTCGACAAGCTCCGCCGCCGCGCCGACGAAGCCGACCACGCGGTTGCCGCGGCCCAGGCCGCTCAGTTGCGCGCCGAGGGCCGGCTCCACGAGCTCGCCGAGTCCGGCCGTCCCCGCGACCTGCGCGGCGAGCTGCGACTCGCGCTCGGCGCCCCGCCGGCGTCCGCCGCGGCCGACCGATGGCCCGCTGCCGACGAGCGGGCCGCCGGCGGCCGCCGAACCGCCCACCTGCTGGCGTTTGAGCGTGCGATCGCCGCCACTCGCGCCGCTGCACCCCGACAGGCGCCCGCGCGGGCCACCGAGGCCGTCCAGCCCGCCGCACCCGCGCCGCCGGCCGCGGCCGGCCCCGACCCCGAGCTCGAGCGCCGGCTCGCCGCCGGGCGCGCCACCGCGCTCAGCACCTGGCAGGCGGTCGAGGACCTCCGCCGCCGACTCGACACGCTGCTGGCGCTGCACGCCGGCGGCGCCCCCGAGGCCGCGACCACCCCGGCCGCCGAGCTCTCCGCGCCGGCCCCCGAGGCCGCGACCACCCCGGCCGCCGAGCCCTCCGCGCCGGCCCCCGAGGCCGCGACCACCCCGGCCGCCGAGCCCTCCGCGCCGGCCCCCG
>DATMGZ010000178.1:0-11542 GCA_035555155.1 Solirubrobacteraceae bacterium | reverse complement strand
TCGTGCTCGTCGTCGGCTCCTCGGTCTTTCCGTACTACCCATACATCCCTGGTCCGCTGCTGACGCAGGACACCGCGCTGGTGGCGATCACCAGCGACCCCGGCGAGGCGGCGCGCGCGCCGATGGGCGACGCGATCGTTGGCGACGTGGCGCTCGCTCTCGAGCGCCTGGTGGCGCTCACCGGCACCTCGGACCGGACGCCGCCGGAGCCGCGCCCCGCTCCGGGGGATCCCGCGGAGGCCGACCCGATCAGCGGCACCACCGCCATGGCCGCGCTCGCTGATGTTTGGCCCGAGGACGGGATCGCCGTGCTCGAGGCGCCGTCGAGCACGATGGCGTTCCGCAACCGGTTGCGGGTCTCGCGGCCCGGGTCGTATTACTTCGGCGCCAGCGGCGGCCTCGGCTTCGGCATCTCGGCCGCGGTCGGGGTGCAGCTCGCGCAGCCCGAGCGTCCCGTGGTGTGCGTGCTCGGCGAGGGCTCGGCTCAGTACGGCATCACCGCCCTGTGGAGCGCGCTGGCGTACAAAGCGCCGGTCACCTTCCTCGTGCTGCGCAACCAGGAGTACATGATCCTCAAGTGGTTCGCCCAATTCGAGCAGGTGCAGGGCGCGCCCGGGCTCGACCTGCCCGGTCTCGACGTTGCCGCCGTGGCCACCGGCTACGGGGTGCCGGCGCAGCAGGTGAGCGGACGCGACGAGCTGACCGAGGCGCTCCGCACCGCGATCCCCGCTGACGACGGCCCGCGTCTGATCCAGGTCCCGGTCGCGTCCGGCATGTGGCTCGACTGACCCGATGGCGCTGCTGACCCCGGACTACAGGCGGATCGCGCCCCCGGCCTCGGAGACGGCGCCCGACCGCGCTCCCGACTGGGTCGCGGGCGGGACCCCCGAGCCCCTGCGGCGCGAGCTGACCGAGCTGCTCGGCGCGGCGCGCGTATACGCGCGCGCGATCGACCTCGTCCGCTACGCCTCCGACGCGAGCCCGTACCGCCTGATGCCGCAGGCCGTCGTGGCCCCGCGCGACACCGCCGACGTCGTGAAGCTGCTCGGCTATGCGCGCCGCTCGGGACGACCGCTGGTGTTCCGCGCCGGCGGCACGAGCCTCAACGGTCAGTCACAGACGGACTCGATCCTCGTCGACGTCCGCCGGCACTGGCAGCGCGCCCGGATCGAGGAGGACGGGCGGAGCGTCCGCGTCTCGCCGGGGATGGTCCTCGGCCGCGTCAACGGCCTGCTCGCCCGGCACGGTCGTCGGCTCGGCCCCGATCCGGCCAGCTCCGACATCGCCTGCATCGGCGGCGTGATCGCCAACAACTCCGGGGGCATGCGCTGCGGCGTGACCGCCGACTCCTACCGAACCGTGCAAGCGATGACGCTGGTCCTGGCCAACGGCGCCGTGATCGACACCGCCGCCCCCGATGCCGAGCCGCGGTTCGCGCAGGTGGCGCCCGAGCTCGCCCGCGGCCTCGAGCAGATCCGCGACGAGATCCGGGCCGACCCCGAGCTGAGCGAGCGGATCGCCCGCAAGTTCGCGATCAAGAACACGACCGGCTACCGCCTGTGTGCCTTCCTCGACGCCGACACCCCGCTCGAGATCTTCCGCCGCCTGGTCGTGGGCTCCGAGGGCACGCTGGCGCTGATCGGCGAGGCCGTGCTCGAGACGTTCCCGCTGCGCGCACACACGACGGTGTCGCTCACCTTCTTCTCAGATGTCGGCGCCGCCGCCGAGGTCGTGCCGGAGCTGGTCGCGGCGGGGGCCACCGCGACCGAGCTGATGGTCGCCCCGACGCTGATCGCCGCGGCCTGGAACATGCCCGGCACCCCCGAGCGCTGGAAGGAGCTCCCGCCCACCGCGGCCGCGCTGCTGGTCGAGTTCAGCGCCACGGAGGAGGTCGGGCTCGACGCGCTCGAGCAGCGCGGACTTGAGATCCTCGGCGCCCGCGAGCTCGTCGATCCGCCCCGCTTCACCCGAGCGGCCGAGGAGGTCGGGATGCTCTGGCGCGTGCGCGAGGGCATGCAGGGGCTCCTCGCCGCGATGCTTCCGCCCGGGATCTCGCTGATCATCGAGGACGTCTGCTTCCCGCCCGACCGGATCGCCGAGGGGGCCAAGGACCTGCACGCGCTGCTCGGCGAGCACGGGTTCCTGCAGGGCGTGGCCGGCCACGTCTCGGCCGGCAACCTTCACTTCCTGCTCACCCCGAACTTCGGCGAGCCGGCCGACCTCGAGCGCTACGAGGCGTTCATGCACGCCCTGGTCGAGCTGATCGTCGACAAGTACGACGGCTCGCTCAAGGCCGAGCACGGCACCGGCGTCAACATGGCGCCCTACGTCGAGCGGGAGTGGGGCCCGAAGGCCATCGAGCTGATGTGGCGCGTGAAGCAGCTCGCCGATCCGGACGGGATCCTCGCCCCCGGCGTCGTCCTGAGCCGCGACGCCGGCGCGCACCTGCGCAACCTCAAGTCGATCCCGGAGATCGAGCCCGCGGTCACCAAGTGCATCGAATGCGGGTTCTGCGAACCGGTGTGCCCGAGCCGCAACACGACCACGACGCCGCGACAGCGGATCGTGATCCGCCGCGAGATGGCGCGCCAGCCCGCCGCATCGCCCGTGCTCGCCGCGCTGCTCGAGCAGTACGAGCACGACGGCATCCAGACCTGCGCCGCCGACGGGACGTGCAGCACCGCGTGTCCGGTGGGGATTGACACCGGCGCGCTGATCAAAGAGCTCCGGCGCGCCGAGCGCACCCCGCGCGCGGAGACCGTCGCCCTGCGGATCGCCCAGCGCTACGGCGCCGTCGAGCAGGTCGCCCGCGCCGGTGTGCGCGGCGGCCACGCCACCGCCCGCGTGCTCGGCGACCGGACCGTGGCGGCGATCCCGGACGCGCTCCGGCGCCGGATCAGCACCGAGCTCGTGCCAACCTGGCCCGCGAGCATGCCGCCGGCGGCGCCCGCCACGCTGCCGCCCACCGCGCGTACCGGCGCGGCGGCCGTGTACCTGCCCGCCTGCATCAACCGCATCTTCGGCAACCCCGACCGGCTGGCCGCTCACCCGACTCTGCCCGAGGCACTCCTCGCCGTCTCCGACCGCGCCGGGCTGCCGCTGTGGATCCCCGAGGACGCCGCCGGCCATTGCTGCGCGACGCCCTGGAGCTCGAAGGGCTACGCCCGCGGGCACGCGTTCATGGCCCGCCGGACCGCCGGCGCGCTGTGGCGCTGGAGTGACGGCGGCGCGCTGCCGGTCGTGATCGACGCCAGCTCGTGCGCCCACGGTCTGCTCGGCGATATGGCCGCGGCGCTCGAGCCGCCGGCCCGCGAGCGCTTCGATCAGATCGAGATCCTCGACTCGATCGCCTGGGTCCACGACCGCCTGCTCGATCGGCTCGAGATCCGCTCCCGGGTCGGCACCGTGGCCGTGCATCCGACCTGCTCGGCCGGCCACCTCGGCCTCGACGGCCGGCTCGTGGCGATCGCCGAGCGGCTCGCCGATGAGGTGACCGTGCCCGTGTCCACCACCTGCTGCGGCATGGCCGGCGACCGCGGCCTGCTCCATCCCGAGCTGCCGCAGTCGGCCGTCGGCGACGTCGCCCGAGAGCTCGACGGCCGCCACTTCGACGCCTGCCTGAGCAGCAACCGCACCTGCGAGCTCGGACTCGAGCAGGTGACCGGCCGCCCGTACACCTCGCACGTCCTGCTGCTGGAGGAGCTCACACGACGGTGAGGGCGCGCGCTCGCCTTCTGTCCGCGGCGACCGGCGGCTGCGTCGCCCTGGCCGCCTGGGCCGCGACCTCGGAGGCGGCCTTCCGATGAGGAGCCCCTCCGCCGGCCTGTGCAGCTCCTGCCGCCACCAGCAGATCGTGCGCACCACGCGCGGCTCGGTGTTCTCACTGTGCCGTCGCTCACGAACGGAGCCCGACCGCTTCGCGCGCTACCCGCGCCTGCCCGTGCTCGCCTGCCCGGGCTATGAGCGCGGCGAGCCGGACGAGCCCGACGAGGCGGCGCGGCGCGCCTCCTCCTCGTAGGGATTGGCCGCGTACCCGACCCGAAGGTAGGACAGCGGCATCCGCAGCGGCCGGTGCTGCATCTGCCACACGTGGCAGAGCTCGTGGCGGATCAGCTCGTCGTCGTGCTCGAGCGCAGCGGAGCGCAACAGGATCAGGTTCCACATCGCGTAGCCGTCGAAGCGCCGGAACCACGGCGCGCGGAACAGCCACGGGATGGTCAGCACGTGCACGTGATCGACGGCCACCGGACGCGGGTAGAGCGCGAGCGGATCGAGCCGGGCCTTCGCCCGCGCCAGCGCCGCCCGCGCCGGCGCCCGCCTCACCGCGCCGGCGGGGTCACTGCGGCGGCAGCGGGTCGAGCATGATCAGCGTGCTGCCGTCCTGAGCCTGCACGAGGCTCTGGGAGAACAGGCCGCGGGCGGTGATCTGGTTGACGAGGCCGGCCTCGGGCGCGGCGCGCATCCGGGCCACCGTGGGCGGGAACTGCTCGGGCAGGATCGCCGCCAGGGGCTGGCTCAGGAACGGCTGCAGCTCAGGCTTGACGAACAGCAGCGCCACGTTGAGCGGCTTGGTCGTCGCGCTCGAGTTGGCGGTGGGGGGGCGGCTGGTCAGCGTGCTCGTGGTCGTCGTGTGGCCGGGCGGCAGGATCGCGACCACGTTCTCGGTGCCGGGGATGTACTTGAAGCTGTACATCGCCAGCTCCAGCGCCTCGCGGCGCAGCAGCAGCAGGCGGTCGACCGAGGGCTGCCCGACGCCGATCGCGCAGTTGCTGGCGCCGATCCCGCACAGGTTGTAGGCGATCGTGCTGCCGCTCAGCACCGACACCGAGCTCGAGGTCGGGTCCGGGCGCACCGCCACCTTCAACGGGTTGTTGGGATCGCTGAGGTTGACCACGGTGACCACCGCGAGCTGGTCGACGGACGAGATCCGGTACAGAGGGGCGATGTGGTCGGCGATCTCCCGCGCGCCCAACGAGCCGCCGTCGGGCGGCGACCACTCCGACCACTGCGCGGACTGCGCGGTCGCGCTCTGGTTCGTGCCCGCAGCGATCGCGACCGCGACCGCGACCGCGACGATCGCGATCCCCACCAGCGCGGCGGTGGCGATACGGAACTTGTGGGCGTGGGGGGAGGTCTCGCGGCGGGGGGCGGAGCGTGAGGTGGCGAGGGCGGCCCGCGCCTTGATCGGCGCCTCGGCGGCGTGTTCCTCGGCGGCGAAGTGCCGGGATTCGGGGGCCCGGTCGCTCATATCTTGGGCCATGTCGCCTCGTCGAGCAGGTCGAACTCGGGTCGCTCGAGCCTGACGCTGTTGAGCAGGTCGACGACCTCGTCGCCGTAGATCTCCTTGCGCTCGATCAGCTCGGTGGCGATCTGCTCGACGGCCTCGCGGTTGTGATCGACCAGCGCGTAGGCGGTGAGGTAGGCCTGGCCGAGCAGCTGGGCCGCGGCCGCCCGCTTGTCGCGGTCCCCTAGCACTCCGCCGATCGGGTCGCTGGTCATCGGGCCGCCCGACTGCGAGCGGTTCATGATCGTCACGCCGATCCGCTGCAGCCGCTTCTCGACCTGCTCGCGGGCCGCCTGCTCATCCTCTTCTGTCGCGTACTCCCGCGAAAGCTCGACCGGCAGCGGCCCCATCCCGCACATCCCGACCATCCAGGCCGCCCGAGCGGTCGCGCTCTGCACGTCGCCGCCGACGCCGATCGAGTTCTCCCGGTAGAAGACGTGCTCGGCCGCCATCGCGCCCAGCGTCCAGATCAGGTTCCCGATCTCCTCGCTGCGGAACTTGGAGAAGCGCTCCTCGCGCTCCATCACCTGGTGGTGTCCGAGCGAGCCGCCGCGCATCCGGATCGACAGCCGCGTCGACAGCACGTCCTTGGCGTAGACGTGACTGGCGACGGCGTGGCCGGCCTCGTGCAGGGCGACCGCGCGCGTCTCGGACTCGACGTACTGGATCCCGACTGCCGTCCCCGACTCGACCGTCGTCATCGCCTGCACGATGTCCTGGAACCCAAACACCTTGCGGCCCTCGGCATGGGCGACGGTCAGCGCCATCGAGCAGGCCTGCTCGATCATCGCCGGCGAATAGCCGTTCGTGATCCGGGCCAGCTCGTCGCGGCGGCGGCCGGTGTCGAGGTCGGGCTCGGGGGCGACCTTGTTGAGGTACAGGTCGAAGATGTCGATCCGGTCGTCCTTGGTCGGCGTGCGGAACCAGATGTGACGGCCCATGCGTCCCGGCCGGGTCAGCGCCGGGTCGAGCACCTCGATCGGCACGTTGCAGGCGCCGATGAAGTAGATCTGCTCCGTCCTCGCCTTCGCGGGCTTCATGCGCAGCGAGACCTTGCCGATTCGGCGCGGGACCACGAACATCGCGTCGAGGAACGTGTTGAAGCGGTTGGTGAGCCACTTCTTCATCATCGGCGGCTCGTCCATGCCGTCCATCACCACGAGCAGCTGGTTGAGCGCCATGCCGCTGCCGCCGCCATCCCAAACCCGGGGTAGTAGCGGCGGATCCGGTCGCTCACCCGGCCGCCGAACGTCGAGTAGCCAGCCCGCGACGCCTCGGCCCGTTGCGCGAACAGCCGCTCGCGCCACTCGCGCGTCTCCACCACCAGATCCCCGGTCGAGGTCAGCGCGCCGTTGGGGCCGAAGAAGCAGAAGTCGTGCAGCGAGCCCGGGCTCGTCGGCGTCACGGCGCCGGCCGGGGAGCCGGCGCCCAGCGCCTGACGGCGCATGCCGACAGCATCGATCTCGTCGATGAAGACGATGCACTGGCCGCCCCACTTGGTCGCCAAGCGCCGCGCGCGCCGCGCCAGCAACGACACCGTGATCGCGTCCATCCCCATGAACATGCCGGCGAAGCCGGAGCCCGGGATCGTCACGAACGGGCAGTTGAAGTTCGTCGCGATCGCCTTCGAGATCATCGTCTTGCCCGTCCCCGGAGCGCCGAGAAACAGCAGGCCGCGCTCGCGTTTGCCCCCCGCCTTCTCGAACTCCTCGCCCGACTGCCACAGAGTGATCACGCGAGTGATCTCCTCCTTGGCCTCGGCCTGGCCGCGGACGTCATCGATCTTGACGCCCCAGCTGGCGTCGCCCGGCTCGTAGCTGCGGATCTGGCGCACCGCCATCAGCAGGAACGGACCGAAGAAGATCGCGAAGTTGATCAGGAAGAACAGCGGCAGCTGCACGAACACGAGCGCGAGCTGGGGCAGCTCGGAGGTGGGGTAGAGCTGGCGCAGCGCCGGGATCGGGTTGAAGAACGACGACGGGACCCCGGCGAACCAGAACAGGACCTGGCACAGGAACAGCAGCACGAGCCCGATCAGGAGCAGCACGAACAGCAGCCTGAATCGCCCGCGCCAGTACCAGAAGCGCCGGCGCGCGACGATGTCCTCCTCGCGCAGCTCGGAGTCGGCGCCGTACAGGCTGGGGGAGGGAATCAGCTTGCGCGCGATCACCTCGACCGCGCCGCGGAACAGGAGCACCCCGATCGCCGTGATCGCCAGCGACCCGATCAGCCCGAGGTGATCGGAGCCGTACAGGACGATGAACAACGCGGGCGCGGTGAGCAGCGCCACTGCCGTCGCGACCCGGGTCAGCGACCGCCATTCATCGGCGAGAGCGGAGGCATGCTCGTTGATCGGCCCCCTCATCCTTGGGCTCTGCTCAGCGTACGCCATGCGTTCGACTTGAGGGTACAGGGGGTCGCGCCCCGGCGCGAGGGTCGACGGGGAGGGCGCGGTAGCCTCGCCCTACGGCGCCGAGGGCCGAATCTGCGTACCGGGCTCACGCGCCTTCCGGGTCCGCGGCGGCGCTCCCGCCCGCTGGTCCCGAGCCCGTACCGCTAGCGTCCGTCGTGATGCTGCCCGAGTGGCCACCCGGGACCGTCACGATCCTCTCGACGCAGGGCGACGCGCCCCATGCGATTCCCGTCTCGACTGCGCTCCGGGCCGGGCCGCAGCGGGTGCTGCTGGCGCTCGGCGCGGGACGCACCTCGCTCGCCCGCCTGCGCGCCGATCCTGTGGTCGCGCTGGTGATCCTGTCGGCAGACGATGTCGCGGTCACCGCCCACGGCAGCGCCCGCGTGCTCGCGGAGGAGCTGGTCGACGGGGTCGTGGCCGTGGAGATCGCCGTCGAGCGGGTCCAGAGCCACCGCCGGGATGCGTTCGTGATCGAGTCCGGGGTCGGCTGGCGCTGGACCGACCCCGCCGGCGCGGAGCGCGACGGCCGGGTTCGTGCGGCGCTGGCGCGACTGGCGGCGCAGGCACCACCGGCGTACTGAGCTCGGTGTGCGCACGCTCAGCAACCCCGTCGTTACCGGCGAGACGACCGCCGAGGAGTGGTGGCGTCGGGCCGAGATCCCGGCCGCCAGTGGCCACGGCAACGCCCGCTCGCCACCATGCCGTTGGGACCCCACTCCTGCGCCTGGGGCGGATACGGCGGCTCGCTCGTGTTCAACGACCTCGACGCCCGGGTCACGATCGCCTACGTCATGAACCGCATGGAGGGCGGCCTGGTCGGCGATCAGCGCGGCGATGCGATCGCGACGACGGCGGCGGCGGGCCTGGCGACAATGCTCGGGTGAAGGGACCGCCGCGCCCCACGCGGCGCGCCTGAGACGCGAGGCAGGTGTTCCCCGCGGCCGGGCGAAGGTTCACCGCTGACCGGATATGTCGCTCACGAGTGGATCGACTTCTGCGTTGCCGTTGTCGGCGCCGCCGCTGCTCTGAGCGGACTGCTGGTCGTTGCGGTCTCGATCAACATCGAGCGGATCCTGAGAGACCCGACGCTGCCGGCCCGGGCCGGCCAGACGTTGGTCCTGTTCGTCGTGCCGATGGTGCTCGGCATCGTGATGCTCATCCCCAGCCAGTCGAGGACTCTCCTGGGCAGCGAGCTGATCGTGATCGGCGTGGTCATCGGCGGGATTCTGTCGACGCTCAACCGGCCGTCTCAGCGCACGGACAAGCAACCGCGCGTGGGGTGGCTCGCGACGAGACTCCTGCCCAGCATCGTGATCCCGGTGCTGGTGGCGGTGGCCGGGATCAGCCTGATCGCCGCGTCCGGGGGCGGTCTCTACTGGATCGCCCCGGCCATCCTGTTCGCCCTCATCGCCGGCTTGGCCAACAGCTGGGTGCTGCTGGTCGAGATTCTCCGCTGACGTAATTGCGCTGCTGAGCGCCGCTCCCGCCTACAGGTTCACGGGATGGTAGATAGGGGCCCCAGCCGGCGACCCGAACCATGCACAAGTATCTGGACGCGGAGTACGCGCCGGTGAGCCATGAACGGGGATAGCAGAGAAGGGCCTCGAAACTGGCCCCAACCCGGACGGACTAGCGCGGATAGGGCTCGCTGACGGGCCGAGGGCACTGCCGACCCGGACCCCTCTGGCAGTGGTTCTGGCCTTTGCGGCTCGGGACGGCGCCGTGGTGGCGTCGATCGTCCGGGGATAGCAGAGAAGGGCCTCGAAACTGGCCCCAACCCGCCGACCCTGGGTCGCAGGGTTCTGCGATAGGGGTCCAGGCAACATAAGGGCAAAAGGTGCATCAGCGCTGCTGAGAGCCTCTCAGCAGCCGGAGCCGGCCCTTGCGGCTGACTCGACTGCCCTCCGGAGCGCCTCCGAGGGGCGATCTGGTGCCGAGCGACCCTGGAGATCAGGTTTCCCGGGGCTCGAACCCGCCTATTACGCCTTTTCGGCTTATCTTGGCTGTACTCCTGGTACGTTCGCCGTCGGATGACCGCGACGACGATGCCCCGTCCGCCACGGTTTGCAGACTTCGGTTGGCTGCACAGGCATGGGTCCTGGGCAGCCGTCGCGCGTCGTGGCCCGGTGGCGGTGGTCGCCGTCCTCTCGGCGTTAGTCGAGCTGCACATTCTGGATAAGGGCGGGTTTTTCCTCGACGACTTTCGCAATATCGGCGCGGCCAGGGCGGGTCTGAGCCTGCGGCTCTTGTTCACGCCGATCGGCGGCTACCGGCTTCAGCCCGTCAATAGGTTTCTGGAGTGGCTGACGGCCGCGCCGCTGCACACGAGCTACGCCGCCGCCGTGGTTGTGTACGTGGTGATCCACGGGTTCGGAACGTATTGGCTGATTCGGCTGCTGGATGCCGTGTGGGGGCCGCGCGGGTTCCATCTGTTGGTCGGTTTCCTGTTCGGGACCTCCTTGGTGTTGATCGCTGCCTCGCAGTGGGTTGCTACCGCGGCGACGTCGACGGTCGCGGTTTGACTTCGCCGCGGGCGCCTGCCTGGGCTTCGTTTGTTGGCTGTCGACCGGGCGCTGGTGGACATATGCGCTGGGTCTCGTCGCGACGGCGTTGGCCGTCTGTTCTTGGGAGACGGCGCTGGTGGTACCGGCGACTATCACGATGATCTGGGCTTGCTTCGCTCGTGGACGGCAGCCCGTGCGGCGAGCATTGCTGGCGCAGGTGCCGTTCTACGTTGTCGCGCTGGCGTTCCTTGTCTACGTCGAGCTGCAGCCGTGGCACGAGGCCCTCATCCTGCCGACCCTCGGTGCTTGGCTCGAGCTGCTGTTGGAGATGGCCGGACGCGAGCTTCCGTCCTCGCTGGTCGGAACGGGCGCTCCCGGCGGAGCCCTGGACTCGTTTCAGTTGTTCAGCGTCGTGGTGCCGCTCGTCGTGCTCGGCGTCGCCGCGGGCTGGCTCGTAGGGCGTCGCCGCTTCGAATGGCTGGCGCCGGTGGTGTTCGTCGTGACGACCGTGCTCGTGAGTATCCCGATCGCCGCCACTCGAGACTACCTCGGTGCCGGCGTGGCCGCGACGACGCCGCGGTACGTGACGTTTCTACCGCTGTTGTTCGCGATCTCAGTCGCTGGCGCGGTACGCCCCCGGCCAAATGAGCGCGAAGGGCGCCCTGACCACCCGCCGCCGTGGCACACGATTGCCGTGACCGTCGCCGCCCTCGCGTTTTGTGGGGCATACCTCTTCAACCTCATGCACCACTCCTTCAACGCCAATGAGTTCGGGATCCAATCCGGCCGCGCCGGCATGGCTGAGGCCGACCGGGTCGGTGCCGGTATCGCCGCGCTCGGCAGGGCGGGCGAGCGATCGCTCATTGACAGCACTGTCCCATATCCGATCTATTACCCGACGAACGACGGCACTTCTGAGCTGGGCGACGGGCTCTTGCCGTACTGGTCGACCACGGCACGAACGTTCGGCGAGGGTCGGATCGCCGGCGTCGATCTGACCACCGGGGTGGTCAGATGGGCGTCGTTCCACGACGATGCCGGTGGGACGCAGCTGAAGTACGTCCGCGTTGTCGTACGGGCGTCCGCCGCGACGACGATGGTCGTCCGGATCGCGGCAAGCCAGCCAACGCAACCGGAAGTCCCCTGGCGAATCTCGATGCCAGCCGGCGCGCACTCGGTCACGCTCGCCGCATGGGCGACTACCGTGCGGTCGGTCAGTGTGAGGGGTCCGCATCTCATTCTGCTGAGTGTTAGGCCCGGCACGGTCACGCTCGGCGCCCCGGTCGCCTAAGCGTCGGGCCTCCTCGGGCGGATCGGTGCCCCGAACCCGCCGGCCGGAGG